>JBMZPN010000088.1:0-6753 GCA_049620845.1 Puniceispirillum sp. (SeqCode)
GTTGATCGATGATGCTGCGCAAAGTTTTGGTGCCAGCCTTGACAGTCGGCCTGTTGGCCAGCTCGCGGACATCACCTGCACCAGCTTTTTTCCGGCCAAACCACTTGGCGCTTATGGCGATGGCGGCGCGGTCTTTACCGATGATGACAGCATCGCCGAGATCATCCGTTCATGCCGTGTGCATGGCATGGGCAAGACCAAATATGACAATGTGCGCATAGGCATGACCGGACGGCTGGACACGATGCAGGCGGTCGTACTCGATGCCAAGCTTGATATTTTCGCCGATGAGCTTGCCGCCCGCCAGACGGTGGCTGACCGCTATGCATCGATGCTTGGCAATCTGCTCGAGGTGCCATCCCTATCCGCTGGTGCCACATCCAGCTGGGCGCAATATTCGGTCAAACTGCCACAGGGGACTGACCGTGATGCAGTCTGTGCCAGACTGGGCGAGGCTGGCGTGCCCACCGCGATCTATTATCCGATCCCGATGCACCAGCAACCGCCTTATCAGCATTATCCGGTATCGGCAGATGGGTTGGCGGTGACGCATGATCTATGTGCGCGGGTCATGGCCTTGCCGATGCATCCCTATCTGACCGAAGACGCCCAGCAAATTATCGCCAGCGAACTCCGCAAAGTTTTGTGAGGGGTGGGGTGTGGCAGTTAATGATATATTGGCTGCGGGTTTAACACCGCTCTCTACCCCTCAAACTCGCTCACCGCATAGTCTGCCGCCGCCAGCCAGTCGGGATTGACCTCGACTCCCCATCCGGGTGTATCGCCAATCGTCACATGCCCGTCGGTCACCTTGAACGGATCGCCCCGAAACAGCCCGTCCTGCCACGGATAGTAATCCGCCCCTTCGATTGACAGTTCCAGATAGGCACCGGCATTCGCAATCGCCTTGAGCGCATGCATAGTACAGATCGTCACCAGCGACAGATTCGCCGCATGCGGGGTACATTTAAGGCCGGCCTGTTGCGCCATATCGGCCGCCTGCAACCACGGCGTGATGCCGCCCATATACATGACATCGGGTTGCACGATATTGACAATGCGGCGGTCGATCATGTCTTTCCAGACGCGCATATCACAATCCTGTTCGCCGCCAGTCACATCGATATCCAGCGCGTTCGTCACCTGCAAAGTGTCATCCGGATGCCAATAGGGGCATGGCTCTTCATAATGCGTGACGCCGTGATCTTGCAGCATATGCCCGACCTCGATCGCGCGATCGACACCAAAACAGCTATTGGCATCGACCATTTTGACAATGCCGTCACCCAGCGCCGCGGTCACTGTCGGGATAATCTCTTCGGTGCGCCCGGGCCATTCATCCTTGCCGCGCCCGCATTCGGCACCGACGCGGAATTTGAACGCATCAAAGCCCTTTTCGTCGCGAAGTTGGCAAAAACGCGCGGCTTCATCGGCTGGTGAAATATCGCGCTTCATCGATGAGGCATAGGCGCGAAGCTGGCCAGCCTGACCACCAATCAGCGCGGTAACGGGCAATTCTGCCGCTTTTGCCACCAGATCCCACAACGCCGTATCAAGTCCGGCCAGCGCCCGATAGATATAGGAGCCGGGGAATTTATGCTCGCGTTCGGTTACCAGCGCCGCCAGATTGGCAAACACGGCGCGGGGATTCGCACCATCATGGTCATGATGCGCCGCCGCGATCGATTGTCCCAGCACCCACGGTGCGATCTGCCGGTGAAACACCATGGCGGTAATATCAGCATGATATGTAGACATCTGGCCGATGCCGCTCATCCCGTCTTCGGTTGTGACTTTGACAAAACTGACATAACGCGAGGTAAATGTTTCGAGTTTCTGGATATTCATTGCGATCTATGAGCTCATGGAAATTTTACATTAGTTTATTGAAAAGTTTGACTAGCCTAGAATCATTGTGCAACCTCAATTCGTGTTAATTTTCAGTTTAAATCACCTCAGGGGGAAATAATGAAAAATATGCTTAAAATGAAAACGCTTGCTGTCACAGCAGCAATCGCAGGCGTGATGAGCGTCTCAACTGCCAGCTTTGCCGATACATTGCGCATCGTGTCATGGGGCGGCGCCTATCAGAAAGGCCAGTCAGTCGGTATTTTCCAGCCGGCGGCCAAGGCCATGGGCATTACCGTCAAGGAAGATACATATGGTGGTATTTCTGACGTCAAACTGATGGTTAAATCAGGCGCGGATAAATTCGACATTTTCTCAAGTGGTGCCGGTGGCTGTGCATCCGGTGGTGCCGAAGGCATTCTTGAAAAGCTTGATTATTCGGTAATCGATGTCAGCAACCATTTGCCTGGCATGTATAGCGATTACTGTGCCGGCGCCGATATTTTCTCGGTTGTTGCCGCATGGAATACCGATACCTATGGTGATAACGGACCACGTAGCTGGGCCGATTTCTTTGATGTAGACAAATTCCCCGGCACCCGCGCCATGCGTGCCAAAATGGACGCCCAGCTAGAGGCAGCGCTGCTTGCCGATGGCGTGCCAATGGATCAGATCTACACCGTGCTTGATAGCGAAGAAGGCATCGATCGCGCGCTTGATAAAATCCGTTCGATCAAGGATCACATTGCGGTCTGGTGGACATCAGGTGCCCAGCATGCCCAGCTGATGAAAGATGGCGAAGTTGACATGACAACTGGCTGGAATGGTCGTTTTGACGTGGCCAAACTTGACGGTGCCAAAGTGTCTTATGACTGGAAGACCGGCATCATGGACTGGGAAGGCTACGGCATTCCGAAAGGCGCCAAGAACAAGGATCTGGCAATGAAATATATTGCCGAGATGATGAAGCCTGAATATATGGCTGAATTTGCCAAATACATCACCTATGGTCCGACCAACAAAAAGGTCTATGAGCTTGGCCTGATGGAAGATTCACGCGCACGCCAGATGCCAAGTCATCCTGACAATGCAAAGCATCAGCTGACATTGAAGACCGAGTGGTATGCCAAATGGCGCACCATCGCAGCTGAAAAATACACCGAAATGATGACTGAATAGTCGTTCAACCGGACTAAACAAAGCCGGAGGGCATAGGCTCTCCGGCTATCCGGAATCCCTGCTCTACTATTTGCCTTTCCATCACATTACTTAAGTCACAATCATGAAAAATAGTTCTTTAAATATTTCGATTGCAAATATCACCAAAAAATATGGTGATTTTTTTGCCCTGAATGATGTCAGCCTTGATGTCACATCGGGTGAATTTCTGACCTTGCTGGGGCCTTCGGGTTCGGGCAAGACAACCTTGCTGATGGTGCTGGCAGGCTTTACCAGCCCCGACCATGGCAGTGTCAAATTTGGCGATGAAGAAGTCGTGTTGAAACCGCCGCATTTGCGCGGTATTGGCATGGTGTTTCAGAATTACGCCCTGTTCCCGCATATGAATGTCGAACAGAATGTCGGCTATCCGCAGAAATTACGCGGTGTCAGTGCGGCAGATACCAGAACCAGCGTCGAAGAGGCGCTTGCCACGGTAAAGCTTGATGGCCTTGGTCATCGCCGCGTTGACGAACTTTCCGGCGGCCAGCGTCAGCGCGTTGCCCTAGCCCGTGCAATTGTCTTTAAGCCGCAGATTTTGCTGATGGATGAGCCGCTATCGGCGCTCGACAAGAAGCTTCGCGAAGAGATGCAGATCGAATTGCGCCAACTGCATGACAGCCTCAATATGACCACGGTCTATGTGACGCATGACCAGAAAGAAGCGCTGACCATGTCTGACCGGATCGCCGTGATCAATGACGGCCAGCTTCAGCAGCTTGGCAGTCCGAATGACATCTATCAGAAACCGAATAATGCCTTTATTGCCGACTTTATCGGTGAGTCCAGCCTTGTTCCTGTCGCGGTCAAGAACAAGAAAGCCGTACTTGGCAAAGCCGAAGTTCTGGTCAATCACAAAGTCGAAAAGGACGGCGACTTTCTGCTTGTGATCCGGCCGGAAAAACTGTTCCTGACCAGCAAAAAGGAAAAAAACACCAACCACTTTAAGGGCATCGTCAAGGACTCGATTTTTCAGGGCGAAAGCCAGTTGCTGGTGATCGAGCTTGATCAGGCCACCTATGGCGGACAAACCTTGCAGATGCGCATCCAGAATGGCACCGATGTGAAACAGGCCATTCCCGGCATTGGTGAAAAAATCTCGGTTGGTCTGCGCTTGGCCGATAGCTATTTCGTGGAAAACGCATAATGGCACATGTTGCGGAACATCTGAACGAAGCCAGCTTGCGCCAACTGGCAGGCCGCGAAAAATACACTTTTTTCGGCCTGACCTTGCCCTATCTGCTTATGGTTGGTGCGCTGATTATCATTCCCATCGGATGGCTGTTCTATCTGTCCTTTATCGGGCGTGACGGCACATTATCATTCGAAAACTACACGCGGATGATCGAAAGCAAGGCCTATATCCGTATTTTCATCACCACCTTCAAGATCAGCTTTCTGACCACGCTGATTTGCGCGCTGATTGGCTATCCGCTGGCCTATTTCATGTCACAACTGTCAAACCGCTGGGCGAATATCTGCATGATTGGTGTTCTGATCCCGTTCTGGACAAGCCTGCTGGTACGCACTTATGCCTGGCTGGTACTGCTCCAGAAAAAAGGGCTGGTGAATAATCTGGCAGTTGATCTAGGGTTGATCGCCGAACCGATCAAATTCGTGCATAATACTTCGGGCACCTTGATTGGCATGGTGCATATCATGTTGCCATTTTTGATCCTGCCGCTTTATGCGAATATGCGCGCGATCGACAAGGATTGCCTGAAAGCGGCATCGAGTCTGGGCGCGACCCCGACGCGGGCGTTCTGGACAGTATTTTTCCCGATGAGCATCCCAGGCCTTCTGGCAGGTCTGTTGATTGTCTTTGTTCTGTGTCTGGGCTTCTATGTCACACCGGCGGTGCTTGGCGGTGGCCGTGTGATCATGGCGGCGATGAAAATTTCCAGCAATATCGAACTTTATTTCAGCTGGGGCGCGGCCAGTGCGCTGGGTGTTGTCCTGCTCGTAGTGACGATGTTGATTCTGTATCTGGCGTCAAGGCTTATCTCGATCGACCAGCTCGGTCAAAGGAGCTAACCGATGCGCTTTTTCCACAAACATGTATCCGAAACACAGATCAAGCTCAAAGACCGTCTCTGGCTTTACATCTTCTCGGGGCTGATTCTGTTTCTTCTGATTGTGCCGTCCTTGATCGTCATTCCGATGTCCTTTTCGGAAAGCCAGTATCTTGAATTTCCACCCAAGACCTTTTCCCTGCGCTGGTATGAAAACTACTTCTTCTCATGGAAAGTAGAAAACGGCTTTAATGACTGGATGGCCGCCACATGGACATCCGTCAAAGTCGCCATTCTGACCATTTTGGTGGCAACGCCGATTGGTACGATGGCCGCCTACGGGCTGATAAACAGCAATTCCCGCCTTCGCAGCATTCTGTTTCCGATCATGATTTCGCCGATGATGGTGCCGGTTATTCTGGTGGCCATCGGCCTGTTCTATTTCTTTGTCCAGTTCAAAATGGTCAACAGCATCTCCGGTCTGGTGCTGGGGCATTCGCTGGTGGCGATGCCGCTGGTACTGATTATCATCCTTTCGGCCTTGAAAAATTATGACATGAATCAGGAAAAGGTCGCGCGTTCACTAGGGGCAACACGTCTGCGCGCCTTTATGGAAATCACCTTGCCGCAGATCAAATTCTCGATCATCTCGGCATCGCTGATTGCGTTTCTGACCTCTTTTGACGAAGTCATTATTTCACTATTTGTTTCGGGTGGTGACAATTCGACCATCACGCGCAGCATGTTTCTGGCCTTGCGCGACCAGATCGATCCGACCATCGCGGCCATTTCGACCATTCTGATTATCATTTCATCGGGTCTGTTGCTGATCTCGCAGATTTTTGGCAAGCAAAAATGAACCGGCTAGCACAATGCAACAGATGCTAGGTGACACATATGACCGATGAAAAGATATTTATCAGCAATCTGAATGACGCCACATGGGATCAGCATGGCCCCGAACGCATTGCCATTGGGGCAAATCCCGATCTGCGTTTCTGTTATCTGGTTGACGCGAATCTGCATCAAAGTCATGGCCTGTCGGTTGGCTGTCTGGTGATACCCGTTGGCAGTGAATTACCGCCACATATCCACGCCCCGCAGGAAGTCTATTTTATCAAATCGGGTAGCGGCCTCATGCTGATGGCCAATGACCAGACGCGTGCAGTCAGCGCGCATGATGTGGTTTATATTCCGCCTGGCGAAGAACATGGTCTCAAAAATACCGGCGATGAACCGCTTGAAATCATCTGGATGTTCCCGACCGATAGCTGGAAAGACATCGACTATACCTATCTTGATCGCTAACCACAGGGCTTGATCGCTAACTGGTCTTGAGTGCTGGCTTCTGGCAGATGGTATGGATTTATCGGCCTGAAGCACCAGACATTCATCACTTTCACAATCGATGCGATCTGAAACGGCTTTTGGCACAAAAGCCTATCCGGACTCTGGCATATTTCAGCTTACCAAATGGTCTATGGCTAAAAGTCTGAAGATCAGCGCAAGAAGTTATTAAAATAGGCTTGCGTGGGCGCAGGGCTTGGATTATACCAGCATCCAGCGGTTCGCGTTAACCGTATCCCGCCTGTAATGGTGGATGCGACGCGGGTGTAGCTCAGTGGTAGAGCACAACCTTGCCAAGGTTGGGGTCGAGGGTTCGAATCCCTTCACC
>JBMZPN010000089.1:0-6687 GCA_049620845.1 Puniceispirillum sp. (SeqCode)
CCGCCAAACACAACCGAATGTACCGCACCAATGCGCGCGCACGCAAGCATCGCTACGGTAGCTTCTGGGATCATCGGCATATAAATGGTTATACAATCACCTTTCTGTGCTCCGTTTTCTTTAAGCACATTGGCAAATTTGCAGACTTCTTCATGCAGATCGCGATATGAGATATGCCGCTGATCGTTCGGATCGTCACCTTCCCAGATGATTGCGGTTTGGTCGCCACGGCTTTGCAGATGCCGGTCAAGACAGTTAACCGACGCATTCAAGGTACCGTCAGCATACCATTTTATGTGCAGGTCATTAGCATCATAGGATACATCGCTTATCTGGCTATAGGGTTTCATCCAGTCGATGCGCTTGCCATGCGTATCCCAGAAAGCATCCGGATCGGCAATTGATGCCTCGTAAAGTGTTTTATATTTTGCGTCATCCGCATGTGCCTGTGCTGCCAGTTCCTGACTTGGCGCGAAAACTGAAACTGCTTCCATTGAACTCTCCATTGCCGGCTTAAGCCTGTTTGTTTTAGCCTATGTACTGGAAGGCGTGATGGCAAGGCTGAGATGCATAGAAAATTCAGCTTACAGGTCGGTATCTGGCGTACCGTCGACAAGTGTATCTATCAGGGCTTCGGCTTCATCGCGATCAGCTACAGCCAGAACCTGCTGGCAAATGGCCATTGAAAAGCCGGCACGTGCCAGGGAGCCAAGATGCCGGTTACGCAAAATTTGCGGGTCGAGTGAACTGTATGCTGTTGCAAAAACACCAAGTCGGCGACGACGCGCAAACCGGAAGGCCGCAAGCAATTCACCATCCTCAACATGCTCATCGGCTTCATCAATGGCAGCTTTAATAGCGTCATGGTCGATTGCATGCTGACGCAGACGCTGTCGAATGACGCGCGCCGAACGACCCTGATTACGCTGGCTTCGCGCCTGACTGCGGGCATAGACGTCATCCTGTACATAGCCAAATTCGGCGCATTGCGCGATGGTTTCGGCAATCGCCGCTTCGATTTCAGCTTCATCTGCATCGGCAAGTTTGCGCGTTGCAAAGCGTGCCAGCACCTGACCAAGGCGGTGCTGTGATGTTGCATAGCGGCCAAGGTAATGCACAGCTTTATTCATAAGCCTTTTTTTAATTCTGCTTTGATCCATGCTGGCTTTGCCGCTAAATGATGGTTGCTGTCGAAATTGACAACAGTCTATGCCGAAACCATTTCGATGCCAAACCGGATATCAATTGTTTGCCAAGCTTTCTAGGCATTGCGCTTTTGCATCGCTGTGCTTATTTTGGCGGGCATGACGCAGACGGCCAAAAATAAGCAATCGCCGGATCCAACGGCACCCCCACTATCGGGCACAGATAACATATCGGACGAAATGGCGGATAACCATATCGTCCGGCCTGTCAAAATCGGCGCGCTCAACACAATTGGCATGTACACTTTATATATGCGCGAAGTGCGGCGTTTCATGAAAATTCTGATGCAAACACTGATTGCGCCCATGATTACATCGGTTTTGTTTCTGATGGTATTTGCCGTGGCGGTTGGCAATCGTGCCAATCTGACGGCCGGGGTCGATTTCGTGACCTTTCTAATCCCCGGTCTGGTGATGATGAATGTGTTGCAGAATGCCTTTGCCAATACATCATCGTCACTTGTCATATCCAAGGTACAAGGCACGATTGTTGATGTGTTGATGCCGCCACTTGGCGCTGGCGAAGTGCTGGCGGCAATGTCACTGGCAGGGGTCACACGCGGTGTTCTTGTAGGTCTGGTGACGGCGCTTGCTTTGGTCATATTGGGTGGCGGCACCTTGCCAAGCGCACCCTTTACAGCTTTGTTATTCATGTTTCTGGGAGCGCTGGTAATGGCCTTTGCCGGTATATTGGCAGGTATATGGGCCAATAAATTTGATGAAATGGCGGCCATCACCAATTTTGTCATTCAGCCTCTGGCTTTTCTTTCGGGCACGTTTTATTCGATCAACCGTCTGCCAGCTCCTTTTGATACGATAGCCGCTTTGAACCCGGTGTTTTATGCGATTGACGGGTTTCGGTTTGGCATGATCGGGGTAGCTGATCGACCACTTATGACAGGCATTTTATGTCTTGTTGGTCTTAATATAGTGCTTGGTACTTTATGCTTTCACGCGTTGAAAACAGGGTACCGCTTGAAAAGCTAGTCACAGATCGTTTTGATAATGCTATAAAGGCGCTGATTGATGGCTAGCGCAGGCACCAAACCGGATAAGGATATAGATCAAATGGCCGAAACAACTAACCAGAATGACGGTATTTTGCCAGTACAGGCGCTTCGCGCCGCGGCTGATGCCGGTATTATTCTGTCAGGTGATAATGATTTTGCCGACGGCCAGTTGCAACCGGCCAGCCTTGATTTACGTCTTGGTGCCGAGGCCTGGCGTGTGCAGGCATCCTTTTTGCCCGGAGCTGACAGTACGGTTGCGCAAAAGCTGGAAAAATTCGCCATGCACAAGATCGACCTGAGTGCTGGCGCGGTGCTCGAACGCGGCTGTGTCTATATCGTCAAATTACAGGAGTCTCTGGCGCTGACGGCGGATCTGTCGGCGATGGCTAACCCCAAAAGTTCGACAGGCCGGCTTGATATTTTCACCCGCCTTATCACCGATAATGCGCTGGAATTCGAAGCGGTAAAAGCAGGCTATCATGGCGCGCTATATGCCGAAATCTCGCCGCGTACCTTTTCGGTTCTGGTGCGGGCGGGGTCGCGGCTTTCGCAATTGCGTCTGCGCCGCGGCCAGCCCCATATTTCGGATGATATGATGCAGGATCTGCAAAGTCGGGTCGGGCTTGTGCATGGCACCGATACGCCGGATATCCGCGATGGTGTTGCTTTGTCGGTCAATCTGGCACCAGACACCCAAAGCGGCATGATTGGCTGGCGCGCGCGCAAACATGCCGGTCTGATCGATATCGACGCACCAGCCAGCGCCGTGGTCAACGAATTCTGGGAACAGTTAACGCCTGCCGATCTGACGGCTGGCGGGCTGGTGCTTAATCCGGATGAATTCTATATTCTGGCAAGCCGTGAATTTGTAACCGTACCCAAAGACCATGCTGCCGAAATGCGCGCCTATGATACGCGTGTCGGTGAATTCCGCGCACATTATGCTGGCTTTTTTGACCCGGGCTTCGGGGTTGCCGAAATAGGGGCAACGCCAACGCGGGCGGTACTGGAAGTACGATCGCATGATGTGCCGTTTTTGATCGAACAGGATCAGACAGTGTGCCGCCTTGTTTATGAGCCGATGTGCGCGATACCCGAAACGCTTTATGGTAGCGGTGGTAGCGGATCAAACTATCAGTCGCAGGGTTTGCGACTGGCGAAACATTTCATTCAGGACTGACCAGTCGCCAAAATGCTTAGTTTCTTGACATTCTGCGGTAAAATGCTGATTGTCTGCTTAATTCAGGGTGTGAACCGCCATATATAATCTGTTTATCCACCTTCGATCATATTTCGGGGGTGGTTTGCTTTTGGGGACATTTTTGGCGTGTTCATGATGCGTCTGCCCATAATGGCTAGCTGGGCATCCTTGATATATAATTTTGACGATATAATGAAAGAACGATGACAAATTACGCCGAAAACACTGCCGTTATGAAAACCTACGGACGCACCGAAATTGCGTTCGTGCGCGGTGATGGTTGCTGGCTGGAAAGTGAAGATGGCACGCGCTATCTCGATTGTGCAAGCGGTATTGCGGTGAATACGCTTGGTCATGCACATCCTAAGCTGGTGGCAGCCTTACAGGCACAAGCTGGTGCATTATGGCATACATCCAATCTGTACCGGATTCCGGGTCAGGAACGTGTGGCGAAAAAACTTGCGTCCCTGTCGGGGCTTGATCAGGTTTTCTTCTGTAATTCGGGTGCCGAAGCGACCGAAGCATCGGTGAAGATCGCCCGCCGCGCCGCGCATGAAGCAGGCATGCCTGAACGGATGACCATTCTGTGTGCGTCAGGTGCGTTTCATGGCCGGACATTGGGCATGCTGGCGGCAACGGATCGCCCCGCATTCCGGACTGGATTTGGTCCTATGCCTGCCGGATTCGAGCATGTCAGCTTTGGTAATCTGAACAGTCTACGCGCGGCGATGGGGCCGCATGTGGCGGCAATCATGATCGAGCCTGTGCAGGGCGAAGGCGGTGCTAAACAGGTGCCAAGCGATTATATGGCCGAAGCCAGAGCCGCGGCTGATGAATTTGGTGCATTGATTATTGCCGATGAAGTGCAGGCAGGTATTGGCCGGACAGGCCATATGTTTTCGTTTCAGGAGTCAGGCATCAAGCCGGATATTATCGCGCTTGCCAAAGGGCTGGCCGGAGGCTTTCCGGTAGGTGCCGTAATCGCAAGCGAGAAAGTCGGCAATGCGATGACGCCAGGCACGCATGGATCGACCTTTGGTGGCAATCCGCTGGCGATGGCGGCGGCAGATGTGGTGCTGGACGAATTGTCAAAGCCGGGTTTTCTGGCTGATGTGCAACGGCGCGCGGCACTTCTGGATAAGGGGCTACGCGATCTGCAGAATGCCTATCCCAAGATGATTGAGGAATTACGCGGGCGCGGTTTTCTGCGTGGCATAAAATTCGCTGATGACTGCAATGTCGCTTCGATCATGGCAGGCCTGCGTGCGCAGCATGTTCTGGCGGTGCCCGCGGCGGAAAACACCTTGCGGCTTTTACCACCGCTGATTATCAGTGAAGGCGAAATCGATATTGTGCTAGGCGCGCTTGGCCACATACTTGAAACCAACAAGACATAAAGCCAGATGGCAATATAGCTGACGGCATCAGGCCAGTCAGTTGAACAGGATTTAGATAATGCGACATTTTCTGGATATACGTGATTTTAGTGCCGATACGTTGTCAGCCATTCTTGATCGGGCGGCAAGCTTTAAGGCTGACCGTAAAGCTGGTGCGGCATCTGCCAAGCCGCTTGCCGGCAAATCGGTGGCGATGATTTTCGAAAAACCGTCAACTCGTACGCGCGTGTCTTTTGAAGTCGGCATTACCGAGCTTGGCGGTACGCCGCTGATTCTATCGGCTAATGATTTGCAGGTGGGGCGCGGCGAGAGCATCTCGGACACTGCCAAGGTTTTGTCACGCTATGTCGATGCGATCATGATCCGCTGTTTCAAGCATGATATGCTGATGACCCTGGCCGAACATGCCACCGTACCCGTTATCAATGCGCTGACCGAATGGTCGCATCCATGCCAGATCATGGCCGATTTGCAGACCATGATCGAACGTCACGGATCGCTTGCCGGACAAAGTGTGGCCTGGCTTGGCGATGGCAATAATGTTGCCACTAGCTGGATCGAAGCAGCCGCTGTCTTTGGCTTTAAACTGAATGTCGCCTGTCCTGATGGTTATGCGCCGTCAAGCGAATTACTGGCTTGGGCTCGTGCGCAAGGTGCCGATATCACTCTGACAGATGATGCCATGGAAGCGGCCAAGGATGTGCAGACAGTCGTTACCGATGTCTGGATTTCCATGGGCGATGACGAAGGCACCCGCGCCGAAGATTTTGCGCCCTATCAGGTCAATGACAAGATTATGGCGCATGCTGCCGGTGATGCGATTTTCATGCATTGTCTGCCAGCGATCCGTGGCATGGAAGTCACCGCCGATGTTATCGACGGGCCTCAGTCGGTTGTGTTTGACGAAGCCGAAAACCGCCTGCATGCGCAAAAGGCGATACTGGCATGGTGCGTGAGCGGTAACTGATCGATTGCACATAAATGCCCCAAAATAGGGTCTGACTGGATTGCGCCAGAAGAGATAGTTTAATGGATGTTGTTGTGAATGATAATCTTCGGCCTGATGGTATGATTTTGCCGTTCTATCTGGCTGATGAAACCACCGGAACCCCGCTTGTTCGTGGCCGTATCGCATCGGTTGGCCATGTGGCTAGCTCTATTCTGGCGCGGCATGAATATCCGCAGGATGTTGCCTTGCTTCAGGCCGAAGCGCTGGCGATGACCGCCTGTCTTTCGAGCACGTTGAAATTTGACGGTGTCTTTACCTTGCAGGCCAAAGGCGATGGGCGTGTTCGTACCCTGTTTGCCGATATCACCGAAACGGGTGCCATGCGCGGCTATACAGCTTTTGCCGAAGATGCCACGCCGGTTATAACGCCGCATGGTGTGTCAAATTTGCCGCAGATTATGGGTACGGGCTACATGGCATTTACCGTTGACGAAGGCGCCACGGGTGGCCGTTATCAGGGTATAGTCGAACTTGACGGTCCCGAATTGCGCGATGCGGCTATGGCATGGTTTGCCAATTCCGAACAGCTGGAAACGGCTGTGACAAGCACCTCTGGGCAAGGCGCGGATGGCTGGCAGGCAACCGCCATGATGATCCAGCGTGTTGCTACCGAAGGCGGCAAGAAGCCAAGCAAGGCGGATATCGAACTGCATGATGATGTCTGGCATACGGCGAAAACATTAATGGCTTCGGTCAAACAGGATGAATTGCTGGATGTAAACATTACACCGGAACAGCTTGTGTTCCGTCTGTTCAACTCGTTATCGCCACATGTGGCACCAGCGCGTCCGGTAATGGATGAATGCCGCTGCAACATGGAAAAGGTCGAGGCTATTCTGAAACAGCTCAAACCCGAAGAGGCTGA
>JBMZPN010000090.1:0-6526 GCA_049620845.1 Puniceispirillum sp. (SeqCode)
TATAGGCCGTATCCGAGGCAAATTCGGCAGCGCAGGTATCGATGCGCTTGAATGATGGCACGATATTATGCGCCAGACGCTTGGCGGTGACATCGCGGGCTGGCAGATTGGCAAGCTGGCCAAGGCGGCGGTCGCTAAAGCCAAGCGATTTCAGCCATAAAAACGGATAGGCATCATCCGGAATCCCCTGATCCCTGACCATCGTTTCGGCGTCAAGAATGGCCTGAATACGTTCGAGGAACCAGATATCCCAGCCGGTGATGGCGGCCACGTCTGCCGGCGTCATGCCGGTGCGCAAGGCCTGTGCGATCCGCAAAATCCGGAAGGGAACAAGTTCGTCAAGCCAGCCGCGCATCACATCATCAGCGAGGGTGCTGTCGGATTGCGGCAAAGATACTTCATCAAGACCATTCAGGCCGGTTTCCATCGAGCGCAATGCCTTTTGCAGGCTTTCTTCAAAAGACCGGCCAACCGCCATAGCTTCGCCAACCGATTTCATCGACGTTGACAGGGCGCTCTCGGCACCAGAAAATTTTTCAAAGGTGAAACGCGGAATCTTGGTGACAACATAATCGATGGTCGGTTCGAAACTGGCTGGTGTGACGCCGGTGATGTCGTTGGCAAGCTCATCAAGCGTATAGCCTGCGGCCAGCTTGGCCGCGACCTTGGCAATCGGAAAGCCGGTTGCTTTGGATGCCAGCGCCGATGAACGGCTGACACGCGGGTTCATCTCGATGACGATGACGCGGCCTGAATTCGGACAGACGGCAAACTGGACATTCGAGCCGCCCGTATCGACACCGATTTCGCGCAGAACCGCCAAGGACGCATCACGCAGGCTTTGATATTCCTTGTCCGTCAGCGTTAGCGCTGGCGCAACGGTGATCGAATCACCTGTATGCACGCCCATCGGGTCAATATTTTCGATCGAGCATATGATGATACAGTTATCGGCGGTGTCGCGGACAACTTCCATCTCGAATTCTTTCCAGCCCAGCAATGATTCTTCGATCAGAACTTCGGAAACAGGCGAAAGCCGCAAACCATTGCGGACAATGTCTTCAAATTCGGTCTTGTTATAGGCTATGCCGCCGCCTTCACCACCCAAGGTAAAGGACGGACGAATGATGGCTGGCAGGCCAACAAAATCGAGCGCGGCCAGGGCGTCATCAAAATTATTGATTGTGCGTGCGCGGGCACATTCCAGCCCGATACGTTCCATCGCCAGACGGAATAATTCACGGTCTTCGGCCATTTCGATTGACTTGGTGCGCGCGCCAATCATCTCGACCCCGAATTTATCCAATGTCCCATCATGATAAAGCGACAAGGCGGTATTCAGCGCGGTCTGCCCGCCCATAGTCGGCAACAGCGCGTCGGGGCGCTCTTTCTCGATGATCTTGGCAACGGTTTCCGGCGTAATCGGTTCGATATAGGTGGCGTCGGCCATTTCCGGATCGGTCATGATCGTCGCCGGATTCGAATTGACCAGAATAATCCGATAGCCATCGGATTTCAGCGCTTTACATGCCTGTGCGCCCGAATAGTCAAATTCACATGCCTGCCCAATGATGATAGGGCCGGCGCCGATGATGAGAATGGAGGAAATATCATTACGGCGCGGCATCTAGGAACTCCTCTGACTCATCAACGCGGTGAAGCGTTCGAACAGATATCTAGAATCATGCGGGCCAGGTGATGATTCAGGATGATATTGTACACAAAAGGCAGGTTTGGTTTTATGGCGAAGCCCTTCGACCGACTGATCGAAAAGCGATATATGCGAAATCTCAACGTCATCGGGCAGACTGTCGGGGTCTACGACAAAGCCGTGATTCTGGCTGGTGATTTCGATCTTGCCTGTCGCCAGATCCTTGACCGGATGGTTGGCGCCACGATGGCCGCGATCCATTTTATAGGTTTTTGCGCCAAGCGCACGCGCCATAAGCTGATGCCCGATACAGATACCAAAGATGGGCATATCCGCATCAATAAGCGTGGCTATTTCAGCCGCCGCATAGCTGGATGTGGCTGCCGGATCACCCGGGCCATTGGACAGAAACACACCGTCAGGGCTCATCGCCATGATATCCGCCGCCGAAGTGCTGGCCGGAACCACGGTCACATCACAGCCTGCATCGGTAAGGCAACGCAGGATGTTCTGCTTGCACCCAAAATCTATAGCGACAACTTTATGTTTTGCCGCGGTTTTACGATGCGCAGCCTTGCTGTAATCCCAGCTACCATCTGACCATTTATCGACAGTCTTCTGGCTGACTTCGATCGCCAGATCCATGCCTTTGAGGCCAGGCCAGCCGGTCGCCAGTTTGACAAGTGCTTCGGTGTCGATATTGCCTTCAGGCTGATGACAGATAACACCTCGCGGGGCGCCATGATCGCGGATGCGCTTGGTGAGCGCGCGCGTGTCGATGCCGCTTATGCCTGGCAGATTATGCGATATTAGCCACGCGTCCAGACCCTGATCCGCGCGCCAACTTGCCGGATTTGTCACTGGCTGGCGTACAATCATGCCCAGCGCGGCAGGCGTGTTGGTTTCGATGTCCTGGCCATTGGTGCCGACATTGCCAATATGCGGAAATGTAAAGGTGATGAGCTGACCCGCATAAGACGGGTCGGTCATGATTTCCTGATAGCCGGTCATGGATGTATTGAAGCAGACTTCGCCAACATTCGTGGTGGTGGCACCAAATCCAATTCCGGGGAAAACAGTTCCATCTTCAAGAACTAAAACAGCTGTCGGATTATCCCGACATGCGCTGAGCGCGGCAAAATCGTGGTCAGATTTTGTTGTCTGCCCCATGTTTTCTCGGTTCCTGCTATTATGTGGATGTAAAGTGACGATGGTGGCGCCACTCAAACGAGGGGAGTGATACAAGACAGGCTCTGTTTGGTCAAGGGTATGAAACAGGGTTATTGAAAGAATATCGCTGTCATAAGCGCGCCAAATTGAATTATCGCGATGCGTGGTGTAAAGATGATGTAGGCTTGCACTTTGAAACGTTACTGCGTAAAAGCCTCTGAGTCTTAAAGTTGACTATTTCAGGACGTGCCATGCGAGACAGAATTACAGAAGCAATGAAACAGGCGTTAAAGGCCAAAGACCAAGCCGCGCTTGGAACAATGCGCCTTATAATGGCGGCGTTGAAAGATCGGGATATTGCCGCGCGTGGCAATGGTAATCAGGATGGAATCAGCGATGATGACATTCTTTCGATGCTACAGACCATGATCAAGCAGCGAAACGAGTCGGCAAAAATGTATCGTGACGGCGACAGGATTGAGCTAGCCGAAGCTGAAGAAACCGAAATTGCCATTATCCAGTCATTTCTGCCCGCCCAGCTAGATGAAGCGGCTATGCATGAAGCCATTAACGTAACGATTGCTGAAACGGGTGCGTCATCGGTCAAGGATATGGGGCAGGTGATGGCATCATTGAAAAGCAATTTTGCCGGCCAAATGGATTTTTCGGCTGTTAGCCAGATGGTCAAGTCGATCCTGATGGATAAATAATCCCTGATGGATAAGTAGTCTGAGCCGAGCCAGTATTTTCTGATCACATTTTGAATGGGGATCAGGCTGGCAGGTGGCTGACGGTTTGCGTGATTGCTTGCTGTTGACTAAGCTGAAGCCGAGAAGCCAAGTGGAGAAAATGGCGTCATGGCAGTGCCTCCAGAATTCATCGAAGATTTGCGTCAGCGCGTGCCGCTGTCGGATATAATTGGCAAACGTGTCAAGCTGGTACGCAAAGGTCGCCGCTATACCGGCCTGTGCCCATTTCATTCGGAAAAAACCCCCTCTTTTTCGGTTGTCGATGATGATGGCTATTATCATTGTTTCGGATGCGGGGTGCATGGCGATGCCATTTCATTTCTGCGCGAGATGGATGGGCTGGAATTCATGGAAGCGGTTGAACGGCTTGCCGATATGGCAGGACTGGCAATGCCAACCAGCACCCCGCAAGACCCCAAAGTTACACAGCAACGCAAAGCCGCGCTTGATATTCTGGAAGTAACAGCCACATTCTTTCAGGCGGCGCTAGACCGAGCAGATGGTCAGGACGCCATACGATATCTGCGCAATCGCAATCTGGACAAGAATATCCTGCAAACCTATCGGCTGGGCTATGCGCCGCGCGGGGGCTTGCGTGCCGCCCTGTCGGCTAAGGGTTTCAGCGATGCCGATATGCTGGCCGCCGGCGTGTTGCGCAAATCGGATCGCGATGGATCAGTCTATGATTATTTCCGTGACCGCGTCATGTTTCCAATTGAAAACCGACAAGGCAAGGTGATTGCTTTTGGCGCGCGGGCGCTTGGCGATGCACAGCCCAAATATCTGAATTCGGGCGAGGGGCCGACATTTTCCAAAAAGGCGGTGCTTTATGGCTGGGTGCAGGCACGCGAAGGATTGCGGCGGCAATTGCCACTGGTGATTGCCGAGGGCTATATGGATGTGATCGCTATCCACAAAAGCGGGGTGGCAGCGGCGGTTGCGCCATTAGGTACGGCATTGACGCCAGAACAGATTGTGCTGGTCTGGAAATTACATAATGAGCCGGTTTTGTGTTTTGATGGCGATGCCGCCGGACAAAAGGCACAAATGCGCGCGCTGGAGCGGTTTCTTCCGCTTCTGGAACCGGGCAAAACAGCACGCTTTGCGACCCTGCCTGCGAGTAAGGACCCCGATGATGTTCTGCGTGAGGCAGGTAATGAAGGTTTCAAAAATATTATTGCTACCGCCAGATCACTGGTTGATACCATGTGGGATAGTGTCATGGCAGAGCATGATGTCCGCCAGCCCGAACAGCGCGCGCAATTCTGGCAGTCAGTCCGGTCACAGATCCGCAATATCGGCAATAATCAGGTGCGAAGTGCCTTTAGTGACGAAATCGAGAACCGAATCGCCGCGATGCGCACGCAAATGCGCGGCGGAGCCATGCCAATAGCCGCACGAACAGTAAGGCGGCCATCGACAGGGATGATTAATCGGCATAAAGCTCTATTAGCGCTACTTCTGGCGCATCCGGTGCTGATTTCGGGGGCATTTGAAACGCTGTCGATGCTTGATTCAGGCGATGAACGGCTCGAGAAGATAAAAAAAGCAGCTATTGATGCGTTAATAAGTGATCCAGACCTTGACGCCGAGGCTTTAAACTATCATTTACAGGGATTGAATTTTACGGATGAACTAGCTGATTTAACTGGGGATGATATGAAGGCCAGATTACCGTTCGACCCCGCAACGCTGGATAGTGACGCAGCAGAGGCGCATCTTGGTGAATTGGTGGCTCTTATCAACGGCAAATCGGGCGTGTTTTCAAAGGCGTCTCAACAAAGAAACTAACCATCTTAAGGCATATACGCTGTATTCACTGGATTGCAGCTTGTGGATTTGTGAAAAATGCCGGATATGACGGTGAATGAATATAACAGACCTAGAGATGATGGTAGAACATTACGGTTTGGTCGTTAGGTGAAATAAGCACCCTATTAAGGCTACCCTGATAGCTGGAATTGTATTAGGCGCAACAAAGGAATGTGAGTGACAGGCATGGCAGTCAAAGCAAAAAAACAGGTCGAGCCGGATAGCAATACCCCTGATGCAAGTCAGGCATCCAGTGCCGATGCGGCTCAGCAGACTATCAAGACGCTTATCAAGCTTGGTAAAGAGCGCGGCTTTGTAACCCATGACGAACTAAATGCCGCGCTACCGGGTGAAGATTACACCTCCGAGCAGATTGACGATGTGATGTCATCACTGAGCGAAATGGGTGTGTCGGTGGTTGATAGCGCTGAAACCGACGATAATAACGAAGAGGAAGATCAGGCTGAAGGCGGCAAAGCCGCGGGTAATCTGTCGGATAGTGATGTGTCTGGCACCGATGACCCTGTGCGCATGTATTTGCGTGAGATGGGCAGTGTCGAATTGCTGTCACGCGAAGGCGAGATTGCGATTGCCAAGCGGATCGAAGCTGGCCGTGAAATGATGATTGGCGGTATTTGCGAGTCACCGCTCACCATTCGGGCTTTGATGCATTGGCGTGACCAGATTGCCGATGGCGTTGTGCCGCTTCGCGATATCATCGATCTGGAAAGCACGCATACAAAGTTGAATGGCGGGCCAATCACCGACCAGAACATCATCAATGCGTTGAATGACGAAATCAGCGATGAAGATTTGGAAGATGATGAAGAAGAGCTTGAAGAAGAAGAGCTTGACGATGAAGAAGATGACGACGAGGATGATGAAAGCGGCGATAGCGATACCGATACATCAACCCGTGATAGTCATGATGATGAAGATTCAGAAGATCTGAATATGTCGCTGGCGGCAATGGAAGACGCCGTACGCGATGATGTGATGGCTTTGTTCGATGAGATTTCCACAGTCTTTAAAGCCTTCACCAAAAGTCAGGATCGCCGCCTTGCCCGCATGGCAAAAGGTGAAGCGCTGGTGCCAAAAAGCGAAGTTGCGCATCTGGATCTGAAAATCAAGCTTTGCGAATTGA
>JBMZPN010000091.1:0-6451 GCA_049620845.1 Puniceispirillum sp. (SeqCode)
TATGTACGCATCTATAGTATTTTTGCCGCTGATAGGCTCTGTAATCGCAGGCATACTGAGCCTGGGTAGCCATGATCGCGCCGCCGAACGCGTAACAATCATCGGTTTGTTATTGTCACTTTTATTCTCGATTTTTGCTTTTGCCGAAGTCGCCATTGGCGGTCAGCCTATCACGGTTGATCTATCACGCTGGATTGTGTCAGGTGATTTCGAGGCGCATTGGCGGCTTCGTTTTGATACGCTCACCGCGGTTATGCTGATTGTTGTGACCGGCGTATCATCGATGGTGCATATCTATTCAGTTGGCTATATGTCGCATGACAAGGCGCGGGCGCGCTTTATGTCGTATCTCAGCCTGTTCACCTTTGCCATGTTGATGCTGGTAACGGCCGATAACTTGGTTCAGCTCTTCTTCGGCTGGGAAGGTGTCGGTGTTGCGTCTTATCTGCTGATTGGTTTCTGGTATCACAAAGAGTCAGCCCATACAGCGGCGATGAAAGCCTTTGTTGTCAACCGTGTTGGCGATTTTGGATTTGCGCTTGGTATTCTGGCTGTCTATGCCATGTTCGGGTCAATACAGTTTGATGATATTTTTGCCAGCGCGTCGCTTTATGTCGATGTTGAGGTCAACTTCCTGGGCATGAGCTTGCCTGCATTGGAAGTGGCAGGCATTTTGCTGTTTATTGGCGCGATGGGTAAATCTGCCCAGCTTGGTCTGCATACATGGTTGCCTGACGCTATGGAGGGGCCGACACCTGTATCCGCTCTTATTCACGCGGCTACAATGGTGACAGCCGGTGTGTTCATGGTATGTCGTCTGTCGCCCGTGCTTGAATATGCGCCATTTACGCTTGATGTTATTACCGTCATTGGTGGTATGACTGCGATTTTTGCCGCGACAGTTGGCATGACACAGTTTGATATTAAGCGTGTCATTGCCTATTCAACCTGTTCGCAGCTTGGCTATATGTTCTTTGCGGCGGGTGTTTCAGCCTATCCGGCTGCGATGTTCCATTTGACAACGCATGCCTTTTTCAAGGCTTTGCTGTTCCTTGGTGCGGGATCGGTAATCCATGCGTTATCTGATGAACAGGATCTGCGTAACATGGGGGGCATCTGGAAAAAAATTCCGGTTACCTATGTAATGATGTGGGTCGGTTCGCTGGCGCTGGCAGGGTTCCCGTTTTTCGCCGGTTTCTATTCAAAGGATATGATACTGGAAGCGGCATTCGGCGCGCATACATCGGTCGGCAATTTTGCATTCTGGATGGGATGTGCCGCCGCATTTCTGACTGCATTTTATAGTTGGCGTCTGTTGATCATGGCGTTTCATGGCAAGCCGCGCGCTTCGGCTGAAGTGATGTCACATGTTCATGAATCACCAGCCGTCATGACCTTGCCATTATTTGTTCTGGCACTGGGGGCTATCTTCTCTGGATGGTTAGGTTATGAGCTGTTTGTCGGTCATGATATGGCAGCATTCTGGGGTGACTCGATTTTCATTCTGCCAACACATATGGCCATGGAAAATGCACATCATGTTCCTAGCTGGGTCAAGCTGTTGCCAGTTGTGCTGGCAACCAGCGGTGTTTTGCTTGCCGTCCTGTTCTATGCGGTTGTTACCGACATGCCCGCCCGCATTGCAAAAGCCTTTTCACCCCTACATGCGCTGTTCTTTAACAAATGGTATTTTGATGAAATCTATGATGCCTTGCTGGTGAAACCTGCTGTGCGATTTGGTGCAATCCTCTGGCAGCGTGGTGACCGTGACACTATCGATGGTTTTGGCCCTGATGGTATGTCGGGACTGGTGCTTCGGATTTCTGGTTTCTGCTCGCGGATACAATCAGGTTTTGTTTTCCACTATGCTTTTGCCATGCTGATCGGCGTTGTTGTGCTGGTAAGCTGGTATTATTTTCGCCTTAAAGGAATGTAAGTGATGATCGATAACTGGCCTTTACTGACAATCATCACCTTCCTTCCATTGGCAGGCGTTATCTTCCTGTTGATGATTAAAGGTGACGATGAAGTTGTTGCGAATAATGCGCGCAGTGTAACCCTGTGGATTACTGGTTTTAATTTTGTCGTTTCTCTGGCGCTTTTGCTTGGTTTTGATAGCAACGCTGCTGGCTACCAGTTTGAGGAATATGCCGAATGGTTGCCCAATACAGGTATTAACTATCATATGGGTGTTGATGGTATTTCGATGCCATTTGTTCTGCTTTCAACATTTTTGACACCACTTGCTGTTCTGGCTAGTTGGCGTTCAATCACGCATCGGGTACGTGAATATATGATCGCTTTTCTGGTGCTGGAAACGATGATGATCGGCATGTTTGTTTCGCTTGATATGCTGATGTTCTATCTGTTTTTCGAAGCGGTATTGATACCGATGTTCCTGATCATTGGTATCTGGGGCGGTGTGCGTCGGGTTTACGCCGCGTTTAAGTTTTTCCTTTTTACCTTGCTGGGTTCGGTTTTGATGCTGGTCTGTATGCTGGCCATGTATGTGCAAACAGGCACGACCGACATTCCAATTCTTACCGCGCATAGTTTTGGTACAGGCATGCAATTCTGGTTGTTTTTAGGCTTTTTTGCATCTTTTGCAGTCAAAGTTCCGATGTGGCCAGTACATACTTGGTTGCCTGATGCGCATGTTGAAGCCCCGACAGCTGGTTCGATGATACTTGCCGGTGTTCTTCTGAAGATGGGTGGCTACGGCTTTTTGCGGTTTTCATTGCCGATGTTTCCACATGCGTCCGAATTGTTTGCGCCAGTCATTTTCGCCCTTTCGGTGATCGCGGTTATCTATACGTCACTGGTGGCGCTGGCGCAGTCAGACATGAAGAAGATGATTGCCTATTCATCTGTCGCCCATATGGGGTTTGTTACGATTGGTATTTTCACCTTCACCGAGCAGGGTATTGCCGGTGCTATGTTCCAGATGATTAGCCATGGTCTTGTTTCGGCGGCGCTGTTCTTCTGTGTTGGTGTTGTCTATGACAGGCTTCATACACGCGAAATTGATGCTTATGGGGGTGTTGCCAAGGTAATGCCACGTTATGCGGTGTTTTTCATGTTTATGATGCTGGCATCTGTAGGTCTGCCAGGAACAAGTGGTTTTGTGGGTGAAATGCTGGTGCTTGTAGGCGCATGGAAAGCCAGCACATGGGTTGCCTTCTTTACCGCTACGGGACTTGTGCTTGGCGCCACTTATATGCTGTGGCTGTATCGCCGCGTGATGTTTGGCAAGGTCAGTAAAGCTGAAGTGCAATCAATGGCACCAATGCAGATGCGTGAATTAGGCATTTTTGTTCCCATTAGCATTCTTGTTTTGGTATTTGGCGTCTATCCGGCATTTTTACTGGATGTGATGGCGGTTTCGATCCAAATGATTATTGACGAATTGTCGGTAGGTGGCGTTGCGCTCGTCGCATCTAATTAGACTTATTTTTGTTCTCAAGGAGAACGGCACTCATGTTCGAAATAAATGATATTTTGCCTGCTCTTCCGGAAATGCTTCTGGCGTGTGTTGCGCTGTTGCTTGTTCTGGTAGCGGCCTATGGTGGTGACAGTGCTACAAATGCAAAACGGGTCTGTTCGATGGCTATGGGCGCGATTGTGATCGCGGCAGCTATGTTATGGCAGGGCAGTGATCTCGCGACGACAGCTTTCTCAGGCATGTTTAGCGCCGACTCTTTTAGTGCCTATATGAAATTGTTGGTTCTAGTCGGCACATTTGCGGCCTTGTACATGTCGATCAGCCCGCTAGAGCAGGATGATATAAACAAGCCTGAATTCAGCTTGCTTGTTCTGCTGGCGGTCGTTGGCATGATGCTTATGATTTCGGCAAATGACCTTATGTCGCTTTATATGGCGGTTGAATTACAATCCTTGCCGCTCTATGTGGTTGCGGCGATGCGGACGAACTCACTGCGCTCATCCGAAGCCGGTTTGAAATATTTCCTGCTTGGCGCGCTATCATCAGGCATGTTGCTCTATGGTGCGTCACTGGTTTACGGGTTTGCAGGAACGACCAGCTTTGACGGTATTTCTGCGGCAGTTGCATCAGGCACGTTGCCGGTAGCCTTTGTCGTGGGCATGGTATTCATGATTTGTGGCATTGCCTTCAAAATTTCCGCAGCCCCGTTTCATATGTGGACACCCGATGTTTATGAAGGCTCGCCAACACCGGTAACGGCTTTGTTCGCGATTGCACCAAAAGTCGCGGCAATGGCGTTGATGATGCGTCTAACCTATGGTGCCTTTGGTTCAATAGCTGTGGAATGGTCACAGGTGCTTGTTGCCTTATCGATTGCATCAATGGTTATTGGCGCTTTCGGTGCGATCATGCAGACGGATATCAAGCGGATGATGGCTTATTCATCAATCGCCCATATGGGATATGCGCTGGCAGGTCTGGCGGCAGGATCACATGCAGGTGTGCTAGGTGTTATTATTTATATGACAGGCTATATTTTCATGGGTGCAGGTACGTTTGCGATTATTCTGATGATGCGTCGCGAAGGAAAGTCCGCAACTAAAATTGAAGATCTTCGTGGCCTGTCCAAGACACATCCTTTGTTTGCTGTTGGCTTGCTGGTTATGATGTTTTCGATGGCTGGTATTCCGCCGCTGGCTGGTTTCTTCGGCAAATGGTATGTGTTTCTGGCCGCCGTCAATGCGGGTTTGATACCGCTGGCCGTTATCGGAGTGTTAATGTCGGTCGTTGGTGCGTTTTACTATCTGCGTATTATCCGCATGATGTATTTTGAAGAAAGCGATGATCCACTGGATAGTGATCTGCCGATGTCGAACCGTTTGGTGCTGACTGCGTCACTTGGTGCTATCTTGCTGTTCTTTGCCGGACTTGGCAGTTTGCTGGGAGCAGCAGACATTGCGGCCACAGCCCTGATGACCAGCAACTAGGATCACACCATATGGCGACAAGCGAAGCTTGGATGTTTACCACCGTTGACGTCGCCAAATCATCTTCTGATCTTGCCCGCAAGGCTGCACGTGACGGAGCGCCAACCGGGACTGGCTTTCTGGTGGGTGAACAAACCGCTGGTCGGGGTAGGCGAGGCCGTGCGTGGCTTTCACCGCAGGGCGGTATGTATCTGTCGGTAGTTATACGTCCTGACTTTGAAAAACGTCTTTGGCCTTTACTGTCTTTTGTCGCGGCATTGGCCGCTCGTGAAACGATTGGCAATCTCCTTGCCGCGCACAGGCCAGTTGTGAAATGGCCTAATGATATTCTGGTCAATGATAAGAAAATCTGCGGTATTTTGCTTGAGGGCGAAGCAGATGCCTTGATCGTTGGTACAGGTATTAACGTGGCCACAATAGATGCTGATTCGTCCATGGCAGGACATATGATGCCAACGTCACTTGTCGATCTTGGTGATGAAGTCACAACCCCGGCTCTGCTGGCGACTGCCTACATTGATAATCTGGCACGGCGGTATGGTGAATTTTGTAGAACTGGTTTTGCCCCCATACGAGCTGAATGGATGCGCTATGCCGCTTTTTTGAATGAAGATGTGGTTATTAAGGATCAAGAGCTATCGGGTCGTTTTACGGATATTGACGATGATGGTTCGATGATGCTGGTTGATGCATCTGGTAAGACACACCATATCTCTACAGGTGATGTCGTTTTAATGGGTGATGGTAACTGATGCTTCTGGCAATAGATTGTGGCAATACCAATGTCGTGTTTGCCCTATATGATAATTCGGCTGATGCTAGCACAAAGCTTGGCTGCTGGCGCATCACAACCGAAATATCCCGTTCTGGTGACGAGTATGCTGTCTGGCTGGGGCAAATGATGGCACAAGAAAATTTGGCCAAGGACATCGTTTCCGGCATTGTGATAGCCAGCGTTGTGCCTGATATCACCCCGAAGCTGGAGATGATGGCGCGTAGTGGGTTTGGTCTTGATCCGATGATAGTCGGCAACGAAGATATTGATCTGGGTATTAAGGTTGATATTGATAATCCGTCACAGGCAGGTGCCGACAGGCTGGTTAATGCGGTAGCGGCAAAACATTATCATCAAGTGCCAGCCATCATTCTGGATTTTGGCACCGCGACAACGCTTGATCTTGTGCGCGCAGATGGGGCTTATGCGGGTGGCATAATTGCACCAGGTGTTCATGTATCGGTTGACGCTTTATATCGGGCAGCCGCGCGCCTGCCACACTTGGATGTCAAACCGTGGGACAAAACTTTACCGGTTCTGGGTCGTGATACGACAAGCGCAATGGAGTCGGGCATTTTTTGGGGTTATGTCGGCTTGATTGAAGGGTTGATAGCGCGCCTTCGGGCAGAGCAGGGGGCAGATCTGCCAGCGATAGCCACTGGTGGGCTGGCATCACTTTTTGCGCCACATTTGCCGATGATTTCAATAGTTGACGCCGACCTTACATTACGTGGTCTGAATGCCATA
>JBMZPN010000092.1:0-6376 GCA_049620845.1 Puniceispirillum sp. (SeqCode)
CCTCAAGCGCCACCGCAACCCCCTTGTCGGTACGAAAGATGACAACTTGCTCTCCAAGGATGGTAAGTGGCGTCAACGCATGTTCAAAATCAGAACTCCAACCGGCAACATACCAGCTGTCAAATAGAAATTCTGTTTCAATATCAACCATTTTCAAAAGCCTCCTATCCTGACACTGTAACTACCGCATTGAACATGATCAGGGTTATTTTGCACTTAGATTACCGTTTCACACACCAGCATCGCCAGCATATCACCACGCGACACATAGCCCCTATTCCCATGGGCAAGAACAATACCGTCTGTCACAAAATGCAATGGGACTGGCGCTTCATCAAGCTTATCAAGTGAACGAATATATCCAGCCATTTGCCCAGCCACAACATGGTCGCCTGCGGCAAAATGACGATCAAACAAGCCGTTTGCTGGCGCATAAATATTATCAGCACTGGATCGCGTTTCCACAAGAAGGGGCGTCTGCGCTTCCGGTAAAGCTTCGTTAATTATACCAGCGAGAGCTAGACAACGTTTCACCCCCACTATTGCTTGTGCAACCTGTTCTGGATCTGTACCGCCGCCGCCGCCAAGTTCTGCGGCAATCATCGGCACGCCTGCATCAAGTGCCGCTGCATTCAGTGATCGCGAGTCATTATAGGCACCAAGCACCCATGTCAGCGGCGCGCCAAAAGCCGTAGCAAAATCAAGATTGGCTTGCATAAGGTTCTTATCTTCACTGCGGTTGGCCAATGCAGATGTAGCAAATACTGACGCCTTTCCTCCAGCATGAAGATCAATAACAAGATCTGCGTCTGGCAGCAAAACCGAAACAAGGAAGTCTGCCAACATGTCCGTTGGCCCACCATCCGGGTCACCGGGAAATGCCCGGTTCATATTCTTACCATCAAGCGGAGACGTGCGTTGCGAGGCAAGCACAGCCGGGCTGTTAAATGCAGGCAGAATGATCAAACGCCCCTCAATCTGAGTGGGGTCAATATCATCAATCAATTGGCTGAGGGTGACAGGCCCCTCAAATTCATCACCATGAACACCAGCCACTAACAGCGCAGTAGGGCCAGGCTTTCCAACAATACAGGCAATTGGAACCGGATAAACGCCAAGAGGTCGTTCATTATCAGACCAGCGCATCAGAATATCACCAGCCCGCTTGCCAGGTTCATGCAAGTCTATATTTATCTCAAGACGCGTTTTTGCCATATGAGTGGCCTAGATGGTGGGTACAATCGTCATTGTTTGACAATGATTGACCCTGTTTGATTAAAAACAAAATTCAGTTTGCCCAAAGGTAGATCATAAATCAAATTTGAAGCGTCAATAACATAACTTTTTTTAAAATTGCTTGCAATTATTATACGTTAATGTGATGAATTATTAGAGCTTACTGAACCCTTTCTAATGGCGGCAGACGTGACAGTTTCTCTTCCACAAGCTAAATCCGGCATTGCGTCAATAAAAGCTCATATGCTGGCGACAGCGTCAGACTCCGACCCTGAGATCACTATCTCGCTTGACTCAAACGAAAATGCGTTTGGCCCATCACCAAAAGCACTAGCCGCCGCCGCAGAGGCAACAGATCAACTAGAACGCTATCTAGAAAACCCTGCCAATATCCTCGTCCCAGCGATTGCATCAACTTATGGGCTTGAGACAGATCGTCTTGCCATAGGCTTTGGCTCAGACGATTTACTGGCGCGTATTGCCCGCGCCTATTTACAACCTGGAACCACACTTCTGCGGAGCCAGAACAGCTATCTAAAAGTGCCAAATTATGCCTATGCCAATGATGCCATAGCAGTTGCAGCCAAAGATAATAATTTTTGTACAGATGTTGATGCCATGCTTGCCTGTCTGACGCCTGAGACACGGATCGTTTATATTGCCAACCCTGACAACCCATCAGGTGCCATGTTGCCAGGTGATGAACTTCGGCGCCTGCATAAAGGCATCCCTAGCCATGTGCTTTTGGTGATTGATGGTGCATATGCTGAATATGTTACTGATCCTGCCTATGAGTCAGGTGAAGAACTTGTAAGGAAACATGATAATGTTGTTGTTACGCGTAGCTTTTCAAAAATTCATGGGCTTGCTGGCGCGCGCGTTGGATGGGCTTATGCCGCACCGCATATAATTGACACAATCACCCGTATTGGCCTCACCTTCCCGCTTGCCACTCCATCGTTACATGCAGCTGTAGCGGCGCTGGCTGATACTGAGCACCGCCAATATGTGATCAGCGAAACAGCAAAATTACGCGATGAAGCAACGCAAAAGCTCACGGACGCAGGTATCCATGTCTATCCCGGATATGGAAATTTCATCTTGATGGAAATGAAAGCGCGTCATGATCTGGCGCACCGAATGGATGCCGCATTGCGTTCAGAGGGCATTTCATTGCGTCGTTTCGCATCATCTGCATTTGATGCGTGCCTGCGCATGACGATTGGCCATCACGCTGAAACACGCACGGCTACAGACGCCATAATTCGATTATATGGTGATATGGTATGACTTCGTCGCCCCCTGCAGAACATTTATCATTGCCCAAGGGTGAAGATATCATCACCCAGCTCAAAAAAGCAGAGATCGAAATAATAGTATCGGTTCCGGATATCGTGACAAGTGACGGATTGTTATGGCCAATTAGCAAAGACCCGGATTTTCAATTGATCCGCGTATGTAAGGAAGATGAAGGTGTTTCAATCTGTGCTGCCCTCTCCTATAGCAACACCCGTGCTCTTTTGCTGATGCAGCAAACTGGGTTAATGGATTCGCTGAATGCAATCAGAGCCATTGCCATGGATTATCATCTACCAGTTTGCATGATGGTTGGTTTGCAAGGCAAAGCGGCTAATGAAACCGTTCTGGAGTCAGCAAGCTATGGCGTTCGGGTTATTCCTCCCATTCTCGACGTTATGGCGCTGAATTATATCAATATCGACAGCAATGCTGATACTAACAACATTTCACCAGCTATCGATAACGCCTACGTAACTGGCGATGCACTATGTTTTCTTGTTGGCCAACCACCTGTCATAGCTGGAGGGCAAACATGATACGGCGTGACCATGCCCTCATTGCATTGCGGCCGCATGTAAAGGAGCGCGACATTGTTGTTGCGGTTTATCAGAGTTGTTTTGACTGGCTTGCTCTATGCCCGCGCGATCTCAATTATGTATCAACAGGTGCCATGGGTCAGGCGTCCTCGCATGCGCTTGGGCTCGCTTTGGGAAGTCCGGATAGACAGCTGATCGTACTTGATGGTGACGGTAGCTTGTTGATGAATCTGGGCAGCCTTGTCACGATTGCCAATGTGAAGCCAAAACAATTTCTGCATATTGTTTTTGAAAATGGTGTCTATGAGGTGAACGGATCGCACCCCATACCAGGAAAGGACAATGTGGATTTTGCCAATATGGCAAAAGCAGCTGGTTATCATGATGCGGTCTGCTTTTCCGATCTGCAAACATTCGAGGCGGCTTTGCCAACTTTACTGGCATCTGATGGGCCGGTCATGGCTGTACTGAAAATTGTATCTGGCGAAGCTTACCCACGTGATTATGATTATATTCACAGTGCCAAAGCCCGCAAAAAATTCCGTGATGCGCTAAACCGCGACCCCAGCTAAATCTAGCTAGCTCTTCGAGCCATTATATTCGTCTTTTACCATGGTAAGAAATTCGTTCTGGATGGCAGACAAGCTACGCTGTGTAGACCATAAAACCTCAGCTTTATAGCAAATCGCTGGCGTAAAGGGCACGGTCACACATCTCGGGTCAAACGAGACAGCGCCAAAGCCCGACCCAATGATAGATACACCCAGTCCAGCGCCAACCATGCCAATGATCGCGGCTGTTGTCTTGCTTTCATAGTGTGTCAGGCGTTTTACCCCTGCCATTTTGAAAGCCTTGTCTATGTCACTTTTGAACATAGACCCCTCGAAATAGGAAACAAAACTCTCACCGGCAAGGTCTTTAGGCGAGATGCTTTTTTTATCAGCAAGCTTATGTGATTTGGGTAAAAGGCAAACAGCCTCAGTGCTCAGCAATTCATGAGTAGCAATGTTACGATTGCGTCCCGTTGAGACAGCAATGCCAAAATCCTGATTCTCAAGCACCATCCATTCAATACGTTCATCATCAGACTGAATATCAAGACAGACATGAACGTTTGGATGCCGTTTTGCAAATTTTTCAATTAACAAAGGCGCCAGCGTAGAAGCAAAAGAAGGGGTGCTTACAAGTCGAAGTTTAACATGATTGAAATCACGGATATTCTGCGCAGCCTGCTCAATACGTTTCAAGCCAGCCATCGATTGCGCCACCTCTTCAGCAAGCAAGCGTGCTTCAAGCGTTGGTTCAAGCTTACGCCCAAGTCTATGAAAAAGCTTGAAACCGGCACTTTTCTCAAGATCAGAAATAAGCCTGCTTACGGCTGGCTGTGAAATTCCAAGTAAATCCGCTGACTTGGTTACTGTTCCTGATGTGATCAGAGTTTGAAAAGCGTCAATCTGGCGAAAGGTGATTTTCATCTTTTTCCTCCCTCTAGACTATTGCTTACCCCAAAATCCAAGCTCTGGACACCCCAATTACATGAATATTGATACATAACATAAATAAAAGATGGCCAGCATATTATTTATATATATGATAGAATGACTTTTTTGGTTTAGGGGAGCCAGAGTGATGATGCAGACACATCCTGAAACGCCGTTTCTCGCGAAACTGCTTGGGGTGGAAATTATGCGGCATCCAAAAGATCCCGCATCAGCACAGATTGCGCGTTCCTTATGGCAGATAGCGCAGGCCATACTTTTGTTCAGCATTATTGCGTGGCTGATATATGCTGGTGCTGCAGCTATGGAATATCGGTGGCAATGGTACCGTGTTGGACCATTTTTTTATCGGGTAATTGATGGGGAGTTTATTCCTGGCCCTCTGTTTAAAGGCATTATAGTTACCTTACAATTGGCTGGCATCAGCAGCATTCTGTCGATTTTAATTGGCGCATTGACCGCGATTGGCAGAATGTCGAACTCAATCGCTGGCAAGTCTATTGCCACTACATATCTTGAAATCATTCGCAACACCCCCCTGCTTGTTCAGTTGTTTATGTTCTATTTCGTGCTGGCTCCAATTTTCGGCATTGATCGTTTCTGGGCTGGCGTATTGTGTCTTGCCGCGTTTGAAGGATCATTTGCTGCTGAAATTATCCGGGGCGGCATCCAAGCGGTTGACCGTGGCCAATATGAAGCCGCTGATGCAACTGGACTTTCAAAATTCGACAAATATCGTTACGTAATCGTCCCTCAGGCGCTTCCGTTAATCCTACCGCCATTAACTGGCTTGCTGATTTCCCTTATTAAACATTCCGCCATCGTTAGTGTTATCGCTGTTGCCGAACTAACAACCGAAGGACTCAATCTAATATCTGACACTTATATGGCATTCGAAATCTGGTTCATTGTAGCCGGCATGTATCTTGTCCTGACCACCAGCCTATCTGTTCTGGTCAACATTCTCGAAGTAAGGATGAACAGGGCACGATAAAATCCACAACCACTAATCACCATAGTAAAAGAGGAGAAAAACCAATGATATTTACACAAAAATTGAAAGCCAGAGTGATCATGGCTCTTGTGGCACTGTTCGGGGTTGTTACAACTTCGTTGCCCGCGATTGCTGATGATCTGATTGCTGACATTCAAAAGCGCGGTACGCTAAAAGTTGGCATGTCGACATTTGTTCCATGGGCAATGCGTGACAAGCAGGGTGATCTGATTGGCTTTGAAATTGATGTTGCAACCAAGGTTGCTGAAGATATGGGCGTTGAGGTTGAATTTGTGCCTACAGCGTGGAGTGGTATCATCCCTTCATTGATTGCAAAAAAATTCGACGTCATCATTGGTGGTATGTCGATCACCCCGCAACGTAACCTGACAGTGAATTTCACTACACCATATGCACATTCAGGCCAGATGATGGCGGCAAACAAAAAGCTTGCAAGTAGCTTTAGCACAATAGACGATTACAATAAGTCAAGCGTCACAATTGCATGTCGCCGTGGCGCCACACCATGTAAAGCTGCGCAAAAGCTGTTCCCAAAATCTACACTGCGCCAGTTTGATGATGATGCACAGGCATTTCAGGAAGTTGTGAATGGCAATGCGCATGCGATGATCTCAAGCGCGCCAAAGCCTCGTTTCTGGTCTGAGGCCTATCCAAACGAAGTTTTTGTTGCCTTTGACGGTGAAAACCTGACACGCGGTAATGAAGGCTTTGCCCTTCGTAAAGGCGACTCAGATGCGTTGAACTTCTTCAGCAACTGGATTGTAGTAAACACCAGCAACGGCTGGCTCAAA
>JBMZPN010000093.1:0-6314 GCA_049620845.1 Puniceispirillum sp. (SeqCode)
ATTATTGAAATATTTACTAAAATTTTACCTATGTTAAAAAATTTATTCGATCTTTGAGTAGATGCGCCCCAATATTTATCATTTGGGACATTTATACTTCCAATACTGTCAAATTCTTTTCTTAATTTCATTGATTAATAAGTAATAAATAATTTATTATCAGCTCTTTACAAGAATAAGATAAATTTCGATCTTAATATAAGAGACGTTAGATTTATCAGCAATTACAAGCGATTTTAAAAAGATGATCTGTTCCCACAGAATGTCGATTTAGCTGATAACCAATGCATCCTCATTAATCATTGAATGCGCCAAAACAAAGCGTGCATTCGGCATATCGTTCATCTCCGCTTTGGCCTGCGCCTCTTGCTCGCTATATCCATGCTCACGCCACCGATTTAATAGCCTATTTTCGATATCTGCTAGCGGTGGCTTCAAGAAAATCTGTAGATCAAAAAGCGGCCTAAGGCAATCCCAGGGCGTTTTATCTAGAAAAAGGTAATTGCCCTCGACCAAAATCACTCTATGTCTTGGCGCAACTATAAGTCCCCTGTTCACAACCGCATCAAGCGAGCGGTCAAATTCGGGTACGGAAACAATGTCATCACGATTTTTAATGGCATGAACCAGATCAACAAAACCATCTGCGTCAAATGTATCCGGCGCCCCTTTACGGTCACGCAGGCTAAGCTCGTCCAGCTCTTGATTATCAAGATGAAAGCCATCCATAGGCACAACCACACTATCGGTCAGTGCAGCTTCAAGCGAAGCAGAAATCGTTGATTTACCCGCGGCTGGCGGCCCCGCTATACCCACAATCACACGATCTTTGCTGTTACAAAGGTCTGAAATGCGTTTCGTAATAGCTGAAATATCCGGACTCAAAAATTAACCCCTGCGACCAGAATAACATTGCTGTAGGGCACTGTCTCGCCAGTACGGATAATCGCCATGGAGTCAGCCGTTCGGCTTTTAAAATCATTATGGGATATTGTTTTTAGACTATTGATTTTTTTACCCTGAATTGACTGCCAGGTCTCGAACTCTGTGTGAAACTTACCCTCAAGTTCAGATGATACCTCTTTAGCATATATCACCTCCTCTACGACCAGTTCAGATCGTAAGGCATGCAAGACGTCAAAAAAACGGGGAACACCCGGACTAACCGCCAGATCAATAACGTTGGCACCGGCAAAAGCTGGTAATCCGGCATCGGCAATGGTGATTTCCTGCAAGTGACCCAATGAAGCCACAAGATGGCTAAGATGCCTGTTCAGAAGCAGGCCACGCTTCATGTCATGTCTCCGGCTGGTGGATCCTTGGCACCGGTCATAAGCGCAACGGCATCCGCCATCGAATGTGCTTTCGGATCAATTACACACAGGCGTTTGCCAAGACGATGCACATGGATGCGATCGGCCACCTCAAACACATGCGGCATGTTATGGCTGATCAGGATGATAGGCACGCCGCGCCGTTTGACATCAAGTATCAACTCCAGCACGCGGCGGCTTTCCTTGACGCCTAGCGCCGCGGTCGGCTCATCCAGAATGATGACCTTTGAACCAAAGGTGGCCGCTCTGGCGACGGCCACACCCTGCCGTTGACCACCAGACAATGTCTCTACGGCCTGGTTGATGTTCTGGATCGTCATAAGGCCAAGCTCGGATAGTTTTTCACGAGCTATTTTTTGCATCTGCACTTTATCCAGTTGCCTAAACACCCTGCCCATAAAACCAGATTTTCGGATTTCACGTCCCATAAACATATTATCGGCAATTGAAAGCGCGGGGGACATTGCCAGCGTCTGGTAGACCGTTTCAATGCCGCGTTCGCGTGCTTGCAATGGTGAGGTAAAGCTAACTTGTTCACCTTCAATGAATACTTTGCCAGAGTCTGGGGTCACGGCACCTGAAATGGCCTTGATCAAAGTTGATTTACCGGCACCATTATCACCAATCACGGCCAGAATTTCTCCGGGAAACAACTCAAAGTCACAATTATCCAAAGCCGTGACACGGCCGTAGCGTTTGACCAGATTCTCAGCTTTCAAAATAGGTTGCGTCATACCGTTATCTTTCTGATCCACTGGTCAATGGCAACAGCACCAATAATCAACACGCCGATAAGCAAATAAGTCCATTGTGCGTCAGCACCTAAAAGTCGCAAACCAAGCGTAAATACACCAACAATCAAGGCTCCGAACAACATGCCCAGAATAGAACCACGGCCACCAAACAGCGAAATGCCGCCGATCACCACCGCGGTGATTGATTCGATATTGGCCAATTGTCCAGAGGTAGGTGAGACGGAACCAATGCGTCCGATCAAAGCCCATCCGGCAAAAGCGCATATCAAGCCGGACAGCATATAAACCGAAATCAGTGTCCGCTTCACGCGCACACCCGAAAGTTCGGCAGCTTCGGGATCATCTCCCACCGCATAGACATGACGCCCCCATGCCGTTTGTCGCAACGCATAAGCTAATAGAAATACAAGCCCAACCAGAAAAATCACGCCTATCGTGAAAGTGGCGCCACCACGGCCTGCCTCATCGGCACCAATTTTGAATTTCCAGCCAAACATCTGCAACAATGGTGCTTCTTTGGCAATATCTTGGGATCGGATGGTTTCATTGGCAGAATATAGGAAATTAGTCGCCAGCACGATCTGCCACATGCCAAGTGTAACGATGAACGGTGGCAATCTCATGATTGCGACCAGCACACCATTTACATATCCGCATAAGGTGCCACAAACCAGACCACAAATAATCGCCAATTCAACGGGCAAGCCGTAGCGGAAAGTGAATTGCCCCATCACCACCGATGACAGCACCATAATGGCACCCACCGACAGATCGATTCCGGCTGTCAGAATCACCAGCGATTGCGCGGCGCCAACAATACCCACAATCGCCACCTGCTGCAAAATCAGGGTCAATGCAAAAGGTGAAAAGAATTTCGACCCAAGCAAAATACCAAAAGCAGCAATAGACAGTATCAGTACAGTTAAGGGAACCAGCGATGGCGTTTCATGCAGTCGATGCTGCAACATATTTACCAGGCTGTTATCCGAATTTGCAAAATCAGCAACTTCGTCAGGCGCCTTGGCCAACATATCTTCAAACTCTGGCCTATCCTGAGTCATGCTTTCACCACAAATAAAATTAAACTTCCTGTAAACAGTAAGGGCGATCCGAAGATCGCCCAAGTGTTTTTTGTTTTAACCCCAACAGCGGTCCATGCCCTCTTTCACAGAAATAGAGTCAACACCCGCAGCAGGCTTATCAGTAACCAGGGCTACGCCTGTGTCAAAGAAGTCCTTTCCAGGTGTTGGAGCTGGCTTTACGCCATCCTTGGCCCATGCTGCAATCGCCTCAATACCAAGCGAAGCCATCAGCAGTGGATATTGCTGTGATGTTGCGCCAATCACGCCATCTGCAACATTCTGCACGCCCGGGCAACCACCATCTACCGATACAATCAGCACATCGCTTTCACGGCCAATAGCCTTAAGCGCCTCATAGGCACCAGCGGCGGCTGGTTCGTTAATTGTATAAACAACATTGATTGACGGATCTTTGGCCAGAAGGTTTTCCATTGCCTTGCGGCCACCCTCTTCGTTACCAGCGGTTACGTCATTACCAACGATTCGTGGGTCAGTTTCGTCACCCCATTTATTAGGATCACCCAGATCAATACCAAATCCCTTCAGGAATCCCTGATCGCGCAAAACCCCTACAGTTGGCTGGCTAACGGCCAGATCAAGCATACCGATTTTGGCATCTTTTGCAGCACCGCCTAGCGAAGCCGCAGCCCATTTACCAATCAGTTCACCTGCAAGGAAATTATCAGTGGCAAATGTTGCGTCTGCAGAATCAATAGGATTAAGCGGAGTATCCAGGGCAATAACCAGCAATCCTGCATCGCGTGCCTGCTGCACAGATGATACAATCGAAGATGTATCTGAAGCGGTTAGCAAAATACCCTTGGCGCCATCGGCAATACATGTCTCGATAGCTGCGACCTGTGTTTCGTGGTCACCATCAATTTTACCCGCATAGGATTTAAGCGAAACACCAAGTTCTTTGGCCTTTGCTGTAGCACCCTCTTTCATCTTTACAAAAAATGGATTTGTGTCTGTTTTTGTAATTAAGCATGCAGAAACGGCGTGGCCATCAGCATGGGCTGGCGCCATACCTGCGCCGACTACAAACGCCAGACTGGATAATGATGCAATAATTGATTTTTTCATAATTTGTCTCCTCTGTTTTTTGTCAGGGCTTTTCCCTCTTCTCTTTACTCTTAAATCAAAACTCAGCCACGTCAATAAATAAATCAACTTGATTTATTTATTGACGTGTATTCTTTGAAACACTAAAGCAATATAAGAGAGCAGATTAATAAAGACGGCAGACACAGACTATGTCCAAAGACAATTCAGACATACAGACACAATCGGTTACAGCGAGCAATCGTACCGATGTGCGCGCCCATCATGAAAAGCTTGTTCTTACATTCCTGCGGCGGCATGGCGCGCATTCAAAGGCAAAAATCGCCCATTATACAAACCTCTCGCCTCAGGCGATTTCAGTGATCATTGGCAAGCTGGAAAATGACGGCCTTCTGATAAAGGAAAAACCCGTAAAGGGAAAAGTCGGCCAGCCATCAACGCCCATAGCCTTGAATCCCGATGGTGCCTTTTCTGTTGGCTTGAGAATTGGCCGACGCAGCGCTGACCTCACCCTGATTGATTTTCTGGGAACGTTGAGAGCACAAAAACTCGTAAATTATGATTACCCTACGCCCGACAAAATTATGTCCTTTGTTAAAAAGGAATTTTTTCCCCTGATCTCATTTCTTGATGAAACGAAAAGAGACCGGTTGATTGGGTTTGGTATTGGCAAACCATATGAATTGTGGAACTGGCTGGATCGACTACAGGCACCACAAAATGAAATGTCCCAGTGGAAAACCTTTGAAATCAGAAAAGAACTCTCTGCTTTTATAGATCATGAGATCATAATCGAGAATGATGCCTCCTGCGCTTGTCTTGCCGAACAGATCATTGGCCGAGGCCAGACAACCAAGGATTTTGCATATTTCTTTATTGGATCATTCATTGGCGGCGGTATTGTAATGAACCACAAGCTTTTTACCGGAATTAGCGGTAATGGCGGTGCATTCGGCTCACTCCCCATGGGCGAAACACTCACAAACGATTCACATCAACTGATTGATTATGCATCGATTTATTTGCTCGAACAACGCATTAAGAAAGATGGACGTAATCCTTCTATGTTATGGGATGGTCAGCATGAATGGTCAGAAATTGGAGATCTGCTTTCAGATTGGGTGGACGTAGCCTCGGCAGCTCTTGCGCGCGCTTCGGCTGGCATTGAAGCGGTCGTTGATTTTCCTAACATTGTTATCGGCGGCGCCGTTCCACCAGCTGTTTTGGATCAAATTGTCAGTCAGACTGAAAAAGCATTTGGTGACCTGAATAAACAGGGTATTACCCGGCCTGAATTTTCTGCAGGCTCCGCAGGCCCCAACGCCCGCGCAATTGGCGCATCGCTTCTTCCGATTTCGAAACGTTTTTTGCTTGAAACAACCGAATTTAACGTTTGAGCACCACCTCGCACGCCATCAAAACAGCATCAATTGGTTACGCATAGCTACGCAACCACATGATTAGCACTATCAAAACTTGGAATAAGTAAAGGCCAGCCGCTTCAAGCCAAGACTTGGCATCCCGTAGGGGATTCGAACCCCTGTTGCCGCCGTGAAAGGGCAGTGTCCTAGGCCTCTAGACGAACGGGACATAAAGGCAAGTGAGGTTGTATTAGTCAAATAACGCGGCCAAATCAAGCCGATTTCGTGCCAAACAGCATAATAAATTTATAAACTGTTATGGAACTTATGAAATCCAGCCATTACACAGCTTTTCACGCTTTTAAGAACGTCCGAAAGCAAGTGCTGGTGTCGCCACATCCTCTATTTCAATCTGCATGGCACGACCGCCACGATAGCGGTCACGCCGTAACTTGCCCAGAACATGCACATAGCGTCCATCAGCCGCCTGTTGTAACAGCTGGCCAATGGGCGCACCTCCGGCTTGAAAGGCAATGGCATTAAGCGCGGTGCCACTACCATCATCCAGCCGACAGGATATATGCGCTCCCGCATCACCAACCAGACGGATATTCTTGATTCGACAATCCGGCAACACAAAGCGGGGTTCTGGATTGCCACTGCCAAATGGGCCCAATTTATCCAGCCAGTCCGAAACTTCAGGCTGGCATCCGGCAA
>JBMZPN010000094.1:0-6263 GCA_049620845.1 Puniceispirillum sp. (SeqCode)
CAAGATAACCGATAGACATGGTTTGCAATCCCCACACCTCAATCGGCTTGATTTTTTTGCCTTCGCTTTCGGGCTTGCGGTTTTCGCCGATCAACCGTGGCAATGACGGGCCGTAAATATCGGCATCAAGAATGCCAACTTTTTTGCCCGTTTCAGCCAATGCCAATGCCAGATTTATGGCTGTGGTCGATTTGCCGACACCGCCTTTGCCAGACGCTACAGCAATAACATATTTTGCAGGCTGTAATGTTCCACGGTCAGCTTGTTGTGCGCTTTGTGGTGCCGCCTGTGGTGCTGGAGCAGCCTGATGCGCGGTTAATAAGGCCGTGGCAGATAAAACGCCTTTAAGCGCCATAACAGCTTTTTCAGCGGCTCTTTTCAATGGCTCTGCCTTATCTTTGTCTTTGGGATCAATTTCGATTGAAAACCCGACATGGCCTTCTTTGATGACGATCCCAGAAACGGCACCAGCAGTAACAATATCAGTGCTTGCACCGGCTGCATGTATAGTGGCCAGAGCTTCGCGTATTTTTATATCGTTCAATTCATTTGTCATGCTTGAAAAAAACCATTCCCGTACAAATATACTGTCTATTGTTTGGTGACATAAGACTTTGTGTAGCTATTTACAAGCTAATCAGGGTAAATGCTACTAGGCTAACTATAGTTTGTTGGGATTAAGGCCTGATTAGCTTATAGTCCGCGTGAATTTTGGAAACGGAGCACGAATACTATGCCATGGAATAATCAAGGCAATGATGGCGGCGGCCCTTGGGGACAAGGCGGCGGCAGTGGTGGAAATAATGGTGGCGGCGGCCCTTGGGGACAAGGCGGCGGTGGCGGTGGCGGCGGAAAGCCTCCACAAGACATAGACGAACTTGTTCAGCAAGGTCGTGATGCTTTGCGTCGGGTCATTCCGGGCGGCGGATCCTCTGGACGCTCGTTTATCCTGCTTCTTATTATTTTTGCAGGCATATGGGCGGCAACCGGTTTTTACCGCGTCAACCCCCAGCAGCAAGGCGTGGTTTTGCGCTTTGGTGAGTGGGTTCGTACAACGGCTCCGGGTCTGCATTATCATATACCATTCCCGATTGAGACTGTTCTGACCCCCGAAGTTACGCGTGATAACCGTATTGAAATCGGTTTCCGCGATGTAGGTGGTAGCAGTTCAACGCGTCGTGATATTGCCGATGAAAGCCAGATGATCACTGGCGATGAAAATATTGTCGATATTGATTTCGTTGTTTTCTGGCGCGTTTCGGATGCAGGGCAATATTTGTTCAACCTTGCGGAACCCGATGACACTATTAAAGTGGCTGCCGAAGCTGTCATGCGTGAAATCATTGGCCGCACGGCAATCCAGACAGCTTTAACTGAAGGCCGTCAGGAAATTCAGGTGCAGGCACGCCAGCAATTGCAGGATTTGCTGAACGAATATGGCGCCGGTGTGCGTGTTAGAGATGTTCAGCTTCTCGCGGTTGACCCGCCAGCTGACGTTATCGATGCCTTTAACGAAGTCCAGCGTGCACGACAGGATCGTGATCGTCTGAAAAACGAAGCTGAAGCATTTCGTAACGATATTGTTCCACGTGCGCGTGGTGCGGCGGCCAAGCTGATCGCCGAGGCGCAGGCTTATGAAGCCGAAGTTGTCAATCGCGCAACGGGTGACGCGTCACGATTTGATCAGGTGTATAAAGCCTATCTTGAAGATAAGGACGTAACCAAAGAGCGGATATATATCGAAACGATTGAGAAAATTCTCGGTAATGTCGAAAAAATAATCATCGATGAGAATAGCTCTGGTAGTGGTGTTGTGCCTTATCTGCCGCTAAATGAATTAACCAAAAAGTCAGGGGGCAATTAAAATGGCATCTCTACGTTTTATAACCCTTATCATGCTCGGCGTGTTTGGAATTGGCGCCTATAGTTCGCTATTCACTGTCGATCAAACCCAGCAAGCTCTTGTGATCCAGTTTGGTGAGCCAAAACGCACCATTCAGGAACCGGGTCTTGCCTTCAAGCTCCCTTTCATTCAGGACGTGGTTTATTACGAAAAGCGCGTATTGAGTCTGATTCCACAGGATGCTGAAGAAGTCATTCTGTCTGATCAGAAGCGTTTGCAGGTTGATGCCTATGCCCGCTACAAGATTGAAGACCCGTTGTTGTTTTTCCAGACAGTGCGCAACGAAATTGGTGCTCGTGGTCGTCTTGAAGCGATTATCGACTCATCTGTGCGTCGCGCCCTTGGCCGTGAAACTCTAGCGTCTATTCTTACTGGACAGCGAAACGATATCACCCGCTCAATCGGTGATGAAGTGAATGAGTCTGTATCATCGCTTGGCATCAAGATCATCGATGTGCGGCTACGCCGTGCAGATTATCCTGAAGCAACCAGCCAGAATATTTTCAACCGGATGAAATCCGAGCGCGAGCGGGAAGCCAAGGAATTCCGTGCGACAGGTGAGGAAGAAGCCCAGAAGATCAGGGCTGATGCCGAAAAAACCCGTACGGTGATTATTTCCGAAGCACAGCGTGAAGCGCAGGAAACCCGCGGTGCTGGTGATAGTAACGCAATCCGTATCTATGCTGAAAGCTTTGGTCAGGACGCTGAGTTCTTTGCTTTCTACCGGTCTATGGAAGCCTACGATAAGTCCATAACGGATACGGGAACGTCAATGGTCATATCGCCCACCAGTAGCTTTTTCCGGTTCTTTAAGGACAAGAATGGCAAGGTTGATTAGGCTCCAGAATAGAAGCCTATTTAACATGATGTTGCCATTTTTTGGTCATCATGTGTGCCTAGTTTGACGGTTAAAGCCTTAGTATGTGGGTTTAATCCTGATTCGATGGGGATGTCTATGTGATGTCCCCATCAATCGAAGGGGGATTTATCAAGGAGATATCAAGAATGTTAGTCAATATGGTGCGGTTGTTGGCAAATGGAAGTGCTAACCATATCAAGTCTGGTGTTGCGGTATTCGTAGTCATGTTTATGTCGGTCACCTTTGTTGGTGGCATTGCAGGCGCCGGTGAACGACCAGACAGTTTTGCAGATCAGGTTGAGCGTCTATCACCAGCGGTGGTCAATATCTCGACCACAACCATCGTCAATGATGGCCAGCGCATGGAAATGCCTCAGTTCCCTCCGGGATCACCCTTTGAAGAGTTTTTCAAGAATTTTGGTGACAATAACCGGCAAAGACGTGCCCAGTCATTGGGCTCAGGCTTTATCATCGATGACAAGGGTATTGTTGTCACCAATTATCACGTGATTGAAAATGCAGAAGAAATTCGGGTCATTCTGGCTGACGAAACCAGCTTTACAGCAAAGGTACTGGGGCAGGACAAAAAGACCGATATCGCCGTCTTGAAAATCGAACCCGGTTATACCGAGCTTGTATCAGTGAAATTTGGTGATTCTGATGCGTTGCGTGTTGGTGACTGGGTGCTGGCAATTGGTAATCCGTTCGGTCTTGGCGGAACGGTGACAGCCGGTATTGTCTCGGCGCGTGGGCGTGATATTGGCAATGGCCCTTATGACGACTTCATCCAGACGGATGCATCGATCAACCGCGGAAATTCAGGTGGCCCACTATTTAACGTTGAGGGTGAAGTGATTGGTATTAATACCGCCATTTTTTCACAATCAGGCGGGTCGGTTGGCATCGGATTTGCCATTTCATCGAATTTGGCAAGCCGCGTTGCTGACCAGCTTGCTGAATTTGGTAAAACGCGACGTGGCTGGTTAGGCGTATTTATTCAGGAAGTCACTGAAGATATTGCTGAGTCTCTGGGGCTGGATGATGCCGCAGGTGCTTTGGTATCAACAGTCAATGAAAACAGCCCTGCTTTTGTTGCAGGTGTTGAACCGGGCGATGTGATTTTGAAATTTGACGGTAAGGACATTAAGCGTATGCGTGACTTGCCGCGTATCGTTGCTGAAACCGATATCGGTTCAAAAGTAGAGGTCGAGCTATTCCGTCAAGGCAAGAAAATGACTGTCACGGTCGAATTAGGCGAGCTTGAAAAGGCCGAGCTTGTTGGCCTTGTTGACAGCGATTCAAGCGCCGCACCGGGAGATAAGCAGAGTTTCGGAAGTCTGGGCTTTTCTGTTCAGGATCTTGACGCCAAGCTTGCCGAGGAACTGGGAATTGATCCCGAGTTAACAGGTGTTGCTGTTGTCGAAGTTGTTCCCGGCAGTCCTGCCGCCGATAAAGGTCTTGCTCCTGGCGACATTGTCAGGCGTTATGGTCAGCGGCGTGTCGAAGATGCGCTTGGTCTCGCCAAGGATATCAAGGCGGCAGAGAATGGCGGCAAGTCAGGCGTTCTTATTCTGGTGGAGCGTGATGGCCGCGAACGTTTTGTTCAGATTGGTTTTGCCGAAAAGGCCGAATAGTCTGCCAGATCGCATAATGACAATAAACAAAGGGCGCCATCGGCGCCCTTTTAGTTTGACTATTCGAACAGTCTAGCGGCCTTAGCTAACAAACTCATGTTCTTGATAGCCTTGCAAATATAGCAATCCGGTCAGGTCGGTATGGTTTAATTGTAAGTCTATATGCGTGCGTAGTAACGGTTTGCCATGAAATGCCACGCCAAAGTCTGCGGCCTTTAGCATTTCGAGGTCGTTAGCACCATCACCGATTGTGGCCGCATCAGCCGCGGTTAGATTATGCGTTGCGCAATAGTGGTTCAGATAATGTGCCTTGGCGTCACGATCCAGAATAGGCTTTCTGACTGTTCCCTCAATCAGGCCAGACGATATATTCATATGGTTAGCGTGGTCATCATGAAACCCGCACATGTCTGAAATATAGCTGGTAGCAAAGTCGAATCCCCCTGATACCAGATAGCAAAAGGCGCCATTTGCGCGCATGGTTTTGACAAGCGCAATAGCCCCATCGCTAAGTGTCATTTCATCCAGCAGACTGGCAAAGAGAGAGGCTGGTTTGCCTGCCAACAGGGCAACGCGGGCATCAATCGCTTCTTCAAAATCCATATTGCCTGCCATAGATTGTGCAGTGATACGCGCGATCTCATCGTCCAGTCCGGCAAGTCGCGCTAAATCGTCAAGCGACTCTGAGGTGATGATTGTGCTGTCCATATCGGCAATCAACAGGCGTTTACGGCGATTTTCAGCCGTTACAATGTTAACATCAATGCCAGCGCGATCTGCGGCGGTGCGCAATGCGGTAATATCGATTGGCGCGTCACTGGCCACAGTTATCTCGGCAGCCTTATGTCTGGCCAACCATGATGCCTCGCCACAAATATCCGCCTCTGGGAATGTGGCCATTAGGGGCTTAATCCAGTCAGATGCATCTGCGGGTGTCGCAGACGTCTGGCTGGTGGAAAAAATTATGGCATAATTCATAACAGACCTTTGTTCACTTCAATGTCTCTTCGTCGTATGAGCAAGATAAGCTGGGATGTATCATGCCACTGGAAAATATGCCATAAGATGCTGGGGTAAAATTTATGAATAAGCATTATATCATGATCGCGGGGCCAACCGCGTCGGGCAAATCCAAATTTGCTATCGAGCTGGCTGACCGGATGAATGGCGTGATCATAAATGCAGACTCGATGCAGCTTTACAAAGACCTTTCAGTGGTAACAGCGCGTCCGTCTGATGCCGATATGGCATTGGCACCGCATCGGCTTTATGGCGTGCTGGATGGGAATATAAGAGCATCGGTGGCGATGTGGCTGGATTTGGCCGCAGCCGAAATGCACAAAGCTTGGCAAGCTGGTGAACTGCCAATCATCATTGGGGGCACCGGCATGTATCTGAATGCCGGTCTGTCAGGCTTGGCATCAATTCCCGAAGTGCCGCATGATGTCCATGATGCTGCCGTTACGCTCCATGCTGAGATAGGCGGTGCTGCCTTTCGCCAGAATCTAGCCGAACTGGATGCGGTGACGGCTGAACGTCTTTTTGATGGAGATACACAACGCCTTATCCGTGCAATGGGGGTTGTGAAAGCGACAGGTCGTCCGATTAGTGCATGGCAGCAAGACCCGCATCAAGGCGCGTTTGAAGGCGTAGCCACAACTGTTAAGTTACTGCCCGACCGCGATATTCTCTATCAGAGGATTAATGACCGTTTTGATATGATGATTGAGGCAGGGGCGCTAGATGAGGTCAAAAAACTGCTCGCGCGCAAGCTTGATGCGGGCTTGCCAGTGATGAAGGCGCTGGGGGTTCGCCAACTGGCAGGATATCTGGCTGGTGATGCTGGCAAAGCTGACGCTGTCTATCA
>JBMZPN010000095.1:0-6200 GCA_049620845.1 Puniceispirillum sp. (SeqCode)
GGCGTTTGAAAAAGCCAAAGCTTTGAGCATGGCCATTTACCGCCATGATAATGTGCGGAGTTGTAATGGTTCCAGTGGGGGTTTTGGCCTGCCAGTCGGCGCCAGTGCGGGTCAATGAAGTGACTGGAGAATTTTCAAAAATACTGACCTTGTTCTGTAAACCATTGCGAAGCCCACGCACATAAGCGGCAGGGTGAAGCATTGTTGTACCGGGTGTATAAAGTCCCTGATGATAATAATCGCTTCCACATAATTTCTGCATCTGCTTGGCATCAAGAATTTCACAAGCTTCACCAAGATTTTCGAGATGACCGGCATAGGCAAGATTATGCGCGACACCTTTGGTGGTTGCCGCGCCATTGACCTTGCCAGTTTGTGATACGATTTCGCTGTCCAAGCCATATTCGTCGGCGGCATCAAGAGCAAAAGCTATAGCGCGGCGGTTCATCTGAATTTGCAGACGGTCTTCACTGCTATCACCAGCATAGTCTTCAGATGACAAAACATGCGGCAAATCAATCATGAAGCCGGAATTGCGCCCAGCCGGACCATCACCTATCCGGCCAGCTTCAAGCACGGCAATCTTTGAACCCGGACATAGCTGTGACAAGCGCCGTGCGGCTGACAGGCCAGCAAATCCACCACCTATGATTAGCCAGTCGGCCAGCATATTTTTGTCTAGTGCCTGAGCTGGCTTGTCCTGCGGCAAAATAGCATTCCAGCCAGTTACACCGGGGTTATGCGGCAGGTTTTTGGTCTTTATGTGGCTGGTCATAAATGTACAACCCAAATGGCTAGCTTGAGTGAAATACAATCATGCATTTACTTTAAGCGGTAAATGTTTTTCATCCAAAGTGATCGTTTTTTGCAAATATTTGACGGTTTAAGACTTGTATTAGTTGTTTATTTGGCCATTATCATCACAAAAGTTTTAATTCTGTTTTTGGGAGATTAGAGATGAAAAAATTTATTATCGCCGCAATGGCGGTAGCTGTTAGTGCCACACCGGCACTTGCAGCCGATGTGAAGATTGGAACATTGCTTGGTTACACAGGTCCAATCGAATCATTGACCCCTGATATGGCCGCTGGTGCCGAGCTTGCCATGAAGGAAGTTACCGATTCAGGTGCATTTATGGGTGGTTCTTCTGTGACTTCGGTACGTGGTGACTCAACATGTATTGACTCAGCCGCTGCAACCGCGACTGCTGAGCGTCTGATCACATCAGATGGCGTGAAAGCTATCATGGGTGCGGACTGTTCAGGTGTGACAACAGCTATTCTGCAGAATGTTGCCATGGCCAAAGGTATTGTGATGATTTCACCATCAGCCACATCACCAGCTTTGTCGACTTTGGAAGATAATGGTCTGTTCTTCCGGACAGCTCCATCTGATGCCCGTCAGGGTCAGGTTGTTGCCGATATCCTGAATGATAAAGGTATCAAGACTGTTGCCATGACTTATACCAATAACGACTATGGTAAAGGTCTTGCAGACAGCATCCAGATGAATTTCGAAAAATCTGGTGGCAAGGTTACAATTTCAGCCTCGCATGAAGACGGTAAAGCCGATTACGGTGCAGAAGTTGCCGCACTAGCTCAGGCTGGTGGTGAAGTGCTGATCGTTGCCGGTTATCTTGACCAGGGCGGTAAAGGTATCATTCAGGCCTCACTGGACACAGGTGCATTTGACACATTCGTGCTTCCTGATGGCATGATTGGTGATTCACTGCCAAAAGCTATTGGCTCTGATCTTGACGGTTCGTTCGGTACTGTCCCAGGTACAGACAGCCCGGGCGCTGCCAAGTTTGCCGAGCTTGCAAAGGCAGCTGGCTTTAAAGACGGTCCTTTTGCTGCCGAGTCATATGATGGTGCTGCGTTGATCATGCTGGCTATGCAGGCCGCTGGTTCAACCGAAAGTGCCGATTTCAAAGGTAAGGTCATGGACGTTGCCAATGCACCGGGTGAAAAGATCTATCCTGGCGAACTTGCCAAGGCGTTGAAGATTCTTGCCGATGGTGGTGATGTTGACTATGTCGGCGCGTCAGCTGTCGAGTTGATCGGTGCTGGTGAGTCTGCTGGTAACTACAGGGAAATACTTGTTAAAGGCGGCGAGAACACAACAGCTCGTTTCCGCTAGAGTCTGAGTATATATACGATCCAGACATCTTTAGGGGTGTCTGGATCCTTTTTATTGTTTTGTATTTTTCATGATAGTTGTTGAAAACATAAGTAAGCATTTTGGCGGTATCAAAGCTGTCAATGATGCGTCTATGGTCATTGAAACCGGCTCTATCACCGGACTGATTGGTCCCAATGGTGCTGGCAAGACCACATTATTTAACGTCATTGCCGGACTATATAAGCCGACATCGGGAAAGGTGTTTCTTGATGGCGAAGATATCACCGGTCTTGCCCCGCATGAATTGTTTGATAAAGGCATGTTGCGCACATTTCAGATCGCGCATGAATTTTCAACGTTAACAGTCCGTGAAAATCTGATGATGGTGCCAGCCAAGCAATCGGGTGAGCGGCTGATTGATACATGGATCAATCCGGCGCGTGTGCGCTCTGAAGAAGCTGAAATCCGCGCAAAAGCCAGAGATGTTATTGATTTTCTGCAAATCAGTCAGGTTGCTGATGAAATGGCGGGGAATCTATCTGGCGGCCAGAAAAAGCTGCTTGAACTTGGCCGTACGATGATGGTCGATGCAAAGATCGTTTTCCTTGATGAAGTCGGGGCGGGTGTGAACCGTACGTTACTGAATTCTATCGGTGATGCGATTTTTCGCCTGAACAAGGATCGCGGCTATACGTTCTGCATGATTGAGCATGATATGGATTTCATATCCAGATTGTGCGATCCGGTCATTGTCATGGCCGAAGGCGGCGTTCTGGCAACCGGCACCGCACTTGAAATCAAGTCAAATGAAGACGTCATTGAAGCGTATCTGGGCACCGGCCTGAAAAACAATAAGAGAGTCAAAAAATGAGCTTTCTGATCGGTGACAAAATGACCGGTGGATATGGTGGTGCCGATATTCTGCATGACTGTACTGTGAGTGTTGAGCGCGGCGAGATCGCTGTTGTTGTCGGGCCAAATGGGGCTGGTAAATCAACAGCGATGAAGGCCATGTTCGGGATGCTGGATTTGCGCGCGGGCAAGGTGCTGTTTGATGGCGAGGATATTACCAGCCTGAAACCGCAGGATCGGGTGCTAAAAGGCATGGGATTTGTGCCGCAGACAAGCAATGTCTTTACCAGCATGACAGTCGAAGAAAATCTAGAAATGGGTGCCTTTATCCGGCGTGATGATATTGCCGAAACAATGGATCAGGTCTATGGGCTGTTTCCTATTTTGCATGAAAAGCGTCTGCAACCTGCAGGCGAGCTATCAGGTGGCCAGCGTCAGCAGGTGGCGGTTGGCCGCGCCTTGATGACGAAGCCAAAAGTGCTGATGCTGGATGAACCAACAGCGGGCGTGTCGCCAATCGTGATGGATGAACTTTTTGACCGGATCATCGAAGTGGCGCGTACAGGCATAGCCATTCTGATGGTCGAACAGAATGCCAAACAGGCTTTGAATATCGCCGATAAGGGCTTTGTGCTTGTTCAAGGTGAAAACCGCTATACCGACACAGGGGCGGCATTGATGGCCAATCCAAATGTGCGCAAAGCCTTTCTGGGAGGGTAGATGATGACTGATATTCTAAACCCTCTGGCTATTCTGGCGAATTTTATCCTTGTGCCGGGTCTGGCATATGGTAGCCAACTGGCGCTTGGCGCGCTGGGTGTCACGCTGATCTACAGTGTCTTGCGGTTTTCAAATTTTGCGCATGGCGAGACCATGTCTTTTGGCGCCATGATTACGATCATGATGACCTGGTTGTTGCAATCAAACGGCATCGGCATTGCCCCGTTACCGACAGCGTTACTGGCTTTGCCAGTCGGTATCCTGGCGACAATTATCCTGTGCCTGATCAGTGACCGTATGGTGTATCGCTATTATCGCGAGCAGAAGGCCACGCCGGTGACCTATCTTATTGTGTCGGTTGGCGTAATGTTCATTACCGGCGGGCTGATCCGTTTCATTATTGGCCCGAATGACCAGCTGTTTGGCGATGGTGCCCGTTTCATCATGAAGGCGCGTGCCTTTAAGCAGATGACAGGTCTGAATGAAGGGCTGGCGATAAAAACATCACAAGGCGTGACGGTGATAACAGCGGTGATTGTTGTGGCTGCTGTTTTCTGGTTTTTGAACCGGACACGGACAGGTAAATCAATGCGCGCCTTTTCGGATAATGAAGATCTGGCACTTTTATCCGGAATCAATCCGGACAGGGTCGTGATGATTGCATGGATTATTACCGCGGCTCTGGCGACGATTGCAGGGACTTTATATGGTCTTGATAAGAGCTATAAGCCATTTGTCTATCTGCAGCTTCTATTGCCGATTTTTGCGGCGGCTATTGTTGGCGGCGTCGGTAGTCCGGTGGGCGCGATCGCCGGTGGATTTGTGATTGCCTTTTCCGAGCTGATTATCACCTTTGCCTATAAGCGCGTGGTAACCTATCTGCTGCCTGAAAGCATGGCGCCTGAAGGTCTGGTGCAATTCCTGTCAACCGATTACAAATTCGCCGTTTCCTTTGTCATTCTGGTGATTGTGCTTCTGGTGAAGCCAACAGGTATTTTTAGTGGGAAATCAATATGACAGATAAACAAAGAAATCTTGTCTATTTCTCAATCATGGCGGCTTTGTTCGTTTTTGTCGGCTTCATACAAAGCTGGAGCGTGTCGCTATCGCTGTTAAATCTGTGTCTGATTTCGGCGATTATGGCGCTGGGTGTCAATATTCAGTGGGGCTATGCTGGCCTGTTTAATGTCGGAATCATGGGGTTTGCCGCGCTTGGTGGTCTGGCAGGGGTGCTGGTGGCATCACAGCCTGTTCCCGAGGCATGGGCGGTAGGCGGTGCTGGTATTGTGGGTGGCCTGATCGTCGGTCTGGCTATGATCGCTCTGGGCATATTTGTCTGGCGCAAGACAGCACATATGGGGCGGCGGCGTTACTGGTATACCGGCCTTGCCATTCTTATCGGCTATATCATCATGCGTATGATCATTGATCCGGCGGTCTTGGCTATCGAGTCGGTCGAACCGGCAAAGACCGGGTTTCTGGGCGGCGCTGGCATGCCGATCATTTTCAGCTGGCTTGTTGGCGGGGTTTTTGCCGCTGGTGCGGCTTGGGTGGTTGGCAAAATATCGCTCGGTCTGCGGTCAGATTATCTGGCGATTGCGACATTGGGTATTTCCGAAATCATCATTTACTTTCTCAAATTCGAGGACTGGCTGACCCGCGGCGTCAAAAATGTTGCCGGTTTGCCGCGTCCGGTACCTTATGAGGTCGATCTGAATAATTCACCCGGTTTTCAGGACTGGGCAAACAGTCTGGGTGTGCAGGTGGATGACGCCTCATCCGTTGTTGTCAAACTTTGCTATGCCATTTTATTTACGGCGGTATTGCTGATCATTCTCTGGTTGTCCGAAACGGCATTGCGGTCGCCGTGGGGACGGATGATGCGGGCTATCCGCGATAATGAAACCGCCGCCAGTGCGATGGGCAAGAATGTTACCTGGCGGCATTTGCAGGTGTTTGTTCTGGGGTCGGCAGTTGTAGGTATTGCAGGCGCGATGCTGACAACGCTTGATGGCCAGTTTACACCGACTACCTATCAGCCGCTTCGATTTACCTTTTTGATCTGGGTTATGGTCATTGTCGGTGGTTCGGGTAATAACTGGGGCTCCATTCTGGGCGGCTTTATAATCTGGTTTTTCTGGATCGAAGCCGAACCGATGGGATTATGGCTTATCGATGTGCTGACTTCAGGGATGTCTGAAGATCACTGGTTGCGCCTGCATCTGATGAACAGCGCCGCACATATGCGCCTGATAACGATGGGTCTGGTTTTATTGCTAGTGTTACGATTTGCCCCACGCGGATTGATACCCGAAGTCAAACGCTAGCTAATAATGATTGATTTCAGCGTTTGAATTGCCTTAAATATTCTAAATCCCAATCATCGGAACATGTCTAATGCTTGAAAAGCTTATCCCAGCGAAAGCTGATCCTATTCTTGGTCTTGGCAAACTTTTTGCCGCCGACGCGCGCGAGAGTAAAATCGACCTTGGTGTTGGTGTTTATAA
>JBMZPN010000096.1:0-6179 GCA_049620845.1 Puniceispirillum sp. (SeqCode)
AGGTTAGCGCGATTAACTTTTCTTTCATAACGTTGCTCATTTCTGATGGCATTCGTCATTAGTGTAACAAGATAGCATCAGAAAATAAGCTGATTTTTATAGATCAAAATTGACAAGATGGCCGGTTATCCGCGACATTCATTGCGAACATATTTAGCGTAATCATCTTCATCGATATTGCTGTTTGTTCTTTCGATTATTGCTTGTGAACGGATATTTTTATGGCACCGGATTCCTTTGATAAAACACATTCTTCAGATCAAGGCGCGGATATATCCGGCTGGCAGTTCTGGGTTGACCGTGGGGGCACATTCACCGATGTGGTCGCGCGCAGTCCAGAGGGGGCACTGGCAACACATAAATTGCTGTCGGAAAACCCAGAAGCCTATGACGATGCGGCGTTGCAGGGTATTCGTGACTTTCTGAAAATCGACAGGAATGCACCGATACCGGCCGCGTTGATTGATGCGGTGAAAATGGGCACAACGGTGGCCACCAATGCGTTACTGGAACGTAAAGGTGATCGTACCTTGCTGGTTGTAACAAAGGGGTTTCGTGACCAGATCCGTATTGCCTATCAGGCACGCCCACGTTTGTTTGACCGCAAGATCATCTTGCCTGAAATGCTGTATGAACGCGTGGAAGAAGTGAATGAGCGTATTGATGCGCAGAATAATGTGCTTATCCCGCTTGATCTGGATGATCTGCGGCCACGTTTGCAGGCAGCCTATGACGATGGTATCCGGTCAGTCGCTATTGTGTTGATGCATGCATACCGCGTGCCTGCGCATGAAGAGAAAATAGCCGAACTGGCCAAAGAGATCGGGTTTACCCAGATTTCGACAAGCCATCAGACCAGTTCGATGATCAAATTTGTCGGGCGCGGCGATACGACGATCGCCGATGCCTATCTGTCGCCGATTTTGCGCCGCTATATCGACCGGATTGCCGAGGCTTTGTCGCAGGATGGGAACAGCACCAATTTACAACTCATGCAGTCGAATGGCGGATTGACCGATTCAAGCCTGTTTCAGGGTAAGGATGCGATACTCTCAGGCCCTGCGGGTGGGATTGTCGGGGCGGTGAAAACGGCGCAGCAAGCTGGCTTTGACCGGGTGATTACCTTTGATATGGGCGGTACATCAACCGATGTTGCGCATTTCGAAAATGCCTTTGAGCGCGTATTCGAGACCGTTGTAGCAGGGGTGCGGATGCATGCGCCGATGCTGTTAATCCATACTGTTGCCGCTGGCGGTGGATCATTGTGCCAGTTTGATGGCGCGCGTTTCCGTGTGGGGCCGGAAAGTGCCGGTGCCAATCCGGGGCCAGCCTGTTACCGGCGTGGCGGCCCATTAGCGGTGACCGATTGTAATGTGATGCTGGGTAAATTACAGCCGCAATTCTTTCCGTCGGTATTCGGTGCCAAGCAGAATGAACCGCTTGATGTGGCACCTGTGCGCGCTGGCTTTGAAGCACTGGCTGAGAAGGTAAAGGCCAGCACCGGTGTTGAGCGCTCTCCCGAAGCGATCGCTGACGGATTTCTGCGTATCGCTGTTGAAAATATGGCGAATGCGATCAAAAAGATATCGGTGCAACGCGGCTATGATGTGACGGAATATACGCTGCAATGTTTTGGCGGGGCTGGCGGACAGCATGCTTGCCAGATTGCTGATAATCTGGGCATGACTTCGGTTCTGATACATCCTTTTGCTGGCGTGCTGTCGGCCTATGGCATGGGGCTGGCCGATGTGACCGCCATGCGTGAACGTACGGTTGAGGCGCATCTTAATGAAGGCTTGCTAGGGCGGCTTGAAGATGAATTAAGCGCTTTAGCCAAGGATGCCGAGGCCGAGGTGCGTGCGCAGAATATTGCCGATGAACGGATGGATACAAACTGGTTCGTGCATCTGCGCTATGATGGCTCGGACACGGCGCTGGAAGTACCCTATGGCGATATTGCTTCGATGACAGCCGCTTATGAGGCTGCTTACCGGTCACGTTTCGGGTTTTTGATGTCGGGTAAACCATTGATCGCGGCTACTATTTCGGTTGAGGCGATTGGCCGTACATTTGACCTGCCATCGATCAGCCAGCAGATAAGCACCGATGATCCCCAGCCAGTTGACATTGTTGATGCCTATATGGGCGGAGAGTTTGTCAAAGTTCCGGTCTTTCAACGCGACCATATCGGGGCGGGAAACCGGATCAAAGGGCCGGCTCTGATCATCGAAGCGACCGGCACCAATGTTGTCGAACCTGGCTGGGATGCAGAAATGACCGATATAGGTAATCTGGTCTTGCGCCGCACCGAAGCGCTTGCCGAAAGACATGCCATCGGCACAAGTTGCGATCCGGTTATGCTGGAAGTGTTTAACAACCTGTTTATGTCGATCGCCGAACAGATGGGCTATACATTGCAAAACACGGCTTTGTCGGTGAATGTCAAAGAACGGCTTGATTTTTCATGTGCTATTTTTGATGCCACCGGATCATTAATCGCCAATGCCCCGCATATGCCTGTGCATCTTGGTTCGATGGGAGAAAGTGTTCGCGCGATCATCAAAGGCAATCAGGGTAACATTAACCCGGGTGACGCCTTTGTTCTGAACAACCCCTATAATGGCGGGACACATCTGCCGGATATAACCGTTGTCACGCCTGTATTCAAAGCTGATGACAGTGAGATTCTGTTCTTTGTTGCCTGCCGTGGTCATCATCCTGATGTCGGCGGACGTACGCCGGGTTCGGCACCACCAGACTCGGCGCATATCGACGAAGAAGGTGTGCTGATCGATAATTTCAAGATGGTCGATGCAGGCACCTATCGTGAAGACGAGATGATGGCAATTCTGAAAGGGGCAAAATACCCAGCGCGCAATCCCGAGCAAAATATTGCCGATCTGCGTGCCCAGCTTGCCGCCAATGAAAAAGGCCTGCAAGAGTTGCACAAGATGGTGGCACAATTCGGTCTTGATACCGTTCTTGCCTATATGGGGCATGTTCAGGATAATGCCGAGGAGTCGGTACGCCGCGTGATTGACATGCTTAGTGACGGCGAATTTACCTATCCGATGGATAATGGCCAGCAGGTCAAAGTGCATATTTCCATTGATAAAGCGAACCGGTCAGCGGTTGTCGATTTTACCGGCACCAGCCCGCAAGGGGCTAATAATTTCAATGCGCCTGCGGCTGTGTGCCGTGCCGCAGTTCTATATGTTTTCAGAACCTTAGTGGACGATGATATTCCAATGAATGAAGGGTGTCTGAAGCCAGTCAAGATCATATTACCCGATGATTGTATGCTTAAGGCACGCTATCCAGCCGCGGTGATTGCGGGCAATGTTGAAACGTCGCAGATTGTCACCGATACGCTGTATGGTGCGCTTGGCGTGATGGCCGCCGCCCAAGGCACGATGAATAATTTCATCTATGGCAATGATACGCATCAATATTATGAAACGTTATGTGGCGGGTCAGGTGCTGGCCCTGATTTTGACGGAACTGACGCGGTGCATACGCATATGACGAATAGCCGTCTGACGGATCCGGAAGTTCTTGAATGGCGTTATCCGGTTATTCTGGAAAGCTTTGAGATCCGGAATGACTCAGGCGGTACAGGCAAGCATAAGGGCGGGAATGGCGTGCGGCGCCGTACACGTTTTCTGGAAGATATGGAAGCCGTTATCCTTGCCAATCACCGGATTGTTCCACCTTACGGGATGGCAGGTGGCGGGGCAGCGGCAACCGGCGCAAACTGGGTTGAGCGTACCGATGGGTCGATAGAGACGTTGACAGCAACCGATTTACGCAAGATGAAACCGGGTGATGTATTTGTCATTGAAACTCCCGGGGGCGGGGGCTTTGGCGCAAGTGACGATGGCTGATGCGATCTTTCATGGCCACAGGCAACGCCGAGGTGGTTCGCTAATCATAGTACGCCAGTTCTGCTTGCTAGTTCATGCCCAATTCGCTAGAAAATGCTGATGGCGGATAGCCGTTTTTCCGCATTTTTTCACCGGCCTTGATGGATATCTTTATGACATATGAAAAACCTGTTTTGAATATTGCTATTGCCGGTCTAGGCGTTGTTGGCAGTGAGGTTGCACGCCAGCTGACTAATCGAAATGAGGCATTGAGTGCCACATCTGGCACGCGCTTGCAGTTGGTTGCGGTATCAGCTCGTAGCAAAAATAGTGATCGCGGTTTTTCAATGGATGGCATCCAATGGGTAGATGACGCACGCGATCTTGCCAAGATTGATGATGTGGATATTGTCATTGAACTCATTGGCGGCAGTGATGGGATTGCCCTCGATCTAACCCGTGCTTCCTTGCAGGCAGGCAAGCATGTCGTTACGGCCAATAAAGCCATGATTGCGCATCATGGTGACGAACTGGCTAGTTTGGCTGAAGAAAATAATGTGGCACTGACTTTTGAAGCGGCGGTGGCTGGTGGTATTCCCGCTGTCAAAACATTGCGTGAAGGGCTTGCTGCCAATGAATTTACGCGTGTTGCCGGTATTTTGAATGGCACTTGTAACTATATTCTATCGCGCATGGAAAAAACCGGCGAGAATTTTGACGATGTGCTTGTTGATGCCCAAAAGCTGGGATATGCCGAAGCCGAGCCTAGCTTTGATGTTGATGGCATTGACGCCGCGCATAAGCTGACCATTCTGGCGGCGATTGCTTTTGGACATACACCCAATTTTGAAGCCGTCAAAATTAGCGGTATTCGCGATGTATCAGCCGTTGATTTTGCCTATGCACGACAGCTTGGTTTCCGCATCAAGCTGGTTGGCGTGGCCGAACCTGGCCGTGTGCCAAGAATGGAAACCTGTTTATTGCCACTATCCAGCCAGCTGGCCAAGGTTGACGGGGTTTTGAATGCTGTCGCCTATGACGGGATGCCGATTGGCAGTGTCTTATCGGTTGGCCCTGGTGCAGGGGCAGGTGCGACAGGGTCTGCCGTGCTGGCTGATGTGATTGATGTTGCGGCTGGGCGCGCCTGTCTGCCATTTGGTCGCCCCATGGCAACGCTAAGCGATGGTAGCAAAATCAAGAATGGAAACGGACCTGATACGCCCTTTTATATCCGTTTGACGGTCATCGACCAGCCAGGTGTATTGGCTGATGTGACCAAAATTTTGCAAAATCACAACATATCGGTTGAGTCGCTTGTGCAGCAAGGCCGTGCTCCGGATGATGTGGTTGCCCTTGCCATGACAACGCATGAATGTGCCGCGTCTGCGCTGGAAGCGGCTTTGGGTGAGCTAGCGGCTCTTTCCTGTGTCAAAGCGGCACCGGTATCTATGCCCATAGTGCCAAGCGAGCAGGAGGGGTAATGACGCCCGACGCATGCCTTGGGATAACACAGTCGGCTAGTGATGCCCGCTGGGAGCATATTTCCGCATCTTTGAGCGTACATGATACCGATCGCTATACGGCTGGCCTACAAGAGCATTTTGCCGATATGCCCTTGCCAATTGCGCGCATTCTGGCATCGCGCGGCATTAGCGCACGCGAAGTCGAAACATTCATAGATCCGCGTTTACGTGATCTTTTGCCTGATCCGTCACGATTTCAGGATATGGACAAAGCGGTGGCGCGGATTGCCGACAGTGTCGAGGCCGGTGATGCCATTGGTATTTTCGGTGATTACGATGTTGACGGGGCATCGGCAGCAGCCTTGTTTGTGAATGTGATGCGGACGCTAAATATCGAGACCTTTGTACATATTCCAGATCGCTTTAAAGAAGGTTATGGCCCGAATGCTGATGCGCTGAACCGTTTACAGGAAAAGGGGGCATCGTTACTGATTACCGTGGATTGCGGTATTTCTGCGCATGCGCCGCTGGCCGCTGTTGCCGATAGCGGCATGGATGTGATTGTCATTGACCATCATCTGGCTGGCCCTGAACTGCCTCGTGCGCATAGCGTTATCAACCCTAACAGGCTTGATGAAGATGGCAGTTATGGCCATTTATGTGCCGCCGGTGTCTGCTTTGTTGTTCTGGTCGGTGTATTACGTGCTTTACGACAGCGTGGTTTTTTTGAGGATCAGGCGGCTCCTGATCTGTTGCAGCAGCTTGATCTGGTGGCTTTGGCAACGGTTTGTGATGTTGTGCCGCTCACGGGCTTGAATCGTGCCTTTGTCACACAAGGGCTGAAAATAATGGC
>JBMZPN010000097.1:0-6148 GCA_049620845.1 Puniceispirillum sp. (SeqCode)
ATTATATGATCGTAGCTGGTGTGCCAGCAAAGCCGCTTAGAAAGCGATTTGATGAATCAATCGCAGAGCGCCTTATAGATTTGGCTTGGTGGGACTGGTCACATGAACAACTCGGACAGGCGGTGCCAGATTTTCGGAATTTGCCCATTGAGGCCTTTTTGGAAAAATACGCCTAAAGCGCGTCACCTTCGCCCACTGTTAGCGTAATCAAAGAGGCAACAAAAAGACTTGTGCCATATTCGATTGGACTACCATTCGATGTGTTCAGGCTTTTGGTCTGTATCAATGGTGCGCCTGTTTGACAATTTAAATATGTCGATAAATTTGCACCTGCTAAGATCGCGGTTATTTCTGTCTGAGCGCGTTCATATTCTGCAACACCGCACGCTGCCAGCGCGGTCGTAATAGAATTAGTGCGCTGCAAATGGGTCAAAAAATCAGGTAGCCGTTCAGTTGGAAAAATGCTGGTAAAATGCAGAATAGGGACATTGTTTGAATAACCAATTCCTTCTACCACATGAACTTGCGCATCGCGTGGCAATTGCAGTATCGCCTTTTCGCGCAAATCAGAATGGCGTGTTTCCAGTCGCAGAATTTTGATTGATGATTGCTGATAATCATCAGCGAGATTGCGTGAAAAACGTGTATTTTTGTTAATTCGATATTTTACTGGTTTAGCACTAACAAAACTTCCCAGTCCGCGCTTTGATATGATAAATCCGGCATCTTGTAATGCCTTTAACGCATGGCGAAGGGTGTTGCGGTTGACGCCAAATCTTTTTGCGAGTTCCTTTTCGGTCGGTAATTTCTCGCCCGGACGATAATGGCCTCGCCCGATCTCAGCGGATAGCTGCTCATATATAGAATGCCAAAGTGCCAAATTAATCTCGTCACAAATATTTAACAAAATTTTTGTTGAAAAGACCTATCATGGGTTTTACAAGTTGTCTAGTTGTCTAGTTACCCATACAAGGATAAGGGGGTTGCAGTATGCTGGAACGGTCGGAATGGTTAAGCGTACTTGCGAAAGCACCCCAACAGTTGTTTGAAGATTTGTGGCGCTCGTCAGATCTCGACCCATCCTATGACATTATTCGCCCAGCCGAGATTGGCGGCATTATGGTGCGTGGGCGCATGGGTGGCACTGGTGATCCATTTAATTTGGGCGAGATGACCGTGAGCCGTGCATCGGTCAAGTTATCATGCGGCACCGTTGGTCATGGCTATGCCAAGGGTCGCGCAAAGACCATAGCACTAAGAATTGCGCTTTGTGATGCACTCCTGCAAACGGCTGATGCTAACAAAGTTGACGCAAAAATATTGCAGCCGCTCATTGAAGCCAAGTTGACCAGTGATAAGGAAATTGCGGACAAAGCAGCCGCGACAAAAGTTGATTTTTTCACACTTGTGCGGGGAGAGTGATTATGCAGATTATGTCGCTCTCGGGTGGATTTACTGATCATTCAAAACAGTCGGCAACCGCTTTTCGTCTGATGTTGCAGGCAATGGCTCGGCCTGGCCAGATCTACCGGATCAACGGAGTCTTACCGCCCCAGCCGCTGTCAGTCGCGATGGCTGTAATTTTGCTAACATTGTGCGATCAGGACAATTCTGTTTATATCGCGCCAACTTTTCAAAGTGAAACGGTAGAGCAATGGTTAACTTTTCACACGGCCGTTTCATTTGCAGACCCACAACACGCCAATTTTGCCATTGGCTCTTGGGATGAATTGGCGGCTGTTGATAGTTTTGCCTACGGCAATGATCAATATCCGGAACTCTCAACGACACTCATTTGTGAGTTGCCAGCTCTGGAAAGCGGTAATCTGCGCATTACCGGCCCCGGTATTGCAACAGAAAACTGGCTGAATTTAAAAGATGACGCATCGTCACTGCGCCGCCCAGAATTATTTCCGCGGGGCGTGGATATCTTTCTTACTGCAGGTGATCAAATTGCGGCAATACCGCGTTCAGCAAAACTGGAGATGCGTTGATGTATGTAGCTGTTAAAGGCGGTGAAAAGGCAATCCGTAATGCGCATAGCTGGCTGGCTGAAGAACGCCGCGGCAAGCCTGACTTGCCAGAATTGCAAGTCGATCAAATTCGCGAGCAGCTTGCTATTGGCGTGGCACGAATAATGGCAGAGGGTTCGCTGTATGATCCCGATTTGGCAGCCCTTGCAATGAAACAGTCACGCGGCGATATGGTCGAAGCTATTTTTCTCATTCGTGCCTATCGCACAACACTGCCACGGTTTGGATATAGCGAACCGATTGATAGCGCTTTGATGCTGTGTAAACGTCGTATTTCAGCAACTTTTAAAGACATTCCGGGTGGGCAAATTCTTGGCCCAACCTTTGATTACACCCATCGATTACTGGATTTTAATTTGATGGCAAAAGGGGATATGGAACCGGCCCAAAAGACCCAATCTGATATCAATAAGTCGCCACATATTCTGCAACTATTAAACAAAGATGGCCTCATTCAAGATGAGCCAAGACATAACGCTGAGCCTGCTGATTTAACACGTGAACCATTGGCATTCCCGGCCACTCGCGCGGCACGACTGCAAGCTTTAGCACGCGGTGATGAAGGCTTCTTGCTAGGGCTTGGTTATTCCACGCAACGCGGCTATGCGCGCAACCATGCCTTTGTTGGCGAACTTCGTGTTGGCATTGTTGCCGTTGAGTTCTTCGTTCCTGAGTTGGGGTTTGCGATCGAAATTGGTGAAATTGAAATTACCGAATGTGAGACTGTAAACCAGTTTCAGGGATCCAAAACTGAACCCCCACAATTCACCCGTGGCTATGGTTTGGTTTTTGGCCAGCAGGAACGCAAGGCGATTTCAATTGCGCTTGTTGATCGTGCATTAAGGTGGCGGGAAATGGGCGAGGATGATGTTGGTGCGCCGGCGCAAGACGAAGAATTCGTACTGTCTCATTGCGATAATATTCAAGCGACTGGGTTTGTAGAGCATATCAAATTGCCACATTATGTAGACTTTCAGTCTGAATTAGAATTGATACGGCAGATCCGACGGGACGCGTTTGTCGCGGAGGCTAATCAATGACCCTAAATGCAGATCCGAACAGCAGCGTTGATACAGATGCAAGTTATAATTTTGCTTATCTAGATGAGCAAACTAAGCGCATGATCCGCCGCGCGTTGTTAAAGGCGGTTGCAATTCCCGGCTATCAAGTGCCATTTGCTGCACGTGAGATGCCAATGCCTTATGGATGGGGCACAGGTGGTGTTCAAGTTACCGCTGCATGCGTTACACCAGATGACTGTCTAAAAGTAATTGACCAAGGTGCCGACGACACGACAAATGCCGTCTCGATACGAAGTTTTTTTGAGAAGACTGCCGCTGTCAAGACAACAGAAAATACCACCGAAGCATCGATCATTCAAACTCGGCACCGGATACCTGAAACACCGCTTAACGAGAACCAGATTCTTGTTTATCAGGTGCCAATTCCGGAACCTTTGCGCTTTCTTGAGCCACGCGAAACCGAGACCCGTAAAATGCATGCGCTGGCTGAATATGGGTTAATGCATGTCAAACTTTATGAAGATATTTCGCAACATGGCCATATTGCAACCGCCTATGCCTATCCAGTTGAAGTCGAAAACCGGTATATAATGGACCCGTCGCCCATTCCAAAGTTTGATAATCCCAAAATGAATAACTCACCTGCTCTACAATTGTTTGGTGCGGGGCGCGAACAGCGGATCTATGCGATTCCGCCATACTGCCAAGTCCAGAGCCTTGATTTTGACGACTATCCGTTTAATCGCCTGCGCGCGCCACAGAGCTGTGAAGTTTGTGGCTCTGAGAACAGTTATCTGGACGAAATGATTGTCGATGACGCCGGTGGCCGAATGTTTGTGTGTTCAGATACGGATTATTGCAGTCGGCGTCAGGCTGGGCAAGACGCTGAGCCGGAGGTGGGTCAATGACAGCGTTATTTTCAGCTAAATCCATCACCAAGAAATATGGTAGGCAAATTGGTTGTGAGGATGTCAGTTTTGATGTTTATGCTGGTGAAGTTCTGGGAATCGTTGGCGAGTCCGGTTCTGGAAAATCGACTTTATTAAATTGTATTTCCGGCCAAATTGGTTTTGACAGCGGCTCGGTACATTTTGATATGCGCGATCGAGGTTTCTGTGACATAGCCACCTTGTCTGAGCCCGAAAGACGGTTTCTGGCCCGCACCGATATGGCATTTGTTCACCAAAACCCACGAGACGGCCTGCGCATGGCTGTTAGTGCCGGCGGCAATATCGGTGAACGACTGATGAATATCGGTGCGCGCCATTATGGTGATATCCGGGCCACGGCCAGTGAATGGATGTCGCGAGTCGAGTTATCAACAAATCGTATCGACGATCGGCCATTTGCGTTTTCTGGCGGTATGCAACAGCGGCTTCAAATAGCGCGCAATCTGGTAACAGCACCTAGGCTGATTTTTATGGATGAGCCGACCGGTGGGCTTGATGTGTCTGTTCAAGCAAGGCTGCTTGATTTACTTCGTGGCCTTGTTCAAGAGCTGGGGCTGGCTGTGATTATTGTCACACATGATTTGGCCGTGGTGCGCATGCTTGCAGACCGAATGATGGTTATGCAACAGGGCCGAGTGGTTGAGGAAGGTTTGGCCGATCAGGTTTTAGATGACCCCCAGCACGCTTACTCGCAACTTCTTGTAAGCTCAGTATTGCAGGTGTAGCAAAATGTTCGATGTTAGAAACGTGACCAAGACATTTTGCCTGCATCACCAAGGAGGCACCGAGATCACAGTATTGAAAGATGCGTCATTTCAAGTTGGCTCTGGCGAATGCGTTGCTTTGACCGGACCGAGTGGTGCTGGAAAATCGACAATACTACGCCTGCTATATGGTAATTATCTGTTGCAAGACGGCTATATTCGGATAGGCAATACTGACCTTGCTAAAGCCGCACCAAGAGACATCTTATCGATGCGCCAGAGTCATCTTGGTTATGTGAGCCAGTTTTTGCGTGTCTTGCCGCGTGTGTCAACGCTGAAAGTTGTCTGTGAGCCGATGTTGAAGGCAGGCATGGATGCTGTAGCCGCTGAAACACGCGCAAAAGATTTATTGCACAAGTTGCGTATTCCCGACAGGCTCTGGCATTTGTCGCCACTGACATTTTCTGGTGGTGAACAGCAGCGGGTTAATATTGCACGCGGCCTTGGGCCCACCTACCCCGCACTTTTGTTGGACGAACCAACCGCAAGTCTCGATGCCGCTAACCGTGAGACGGTTCTGGAATTAATTAATGTCGCGCGACAAGATGGTGCGGCAATAATTGGCATCTTCCATGACAAGGCTGCAAGGGAACAGGTTTGTGACCGTGAGATTGATGTAAGTAATTTTGGTACGGGTTATGTTCATGCATGATGGCATCAAAACTACGTCTGGGCGGCTTTTTACCATTGTCGGCCCATCTGGTAGTGGCAAGGATAGTATTCTTAATGCCTTGCAACCACGTCTGCCGAGTCTCAAAATTGCGAAACGCGTTATCACCCGCCCTAAAAATGGTGGAGACGAAGATCACGTTTATTTGTGTCAACGCCTTTTTGATCGCGCGGCACAGGATGGCTCTTTTTTATTCAAATGGCATGCGCATGGGTTATCTTATGGTGTTCCCACTAGCATTTTAGATGATTTAAAATCTGGCCACGATGTGTTGTTTAATGGTTCTCGTCACGCATTAGCTGACATGCAGATAGAATTTCCAGATCTAACGGTTATTTGGGTGACTGTGTCAATTGACATACTTGCTTCACGGCTAGCGAACCGCGGGCGAGAAACGGATAAGGCGATTAAGAACAGGCTAGAGCGATACGCGCCCTCACCCCCAAAAAATGCCATCATAATCGATAACAGTGGTGCGCTCTCAGGCGCCGTAGATCAGCTTGTAAATGTATTTCGCTTAACAAGTCATTGATCTGGTTCAACGACCAAGTGGGACTCTCTCAATAAGGTGAAACATACCTGTCTCTGACTCTCCGACGGCAGCAACATCACTCACCCGAACTGGCGATTGCATCGCCGCACTAAAAATGGTTCTGGCGGCATGCAGTATAGCCGTTGATCTGTTTTGATCCAAGGCATCACTCAGGGT
>JBMZPN010000098.1:0-6059 GCA_049620845.1 Puniceispirillum sp. (SeqCode)
TGGGCGAAGGTTTGCCTTTTGCCCATTCGGCCAGCCCCGCCGTTTCCAGCAGATCAGTCGCCGCCTGCTCGACACTGGCAAAATAGTTATTTTCGCTTTGCAGAACATCACGTACCAGTTCGATCGGGCTGCTCAGTCTGGCTTCACGGCCTGAAACATGATCCGAAGATTGTAGCTCGTCACGGACTTTACGATAGGCATGGAATAGCTTTATGACCGAACGTGCCGCCCCCGGGGCTGCCGAAATCAGATCCTGTAATTCACGGCGCGACACCGCCTCGCCAGCGAATATCGGATCGGTAAATATTTCGCTCATATCGGCGATGAGTGACTGGCTGTCATCCTCGGCAAAGGATTTCAGATCAATGTCAAAACTGTTGCCCAGCTTAAGCAGTAAGGTCACCGTCAATGGGCGCTGGTTATGCTCCAGCAGATTCAGATATGACGGGCTGATATCAAGCGCTTCGGACATGGCGGTCTGTGACAGCCCGATAGACTGGCGGAAACGACGCAATTTATGGCCAACCAGAATTTTTTCCTGCATCTCATGCCCCCGCTTTTTCGCGCAATCAGTAACCGTTTTTACTAACCTATGTCACTAGCTATGAAATATTGTAACAAGTTAATTTGTAAAATGAAATTGTAAAAATTTTACAATTTTCAAATTTGCACTTTTTTCCTCGCAAACCGCCTGCTTTGGGTCTAAGGAAATAGTCATAGTCATATTTAAATGCTGTCGCGTTCAGGCGACACAGAATGAAGGAATTATTCTCATGGGCACGCTCACCGAATTTGAAACACATACGAAAACAGACGCTGGCCGTTTTGACGGTATCAAACGTGATTACAGTCTGGCAGATGTGAAAAAACTGTCCGGTTCGGTTCAGCCAGAACATACGCTGGCGCGCAACGGCGCGAACAAGCTATGGCATTTGCTACAAAGCGAAGATTATGTGCATTCACTGGGCGCGCTGTCCGGCAATCAGGCCATGCAGATGGTGCGTGCCGGACTGAAAGCCATTTATCTTTCCGGATGGCAAGTTGCCGCCGATTCAAATACGGCGGGCGCCATGTATCCTGACCAGTCTCTATATCCGGCTAATTCCGGCCCTGAGCTGGCGCGTAAAATCAACCGCACCTTGCAGCGCGCCGATCAGATCCAGACGCTGGAAGATAAAGGTGACAATATTGACTGGTTTGCCCCGATTGTTGCCGATGCCGAAGCTGGTTTCGGTGGTGCGCTCAACGCGTTTGAACTGACACGCAGTTATATCGAAGCGGGCGCGGCCGGCGTGCATTTTGAAGATCAACTGGCATCCGAGAAAAAATGCGGCCATATGGGCGGCAAGGTTCTGATCCCCGTGCAACAGCATATCGCCAATCTGAATGCGGCACGACTGGCCGCCGATACAGCAGGCGTACCTACCCTGATTGTCGCGCGTACCGACGCCGAAAGTGCCAAGCTTATCACCTCGGATATTGACGAACGCGACCACCAGTTCCTGACCGGCGAACGCACCGAAGAAGGCTTTTTCTGTCTTGATCCGAAAGATGCCTTTGAGCGCTGTGTTGTTCGTGGCCTCGCCTTTGCCGAATATGCCGACCTGATCTGGATGGAAACATCAACACCGAATATTGAGCAGGCGCGCCGTTTTGCCGATGCCATTCATGCTAAATTCCCGAACAAGATGCTGGCCTATAATTGTTCGCCAAGTTTCAACTGGTCGGCAAACCTGTCACCTGAGGATATTGCCCGCTTCCAGCGTGAAATCGGCGCGATGGGTTATAAATATCAGTTCATCACTCTGGCTGGTTTCCATTCCATGAACTTTGCCATGTATGAGCTGGCGCGGGATTATCGTGATCGCGGCATGGCCGCCTATAGCGAATTGCAGAATGCCGAATTTGCCGCCGAGGTGAATGGCTATACCGCTACCCGCCACCAGCGCGAAGTTGGTGCAGGCTGGTTTGACGCCATTTCGGTGGCTGTCAAAGGTGGCCAGTCAGCAACGACCGCGCTCAGTGACTCGACTGAAGAGGCACAATTTACCGGCGATCAGGAAAAGGCCGCCGAATAGCTTCCCTCAGGGACGGTATATGACCTGCGCTTGGGGGAGTGTGGGGCATAGCGATACCGACCTGAAGACTAGGGCCGGATGGGTTTTTGCTTTCCTATCCGGCCTTTCTTTGTCTGAACGCATTTCACCTAGCGTGTAAAAAGAATAACCGCCAGATCACCAAGATTGGTGCCTGTACCGCCAGTCATAATAAGCTGGCCTGTCTGTTGCAGATATGGATAGCAATCATGCGCTTGCAAAGCCGCTTTGGCTTTTGCAATGTCCAGCGCGTCATCGCTTGTCAGAATCGCGCCAGCCGCATCGCATGGGCCATCGCGCCCATCGGTGCCGCCAACAAGAACAGTCCAGTCAGTTGGTGCTTTACCAGCTTCGGCAAAGGCAATCGCTGTCGTCAGGGCAACTTCCTGTGCCCGCCCGCCAATACCCGAACTGGCGTCCAGTTTGACCGTCGTCTCACCCCCCACAATGATTCCATATTGGCCGGGCTTGGTAACTGACTGAACACAGGCGGCAAGGCGCTCGCCCATGTCACTGGCATCACCATCAAGGTCGGGGGCATCAATGATTTCTATGTCACCTGCCACTTCGATCAGGGCACGACCTGCCAAGCGGCACATGGCATTACTGGCTAGAATATCGGTCTGCACCTTGTCAAAAACCGGATCATCCGGTGCCAAAGGGGGGCGCACCGTGCCATTAACCAGCGCATCCAGATGCGGCGGGACAAAATCCAGCTGATCTAGCCCATGCGCGCGTAACAAATGAATAGCCGCATCAAGCGAAGTTGGCTCTGGCACGGCAATACCGCTAGCGATTGATTCTAGCCGGTCACCAGGCACATCTGACAGCAGAAACTGGCTTATACGGGCAGGCATCGCCAAGGCCGCCAGTCGCCCGCCTTTCAGGCGCGAAAACAGCCGCCGGATTACATTCATGTCATGGATATCAAGCCCGCTTGCCAGCAAGGCTTCGTTAAGTGCCATTTTATCGGCCAGCGAAATGCCCTGTGCCGGTGCCGGCAACAACGCCGATCCGCCGCCGCTTATCAGCAACAGCAAATGATCATTCTCGGTCAGCGACACAACCAGCTTTTCGACCGCATCGCTTGCGCGTAACCCGCGTATATCAGGCACCGGATGCGCACTGGCATAGACGTCAAAGCCATCTATTTCGCGATAATTTTCATCATTTGTCACAATAATGCCCGCTGCCATACAGCCTGCCTGTCGGGCGGCATCAGCCATCGCACAGGCAGCTTTGCCAATCGCGATAATTGCCGTAGGCGCAGGGGCATCTGCATCAGCAGACTGCATAATCCGTTCGACAGCGATTTGCGTTACCGGTTCGGGGCGGCCTGCATCAATACCGGCATGAAAGGCGGCAAGCGCCAGATCACGAAAATGCCCTGCCCCATGCGCATAACCTGATCCGTTCGTCGACGTCATCTCAGCAGACAGGGTCAACCAGCGGCTTTGACGCGAAAAAGGCACGCAAATTATCCACCACTTTCATCCCCATAGCTGTTCGTGTTTCCACTGTTGCTGATCCCAGATGCGGCAGTAACACCGTATTGGGCGCCGCCATAATATCGAGATTTATGTCTGGCTCGCCCTGAAAGACATCAAGACCGGCACCACCGATAGTTCCTGCATTCAGCGCCTTTACCAGTGCACTTTCATCAATCACATCGCCGCGCGCTGTATTGATAATAACGGCATTGGATGACATCGCTTCAAAGGCGGCTTCATTCATGATTTCAAACGTATCAGGACTTGCGGCACAATGCAGGCTGATAAAATCAGCCGCCGCGCATACATCAACAACCGACGCCAGCTGTACAGCGCCGATATCATCACAATCATCGACTTTAGACCGGTTAAAGAAAACCACTTTCATGCCAAAGCCCAGCGCACAGCGCCGCGCCACAGCCTTGCCAATACGCCCCATACCGATGATGCCAAGCGTTTTACCGCTTAATTGCTGCCCCATCAGATGCGTTGGCCGCCAGCCAGTCCAGTTTCCGCTTCGCAGTTCCCGCTCGCCCTCACCGGCACGGCGTGCCAGCATCAGCATCAAGGTCATGGTAATATCGGCGGTGGCGTCAGTCAGCACACCGGGTGTATTGCTGACCGGAATCGAACATGCCTTGCAGGCATCCAAATCAATATGGTTAACGCCAACACCATAATTGGCGACAAATTTTCCTGTGCCGGCCGCGCCTGCTTTTATGATCTCGGCGGTGATGGCATCGGATACCGTTGGTGCCAGCGCGTCATGGCCAGCAAAGCCGTCGGCGATTTGCTGTGTCGTCAGCGGCAAATCTTCACTGTTAAATGTCGGGGTGAAATATTTTGACAATTCGGCCTCGGCAGCTGCCGGCCAGCGTCTTGTCACGAAAATAGTAGGTTTTGTAGTATCGTTCATACCGCACTATGCGACATTGCATGGCGATATTCAAAGTTTTTTAGATTTACAGGCTCAAGCCAAAAGACAAGGCCTTAGCCGTAATCCATCATGTGAATAACTCTTTTAATTGCTTTAGATGTTAAAAGCGCGGCATCAAAGATACCGCGCTTTGTTGTCTAACTCTCACAATCAGAATTTTTTATTCTCCGTCATCATCGCCTTCAAGCTCATTTAGTCTTGCATCTATCTCATCACAGACAGCGCCGCCGCCGCCATTGACACAATCTTCGTAGCTGTTGAAATTAATCATGGCTTCTAAGCCTCCTTCAATATCACTGATGGCGGCGATTTCGGCATTGATGTCTTCAAGCAATTCACCTTCCAGCGATTCTTCAAGATAGGCGTTCATATCGGCAAGTTGTTGTGTATCCAGCACGCCAAGACTGTCACTGATCGCCTGAATATTGGCCAGATCAATGCCGGTTTCATTGGAAACTTGTTGCAGGTCTTCCAAAGTGGCTTTATCAAGCGCTTCCAGTCCGCCATCGGCAATAACTTCAGCAAGGTTCACATCGGCTTCTTCACCAAGCTCTTTGACAGCCTGCACACTTTCCATCGTCAGTCCTTCAACGCCGGAAATATTTTCGACAACCTTATCACCGATAAGTTCAAGACGTTCATCATTATTTAAAGGCGCTAGATCCTTGGTTGGCACAAAGGTGATCGTGTCATCGACAAGAACAAACACGTTGTTGCCAACCACGCCTGCTGGCTTGTCGTCATCCTTGGCATTGGCAATGATATTTTCCAGATTTTCGGGGCTTGCCCCGACATACATGTTGCCATCAGGGCCTAGAACCTCACCTGATTTGAAAGTCAGGGCTTGTGCGCCAGCCGATAAAGAAACAGTGACGCCCAGAATAGCCATAAAAATTTTAGTCATATCGACTCCTATAAAGATATTCGTTACATCAGAAAGCCGCGCTTCCTGAATTAGAAAATCGTTATACAAAGCCGTTAACCTTTCCCCCGCAGACGGTTAGCGCAGGGGTGGAAATCAGATTAAATATGGCGTCTTAGAGTTGTAAAATCACGCATTAAGTGAAAAAAGGCGCCATCTTTCGATGACGCCTTTCAGATTTGCTATCGAATCAGGTGATGATTAGCCCGGAATTTTGCCAAGCACACCTTCGAGATAATAGTTCATGCCCCATAGGCCACCATCATCAAGCGCTTCACCTGCGCCAATGACCGTGTTGCCTTCATTATCCTTCAATGGGCCGGTAAAGATGTTCATACCACCTTTGATCTTATCCGCAGCTTCCTGAGCCTTGGCGGCAACATCGGCTGGCATATTTTCAAACGCAGTCAGTACCAGATAATCATCGGCCATACCTTTCCAGGTGTTACCTGCCCAATGATCCGGGCCTTCGCCAGTTGACCATGAACCATCCATTAGCTGCTCGATTTTGCCAATGTAGTAAGGTGACCAGTTATTTACCGAGCTGAATAGCTGTGCTTTTGGCGCAAAGGCTTTCATGTCGCTTGACTGGCCAAAGCCGTGCACGCCAGCCT
>JBMZPN010000099.1:0-6042 GCA_049620845.1 Puniceispirillum sp. (SeqCode)
ATCTGGAAAAAAGGCATTACGGCTTTTTGTTGACGACCTATCAGCGTCTGAATTTACCATTGAGTTTCTGTCAAAGAAACTATGTGTTCACTTCATAAGTGACAGTCCGGCTATTGAAGACATTCAATATGTTGCCGATAGTTGGCGTCGTACAAACGGCTTTTTACCAGCGGTTCATAAAGCTGTAATCGACAGAGCGGCCAAAGCCACCTCACCTAAGCTACAATGGCCATTGACATGGGCACTTTCACTGGCTCGGGTGTCTGGTGGAACACTTTTTTATGGATGGGAAGATATCTTCAATGATGATCCATCTCGCGGTGAAACCAGAGTCAGAACAATCATGGAGGAGTTAGGACAAGATTTCTGGTCACGGCGGCAACCAGATGGTTTTTCGGTATATGGCGAAGATTGGGTTTCATCTGAACATATGGAAAGGCGGATCTTGTTATCCTCGATGATTTTCAATCACGGAAAGCCAGATGATGACTTTGACGCTATGGTGGCGCGCGTTGGCGCATCAAAAGCCACCATCAACTTGATCGATCAGGCTAAGTCAAAAAGGAATAAATTTATCTTGCTTGCCTGCAGTAAAGAAATGATGGGGGCTGTTTAGAATGTTATCGCGTCGTAATTTTTTATGGTCATCCGGTGCCAGCTTGGCACTATCAGGTTTTCCAGTTCATGGATGGACAAAGGATTTGCCCAAGGGACGGGTTGCAGTAGTCATACTTGAAGGCGGAATGGATGGACTTGCCGCTGTTCCCCCATTAGGAGACGCCAATCTTGTGCGTATGCGCAAAAAGTTAATATCAAGCGCCCCAATCGCGCTTAATCCTTTTTTTGGTTTACATCCATCATTGGGTGGTTTTGGACGGATGTTACATGATGGCGAGGCAACTGTTGTTCACGCCACTGCATTTCCTTATACGAAAAGGTCTCACTTTGAAGGGCAAAATGTCGTGCAATCCGGCAACATGACGCCGTTTGCATCGAAATCAGGCTGGCTTGGCCGCGCACTCGAACTAGCGGGACTGCCTGGCCGTGCTCTGGCTATGGATATGCCTTTGATTTCAAGGGGTGAAGCAGATGTTGATAATTACTATCCAGCAAGCATTCGGGGATCAGTCAAACCTTCATCCACATTAACCAACTTGCTCAGCGCCTATCACAATGACCAGATTTCAGAGGTATTTAACAAAGTTACAGCCAAGAACAATGTTAAAGAAGGCCCTGTAGCCCGTGATGCCGTCAGTTTGGCTAAATATGCTGGTGCCAAAATGGCCGAGGATGAAGGGCCGACAGCAGCCGTGATCACTGTAGACGAATTTGATACCCACGCCGACCAGCGCGCTGATAATGGCAGGCATCATCGCCAACTGAGCAAGGTCGATGACATTCTGATTGGCTTCAAAACCGGTTTAAAAGACCGCTGGAAAGATACTATCATTCTTACCCTGACGGAATTTGGCCGAACAGTGAAGATTAACGGTTCAACTGGCACCGACCATGGCTATGGATCTGCAGGTTTATTGGCCGGCGGCCTGTTAAAGGGTGGCAATGTCATTTCACAATGGCCTGGCTTGCACAAAAAAGATCTTTTTGAAGGTCGGGATCTGCAATCAACAATTGATTATCGTTCTGTTTGTGCGGCCTGTCTTGAGCGCGCTTACGGACTTGATCACGACATAATCGCAAATCACATTTTTCAAACTCCAGATTTACCTCGTTTCCATGATTATCTCTTCACATAGAATCCGTCATCTCCTGCTATGCTTTTTCATGGCCGCTATCTGTGTGCCATTAAGCTTAAATGAGCCAGTTGCTTTAACATTCAAAACCACATCTGAGGGTTCTGAAAACGGCAAAACCACGAAAAAAGGAGCGCTGACGAAATCTGATCTGATAACGCGATATGAAGTCAAAATTGATGAAAAGCTTGTGGCCAATCTAAAGCGTCCACCAACCTATTTTGATTTTTCCAAGGTGAAAATCACATCTGCATCCAACCAAAAATGTTCATTTGATATCTCACGGCAGGAAATTGCTACAAGTAATACGCAAGATCTTGGTTGGGGCATGCTTGAAATGCTGGATGGTAGAATTCATTTCTTAAAAAATAGCTGGCGTACTGGCGGCATCTCATCACCTCTGTTTTTGCAGACTGAGGCTAATCTCGTTCTTGATAAATCAGGTCAACTTGTTGGTCGAATGCCCTATTTTCATTTGTTTATCAATAAAGGAGAAGTGGCGCTACCACCAGAATATGTAACGCTTGGGGAAAATAAAAAGAAGTTTGGAGATAAGAACTCTCCTGAAGGGTTGCATGTTTTTTTCGTTGATGACTGGCAAAGAGGCCGCATCCGCGTCAGAAATTGTGTTGATATTTCCTAATCAGACGTATTTCTTTTCATAAAGTTGATTGAACATTCATATTTGACCACATAGGTTTATGAGAGGCTAAACTTTTCAACCTATTAATAGGTTCTAATGTGGACATAAATTTGACATTGCTAGGCACTAAAGGCGGCCCGTCACTGCGTCAAAAAGGGGCTTCGATGATGCCCTCATCGTCTCATCTATTGATCGGCGACAGATCGATAATGATTGATTGTGGCCTTGGTTGTACATCAGGACTTGTTCACGCTGGTTACAAGCTTACTGAAATAACACACATATTTATAACGCATTATCATTCTGATCACTGCCTTGAACTTGGGGCGCTACTTCATACGGCATGGACTGCTGGCATTTCAAAACCAATACAGGTTTATGGGCCACCGGGTCTTGATGCGATATGGAATGGTTTTTGTGAGATGATGAAATTTGACATTGATATTCGGATCAAAGACGAAGGCAGACCCCCTATTGACGAAATAGCCAAGTTTCACACCTATTGCGACACAAGCAAAACAGGCCATGCTTTCACGATCATGAATGATGACAACCTGAACGTTGCTGCAATTAGAAACAATCACCCACCAATTGATGAATCTTACGCCCTGAGGTTCGATATCGGAACAAAATCAGTTACCTTCTCGGGCGATACAACTTTCCTCGATACGATGATTGAATTTGCAAAAGGAAGTGATGTGCTTGTGCATGAAGCCATGCTTTCATCTGGAATTGACTATGTTGTTGCCCAGACAAAAACGGGGAACGATCGACTCAGGAAACACCTCATTGCCTCTCATACATTTGCCTCGCAAGCTGGCACAATTGCAAAAGAAGCTGACGTTAAGTGCCTCATGCTTAACCATCTCATTCCCCCTGAAAGAGAGATCAGCAGTGATAATGACTGGCTTACAGACGTCAAAAGCACTTATGATGGCCAATGTTTGATCGGTTATGATGGTCTGAAATACACTATCTAGTTCATGACTCAATTAACAATCTGGCTACCAACTGCGTTAAATCAACTGAAATAGACTGTACTCATGAGTAGCAAAGATAAAAAACTTATGAAGTTAAAAGCCGAACAACGCGCCAGAACCGCCAGAGATGAACAACTGCGCAAACTTATCGATCAAAGCTCTTCCAGCATTGAGGACAGAATAGCTGCCGTTAAAACAGTCATGCAGACCGATCAGGTGCGTTTCAGTTCATCGATTAAAAAGATGATGGAAAAATAAGCGTAAATCTTGCTTGCCGCTAAAAGAACATATTTAGCGTCAATGTTACCGCATCATCATCCGATAATTGCCCAAATGCAGATGTAGGCGTGCGCGCATTATAAAACTGGCTGGACAATTTAACACTGACAAACTCGTTGATACGCTGGGACGCTTCCAAAGATACCAAAGACTGATCCGCTTTTCGATCCGCCGATGCCAGAAACAGTATATTACTGTCTGCAATATCATTGAAAACCAGCCTTACACCCGCGACACCAAACTGATTTGCCGCCGCCTGTGGACGGTCATCATGCTGGATTTCGCCAATCAGGCCGATATCCCATATCGTTTCAAATGCGCCATAATAGGTATATTCAATGCCAGCGACCGCCGCCGCAAAATCATGCCCACCTTGCAAGCTACTTTGCGTACCATGCAGGCTTTCCCACTTCAGTAATGTCGCATCACCCGTGAATTGCGCTTCCAGTCCGATTGACTTCTGTAGGGCGTAATAAGGGCTCAATGTCCGTCCCCCGCTTGCAACAGAGAGAATAGGATCACGCGCCGTACCGTAGAAGACACTGCCTGCAAGATCCCAGTCACCAGCGAAACTGGACAGGCGCGCGGCAAAATCATCGGCATCCTTGCCATCTTTACGCGCATATTGTGCGGCACCGACTGGCAAACCACTGCTTGGATGGGCATCACTGTCATTAAATGTTTTTTCGCGAAAACCAGCAATGTACCAAAGTTGCAGATCACCTATATCAAGATAGCGCTCGGCAGATATGGATGGCGCGCCCAGTTTTCCTGATTTACCTTCATTGGCTGCGGCATCGGATTGGTTGATTACATCAACAACATTTTTACTTTCAGCTTTGCCCCAGAATTCCTGACGGTGGCCAACAAAGACATCAAACCCGCCCACAGGCGTCCGCAGATAGGCCTGTCGTGCCTCGGTAATACGACGACCGCTGTCTTTTTCATCCGCGCGCGCGATCAATTCGGCAACTACACGGCTGTCGTCAAAATCATGATAAGCATCAATTTTCACTTCGGCCGAGCGACCTTCTGACAGCGTGCTATCCGCATGATCCGGATAAAAATCCAGTCGTGATGATAACGTGCCATTCACCTCGCCAGCATAGGCCGGCTGTGTCATCAATAGACCCAGCGCAAAACTACGGATAATTAAGGTTTTCATCGTGTTCGTTTCAGGGCTGATTTTTCAAAATCGCGTTCTGTCATGCCTGTCTGCAATTTCCAGTCGGCAAATAACAGTTCAGTTTTCTTACCTGTCTGGTGATTTGTCATAACCATGCGGTTAGAGCGCCAGAATTTACCAAGATACTGATTATAATCTTCGTAATTCAATGTTTTTAAAAGCGCATTTTTACGATCGTAGAAGTCAATTTTATGAACGCGGTATTCTGCTTTATCCATCCAGACAATCTGGCGCGTATAGCCGCTTTTAGGATCAACAGGATCATATTCGACAACAAAGCAGTCCATGCCATTCAGCTGTTCATCACGTAGATAGTTATAGGTGTATTTTTCAACTTCCTGACTGGCGATATCTTCATATGAAAACTCACTGCCCATGAAGGGGCCAGCCTTGTTTGATGACGCAATACGCTTTACCCGCTTCAAGGCAGGTAAATACAGCCATTGGTCATCTGAGTCTGTTTTTTTGGTATGTGATAAAAAGGCTGTTCCACGCACATCACCCGGACTATCAAAAATAACCAGTGATTTGTCGCCTTCATCACTCCCTTCAAGGGTTCTGTTACGGATCGCGCGTTCGGTAGATTGCCCATATTTATCCATCAAAATCATTGTCATAAGTGAAATTGAGTCACCGAAACCTTTATCACGGCTATCAGCCTCAATTGCAATTTCGAGCCCCTTTTCCGGCGAGGCTGATACACCTGTTGTCAAACAGGCAGAGACAATACTGGCAATAACGGTTGCAGTAGTTAGTTTCATTTTCATCTCCTTGAAGGGGGTCATAGCCTTAAGCATTACTTGGTGCTTCTTGGGGTTCTATTGATGGTTCAGCTTCTTTTTTATCTTTATCAAGTGCAATCAGCAATGCAGGCAATAAGGTCATATCAGCGACCAGGGCGATAACAAGCGCAATGCCAGTTAACATTGCCATATAGCTATTCACTCCAAAAGTTGACTGCGCCAGAATTGCAAACCCTGCTGTTAAAATCAAAGTGGTCACGACGAGCGCCGTCCCCACACCATTGAAAGCAGAAATCACCGCATTATTCGGCGATAGTTTTAACTCACGTCGTGCGATCTGGTACTTGCTGAGAAAGTGAACACTGTCATCAACAACAACTCCCAGTGCCATGCCGGCAACAACCGCCACAGCCATGTTGACCTGGCCAACCAGCAATCCCCAAAGTCCAAAGGCAAGGCC
>JBMZPN010000100.1:0-6037 GCA_049620845.1 Puniceispirillum sp. (SeqCode)
TAATAACGAAGCGCGTTTCATGCTGGCATGGCTGGTGCCGTTCTGGCTGGCCATCGAGCTGACACCAACCAAATTGCCGCATTATCCATTGCCGGTTTTGCCTGCTCTGGCGCTGTTATGCGTTGTGGGTATCCGAACAGCCCTGCCAAAGGCCAAGCTGGCACGCTACAGCATCACGGCATTTGAATTTCTGGCGCTTCTGGTGGCTGTGGTTTTTGCGATGCTGCTGTTCTGGGCGGCGATGAATTATGGCGGTGATAACAGTGTTGTCGCTTTTGCCTTTGCCGGATTGGGGACGATGGCGGCGGCATGTGCAAGCTGGTTTGGCCTGCAATGGATTTTGACGCAGAATATCCGCCCGCTTGGCATAATGCTGGCCGCGGCAATGGCCTTTAACATTTTTGCCATTGGGGGTCTGCTACCCTCTTTAGAGCGTATTCATATGTCCACGGCGATTACCAAGGTCATTGACCAGATGCCCGCACGGCCACCAGCGATTGCGGCGGCAGGCTATCACGAGCCGTCGCTGGTGTTTCTGCTGGGCAAGGATCTGCTGCTTTTGAACGGACGTGAAGCCGCGTTTTTTCTGGGCGAAGCATCTGGCGGTGTCGCGCTGATCGAAAGCCGTCAAAATGACGTGTTTCTGGAAACCGCCAAGGCGCTGGGGCTGAAACTGGATACGCCGATTCAAGTGAGTGGTATCAATATGTCCAAGGGGCAATCGGTAATAATGCTTATCTATCGTGTGCAGATGTTTGACGGCACTAGCCGCACAGGGTAAGAAGCGGTAATACATTAAAACTCTATTTGATAATCGGTTTCTTTTATGGCGCAAAATACGGCAAAAACATCACGTAAAGCTGATATTGAAATATCGGTACTGGTGCCGGTGATGAATGAGGCAGGAAATATCCGCCCGCTTATTGATGAAATTGTCGCCGCCATGACAGGCCGGCATTTTGAAATTATCTATATTGATGATGCCAGCACGGATAGCACCGCCGATGAGCTGGCCGACAGCCAGTGCGCAATCCCGCAGTTACGCGTTATGCAGCATGAGCAGCGCGCCGGCCAAAGCGCCGCATTGCGTTCGGGTTTGCTGGCGGCCAAAGGGCATCTGATTGCGGTGCTTGACGGTGATGGACAGAATGTACCAAGCGACCTGCCCGCGCTGGAAGCGGCATTGCTGGCTGAATATCCGGATCGCGGCATGGCGGCAGGAATCCGGCAGAAGCGTAAGGATACGGCGCTAAAACTTCAGGCGTCACGGATTGCCAAATGGATTCGTAAAGCCCTGCTTGGTGATACACATCCGGATTCGGGTTGCGGCATCAAGATTCTGCATCGTGACCTGTTTATCGAGCTTCCGTTTTTCAATCACATGCACCGCTTTATGCCCAGCCTTGTCCGGCGTCATGGTGGCGGGGTGACAGGTGTTGCTGTGGCGCATCGGGCACGCACGCAAGGACAGTCGAAATATCAGGTGCTGGATCGGCTGGTGGTTGGCATTTCCGATATTATTGGTGTCATATGGCTGTTAAAACGGGCATCACGGCATGGTGCGGTTGTTGAAATAGCCGCACCAAAACGACAAGCTAGCAAAAAAGGCGCATAGAATGATCGAATTCATGTCAGGCCAGATCGAAGTGGCCGTTGGTGTTGTTGCCGCGGTGCTATTGGCTGTATTTCCATTTTTGCCAGCCAGCCTTGCCACGCATCCCGAACAGATCATGGTGGTTGTCGGTTTTGCCGGACAGGGACTGTTTGCGATGCGGTTCATTCTGCAATGGCTGAGTTCAGAAGGTCAGGGGCGATCAGTTATTCCGCTGGCATTCTGGTATTTTTCCATTGGTGGCGGTAGTGTTCTGCTTTTATATGCCATCTGGCGGCAAGATCCGGTCATCATCAGTGGTCAGGGTCTTGGCCTGTTTATCTATTTCCGTAATCTGTATTTTATCCATCGTAGCAAGAATGCCGGTGAATAGGTGCTGAAGAATAGGTGCTGATGAGGGGGCGCTAAAGCGTCGTTTCAGCCATATCCATGATGATACGCCATTGCGGTTCGGTAACAGGCGTGACCGACAAGCGCGCCTGCCGGACAAGTGCCATGTCCTGAAGCCGTTCATCGGCTTTGATGCTGGCAAGGGTGACCGGTTTGGTGACGCTTTTTACCGCTTTGACCGTGACCATGCCAAAACGACCCGACGCATCGGTAGGGTCTGGATGGTACAGCGCACAAACTTCAACAATGCCAACAATCTGCTTTTCATTGACCGAGTGATAAAAAAAGGCCAGATCGCCGATCTGCATGGCTTTCATATTGTTGGATGCCTGATGATTGCGGACACCATCCCAGCCTTCACCTGCCTCGCCGCGATCAAGCTGGTTCTGCCACGACCAAGATGATGGTTCGGATTTCAATAGCCAATATTGCATTACTATCGTCTCCTTTTGAGGTCATTCGGTTTATGCGGCACTTATTTCATTCAGTGCCGGGACGCCGCGCGAGCAAAGCCTTTACGGCGTCATGCAAATTCTGTCCGTGGTTCAGCACCATGTCAATCGCATTGGTAATGGGCAGATCGACCTTGTGATCACGCCCAAGACGCGCCAATGCGGCGACGGTGTGACTGCCCTCGGCAAGCCTGTCGGGTAATGTATCGCCAGCGCCAAGCGCAAGGCCAAAGGCCATATTGCGCGAATGTGGCCCCGCACAACTCAGTGCCAGATCACCAACGCCGCCAAGTCCGAAAATGGTTTCGGTATCACCGCCAATGGCATGATTCAGGCGGGCGATTTCGGCCAGCCCGCGGGTGATGATCGCCGCCTTGGCATTGTCACCAAGCCCCAGCCCGACGGCGCATCCGGCGGCAATCGCAATGACATTTTTCATGGCACCTGCCAGCGCCAGCCCGTCCGGATCATTATTGGTATAAACGCGGATATTGCTGTCATGGAACGCCTTTTGAATCATGTCCAGAACGGCTGGCGATGTCGAGGCGGCAACAAGCGCGGCAGGCAAGCCAGCCAGAACTTCATCGGCAAAGCTTGGCCCCGAAAAGACAGCAACCGGATGATCGGGTAGTGCCTTTTGTGCGGCATGGTTCAGAAGCTGCGCTTTATCGCCATCATGGTTTGAGATTCCCTTGGCGCATAAAATGACCGGCGTGCCAGCCACCGCATGCGCGGCAATGATATCAAAAGCCGCCGGATTGGCAGCGACCGGCACAACGATGAAAATCATGCTGGCGGTTTGCAGACATGCAGGTGCAAGGCTGGCAGAGATTGGCGGCATTAATGGTGCATCGGGCAATTGTAGACAACGACCCGCGGCAAGGGCATCGACGGTTGCCTGACGGCGGACGAGGATGTGGGCGTTGTGGCCTGCCCGCATCAAGGCGCTGGCAATGGCACATCCCCAGCTACCCCCACCGATGATGACAGGGTTTGTCGTCATTGACGCACCCCACGGCCTGGCGGCGGCGCGGCATCAGGATCAAGCGGCCAGCGAGGACGTGGTTCAAAATCCAGCTGGTCTGGCTGGTCATGGCGTTCAAGCGCTGCCCAGGCGATCATCGCGGCATTGTCGGTGCATAAATTTGCCGGTGGCACGACAATCTGAAATCCGGCCGCAACAGCTTCGCTTTGAAGCCGCGTAAAAACCGTCTTATTGGCAGCAACACCCCCAGCGATTACAAGCGTGTTGGTGGTGCTGGTGTTGCTGGCGAAAATCTGCATCGCGCGTCTGGTACGGTCGGCAAGGCAGTCGGCAATGGCGGCTTGCAGGCTGGCGGCCAGATCATTGATGGGAGCTGACGCGACACCGCCTAATTGTGCGAGCTTTGTCGCCAAGGCGGTTTTGAGTCCGGAAAAGGAAAAATGGCAGTTATCGGCACCGCGTAACGGACGCGGCAAGGTGATGGATGTGGCGTCACCTGTCGCGGCGGCGGCTTCGATAGCTGGCCCGCCCGGATAGCCAAGCCCCATGATCTTGGCACATTTGTCAAAAGCCTCACCGGCGGCGTCATCCATGGTTGTGCCCATGCGCTGATAGCTGCCAGGGGCGGTCACGGCCAGAAGCTGGGTATGTCCGCCAGATACCAGAAGCAAAAGATAGGGATAGCCGACATCATGACATAAGCGGCCACTAAGGGCATGACCTTCGAGATGATTGACCGCGTAATAGGGAATCGAGCGGGCGGCGGCGATGGCTTTGGCGGCAACCGTACCAACGATAACCCCGCCAATAAGCCCGGGGCCGGCGGTGGCGGCAACGCCGTCAATATCGTCAAATGTCATCTTGGCTTCGGCAAGTGCCGCGGCAATGACATCATCGATCATGTTCAGATGCGCCCGCGCGGCAACTTCGGGCACAACACCACCATGTTTGGCATGTGTTTCGATCTGTGACGCAATTTTATTGGCATGGATCGATTTATCGGCACTGACGATGGCGGCTGCGGTTTCGTCGCAACTGCTTTCGATACCAAGGATGGTGAAATTTTTTGCCATTATGAGGGTGATCTTTCCACATTTTCAGCTCTGGCGGCATGGTATCATGGCGTAAGGCTTTGATACTAGAATTTTTGCGGCTTTTTGGGCTATGCAAGCGCGCGCTGGCACATTAGATATGGCGGTGATGAAACCTGACAGTAGTTATTTTTCTGCCACGCCTCTTGTTCTTGCCAGTCGGGCGTCAACGCTTGCGATGGCGCAGGCCGAACTTGTGCGTGTGGCCTTGAAGCCGGTGGAAAGCCGGATCGAACCGTTTACCACCAAGGGCGACCGTATTCTTGACCGTCCCCTTGTCGAGGTAGGCGGTAAAGGTGTTTTCATCAAGGAGCTGGAACGCAGCCTGCTGACCGGGCAATGCGATGCTGCCGTGCATTCGATGAAAGATATGGAAAGTGATTTTGCCGATGGCACGATGATCGGCGCGGTGCTGCCGCGTGAAGATCGCCGTGATGCGCTGGTAGGTGGTTATGCCGATCTGGATGCGCTACCTGACGGTGCTATCGTGGGCACGTCATCGGTTCGTCGTCGGGCGTTATTGCTGCATCATCGCCCCGATCTGCGAATCAAGCTTTTGCGTGGCAATATCAATAGCCGTCTTGCCAAGCTGAGAGATGGCGATTACGACGCCATCATTCTGGCTGTTGCAGGATTGAAACGTCTGAATCTGACTATCGATTATGCGCCGCTTGACGAAAAGCTGATGCCGACGGCGGCGGCACAGGGCGCGCTGGCAGTTCAGATATGTGATCCCAGCATGGCGCAAGGCGAGACAGCGGCGCGCCAACAGGCCGTGCTTGATTTGGTTTCGAAGCTGACATGCGCCACCAGCATGATCGAGGTTACTGCCGAGCGTGCGATGCTGGCGTATCTGGACGGATCGTGTCACACGCCGATTGCGGCAAGTGCGCGCCTTGTCGATGAAAATACACTGCGTCTGGACGGTACGGTGCTAAGCCTTGATGGAAGCGCCGGATACCGCCATACAATGACCGGTAGCAAGGATGATGCAGAAGCGCTTGGGGTAAAAGTCGGGGCGGCACTTCTGGACGATGCCGGTGGGCGCGGTTTTCTGGCCTGAGTCTGCAACAGCACAATCGATACAGGCTGATAATAAAGCTCAGCATCAATATGCAAAATGCGTTATGTTCAAAGACAAGAGCTATGTCGAACATTCAAGCCGGATCAAGCAAAGTGATGCGATGGCACGTCAAAATAATCATCTGACAATATCAACCCGCCCGCTTGCCGATGCAAAGCGCGATGTGGCGTCATTGCAACGGCGCAAGGTTGCGGCTATGGCCATGCCCGTAATGGCGGTGGTGCCGCATGCCCATTTTGATGTGCCGGATCCGGCAGGCATATCAGCCCTGATATTTACCAGTCGCAATGCGGTTGCCTGTTTTGCGGCATTGCCGCTGGAAGCCAGATGGCTGGACAAGCCTGTCTTTGTCGTTGGTGCGGCAACCGGTATAGCGGCGCGGCAGGCCGGATTCAAAGATGTAACCGCTGGTCATGGTGGCGG
>JBMZPN010000101.1:0-6021 GCA_049620845.1 Puniceispirillum sp. (SeqCode)
AATGCCGGCATTGGCAAAGGCTGTATATTCAGTGCCGAAATCCTCGAACGTCCAGCCAAAGACTTTGGCAAAAAAAGCCTTGCTTGCCGGAATGTCGTGCGCAGAAAATTCAACATAGTCGATTTTATGATGTACTGGCATTGCACCCTCCTCAGTGATGTGGCCAGCAAAGCCACCAGATTACACCTTCAGGGAACAAGGTTAGAATGAGGTAATAACCGAGGTCAAAGTCACATCGCTAAATTAGAAATCACAAGAGAGGGATCGCAAAACTACGCATCCAGAGCGCTAGCCAGCTTCTCTTGCAATGTCAGCCATTCTTCTTCGCTATGTTCGATGGCTTCGTTCAAATCGGCAAGAATTTTACCAGCATCTGCCGCGCGGCTCTGGTTTGCCGCCTCAAAGAAGCCGGGCTTGGCCATCTCTTCCTCAATGTCCGCTTTCTGCTTTGCCAGTTTTTCCAGCATTTTTTCGGCTTTGGTTATAGCACTTCGAACATGAGCCGTATTCTGCCGCTTTTCTTTGCCAGACAAAGCCCGCGCCGGAGGTTTCTGACCGTCCATAGCTGTTGTTTTTGCAGTGTCAGAGTTACTACCAGCTGTCTTGCCTTTACCCGCACGCTGTTTCAACAGCAGCTTGCGATAATCATCCATATCGCCGTCAAACGGTACAACCGCACCATCGCGGACAATCCATAAGATATCAGCAACCGTTTCAACCAGATGCGGATCATGGCTGACCAATATCACCGCACCCTGATAGTCATTCAGCGCATGTACCAGTGCCTCACGACTTTCGATATCAAGATGGTTTGTTGGCTCATCAAGAATCAGTATATGCGGCGCGTCAATCGCCGCCATCGCCATCAATAAGCGCGCTTTCTGACCTCCGGACAAACGCTCAACCGGATTTTCAACAATATCGGCACCAATCCCCGCGGCACCAAGCCGGCTTCGCAATCTGGTTGGCAATTCATCAGGGCGTAGCCGCGCCATATGCTGAAGCGGCGTTTCACCCTGAACAAGTTCATCGAGTTGGTGCTGGGCAAAAAACCCTATACGCAATTTGCCAGATTTCTGGATATCACCCTCAAGCGGTGGCAAGCGATCAGCTATTAATTTCGACAGGGTTGATTTGCCCTCGCCATTCGCCCCCAGCAAAGCAATGCGGTCATCCTGATCCAGCCGGATATCAATTTTGCGCAACACCGCTTTGCCATCATAACCGACCGACGCTTTGTCGATCACCATCAGCGGCGGTGGCAGAGGCGTAGGGGACGGAAACTGAAATTCAGCCACGGCACTTTCCGACAAGGCGGCAATAGGTTGCATCTTTTCCAGCTGTTTCAGGCGTGATTGCGCCTGACGGGCTTTAGATGCTTTATAACGAAACCGGTCGACAAAACTTTGGATATGCGCTCGCTGGGCATCCTGTTTGCGTTTCATCGATTGCTGTTGTTCCAGTTTTAACCGGCGCTCGGCATCAAACTGATCATAGCTTCCACCATAATATGTCAATTTACGGTCTGCTAAATGCAGAATAGCTGTCACTGACCGGTTCAGCAGACCACGGTCATGCGAAATCACCAGAACTGTTTTACTATATTTGGCCAGAAAGGTTTCCAGCCACACGGTACCTTCAAGATCAAGATAGTTTGTCGGCTCATCAAGCAGTAGCAGGTCAGGTTGCGAAAACAGCACTGCACCAAGCGCGACACGCATCCGCCAACCACCTGAAAACTCGGCACAGGCACGTGCCTGCGCCGCCGCATCAAAACCAAGACCGGCCAGAATTGTCGCGGCGCGTGACTCGGCAGAATGCGCATCAATATCGGTTAGTCGTGTATGTATCTCGGCAATCCGCATCGGATCCGTGGCATTCTCGGCTTCACGCAACAAGGCATCGCGTTCAAGATCGGCTGACAGAACGGTATCGAGAAGGCTGACATTGGATGCAGGCGCTTCCTGATCAACGCCACCAACGCGATAATAGCTTGGATATTCGATATCACCCGAGTCAAGTGCCCATTCATTGCGGATCAATCTGAACAGGCTTGTCTTGCCGGTGCCGTTGCGCCCGACAATACCCACCTTATGGCCAGCCGGAATTGTGGCGGACGCATTTTCAAGCAGTGGTTTGCCATCAATGGCAAAAAACAGATTTTGAAGCTTTAACATAGGCCGAAGAAGTGGCCTCTGGAGACAGATTTGTCAACATTACTGTCTGCCAAATTCTATGCTTTTGGTTCGATCTGGTTCCAATGTGGGTTTTTATCAAAACGCCAGGCCATAAAATCAACAAAGGCGCGCGTCCGGCGCGGCAAAATCGTCGTTTTCGGATATACAGCAAATATATCCAGTTCAGACCAATCATGGTCAGCCATCAGCGGAACAAGCGTGCCAGCGTTAATAGCTTCGAAAAGCAGGAACGTCGGCAGATTGACCACACCGAGTCCGGCAATGGCCGCATCTCGCAACACATCACCATTTGTTGCCGACAGGCGCTGGCAGACATGGACAATTCCTGACTTACCTTCGGGTGTTACATAAGTCCAATCCGCAGGTGCGCGCAAATTGGCATATACCAACCCTGGCACATCATTCAGATCTTCTGGACAGGTGATTTCACCATGTTTGGCAATAAAATCTGGTGAAGCGCAGGGCACCTGCCGCGCAGTCGATATTTTTTTGGCAATGAGGCTGGAATCCTGCAAAGCACCAATACGTATTGCCAGATCAAACCCTTCGGCGATCAGATCAATCCTTTTGTCCGACAAATCAATATCAATCCGGACTTCTGGATTTTCCTTTATGAAGTCAGTGATCAATGGCGCTATGTGCGTGATACCAAATGACAAGGGTGCATTAAGACGCAAGACACCGCTTAAAATGCCTTCTGTATTCTGAACTTCCTGCTGAGCAGCTTCCAGTTCATCAAGAATAGTACGGCACCGGCCAAAAAATCTCTGGCCTGTCTCATTCAGATACATGCGGCGGGTTGAGCGCTGAATTAACGGTGCGCCAAGGCGAAGCTCCAAATCTTTCAGGCGCCGGCTCACTGCAGAAACCGCAATGCCCAGCCGTTCAGCAGCCTGTGTAAGGCTACCTGTTTCAACGACTGTCACAAATGCGCGTATTTCTTCAATCTGGCTCATAAAGTGAATTATATCGCATTTTTCTAAATTTTATAATTATATTTTCACAATTCTTGCCTTCTTTCCATCGCTTGCAACAATTATGTATAAGTCAGCCATGAGAGACCTCCCCCCTCTCATGGCGGAATTATTTCCCGACAAATTAGAATTTGCACACAGCCATTCTGTGATCCGATTACATTTATGCTATCTTGCCACCACGTCGTTGAGCATCAGAGGCATATATGTATTTTGAAGAAAGCTGGCATCATCATCTTGGCAATGTCATCGACACCAAACAGATGACAGAACTTTTTGGGTCTCTGAGTGCCGAGCGGTCCAAGGGCATCACCATATTCCCACCCCAAGAGTCAATCTTCACGGCTTTTGACCTAACCCCATTTGATGCGGTCAAAGTCGTTATTATCGGGCAAGATCCCTATCACGGCGCAGGCCAAGCGCATGGACTAAGTTTTTCAGTACCGCAAGGGGTTAAAACACCGCCTTCATTGCGCAATATTTTCAAGGAACTTACTTCCGACATTGGCTGTCCAGCACCGTTGCATGGCAATCTGGAAAGCTGGGCACGACAGGGTGTCCTATTGCTGAATAACTGTTTAACGGTAGAAGAAGGCAAAGCTGGCTCACACCAAGGTAAAGGCTGGGAGGCATTTACCGATGCCGCCATTCACCAGCTAGCCAAAACCCACGAACATCTGGTCTTTATCCTGTGGGGACGCAAGGCGGCTGAAAAAGGTAGCGCCATCGATGCTAGTCGTCATCTTTTAATACAATCGGCGCATCCGTCACCGCTCTCAGCCTATAATGGATTTTTTGGCAGTCGCCCCTTTTCGCGTACTAACAGCTATCTCGAAGCACATGGAAAAACCGCCATTAACTGGAACATTAATGAAAGCTAGATAATTGACGCGTGGCGGTGCCTTGATAAGATCAGCCATCAGATAATCGGAACAGGTGCCCATCATGACCCGCTCATTGCTTTGTTTTGGAGACAGCAACACACATGGCACACCGCCAATGGACAGCATGTCATCACAAGGCCGGTTTGGCATCGATGTACGCTGGCCTGCCGTTATGCAAACCCAACTTACACCAGACTGGACTGTCATAGAAGAAGGGCATCCCGGGCGCACAACCGTGCATGATGATCCCATTAACGGTGTCCATAAAAATGGTATCCGCATGTTGCCTGCCTTGCTGGAAACACACCGTCCGCTTGATCTCATCGTTATTATGCTTGGTACCAATGATCTGCAACATCGCTTTGGCGTGAACGCGACTGAAATAGCTTTGGCAATTGGCAAAATTGTCGAAATCATCAAGGCATCGGATGCTGGCATCAACCGGCATGCCCCTGATATCTTGCTGGTCAGCCCGCCCCCCGTCATTCAGTCAGGCTGTCTTGCCGAGGTATTCGAAGGCAGCATCGAAAATGCAAATGCTCTGTCTGAAACGATCGCCAATATGGCCAGACAGCATGATGTACCCTTTCTGGATGCAGGCGCGCTTATCGCTGTATCGCCAATTGACGGCGTTCATTTCGATGCTGAAAGCCATATCAGACTTGGACAGGCAATGGCCAAAGCGGTTCGTAAATTTTTTGGCTAACCGATTGTGTCACGCCATTAGACAGGCTAGCTTCAAAAGAGAATTAAACGGCACTCATTTAGTGGGGAAGCATTATGTCATCCATTGTTATTCTGGGTATTTTTGTGGCTGACACAGCCTATCGCGCCGAACGTATTCCGCGGCTTGGTGAAACAATTCTTGGCGAAAGTTTCAATCTCAGTCCCGGTGGCAAAGGTTCAAATCAGGCGGTTGCCGCGGCAAAGGCTGGCGCCAATGCGCATATGATTACCAGACTTGGCAAGGATACTTTCGCCGATATGGCACTTGATATCTGGCAAAAGGCTGGCGTCACACCAGCGATCACGCAACACGACAACAGCTACACAGGTGCTGCCTGTATTTTCGTTGAAGCCGAAAGCGGTAATAATGCGATCATTGTCACACCGGGCGTTGCTGGGCAGATTGATAATAGCGACATTGACCGCAATGCCGAACTAATAGCTGATGCTGACATATTCATTACGCAGTTGGAACAGCCGCTTGGTGCGGCCATGCATGGCCTTGAATTGGCGCGCAAGAATGGCGTGCGCACATTGCTCAATCCCGCACCGGCCGCCAAACTTCCGGATGGCATGTTGGCTTTATGTGATTATGTCACGCCTAATGAAACCGAGGCCGAAGGTCTGACTGGCGTTAAAGTCACCTCGGTTGAAAGCGCAATCGAGGCGGCAAAGGCATTACGTGCGGCTGGTGCAGGTGCTGCCATAATCACGCTTGGCGAAAATGGCGCGCTTTATCATGACGCTGATACAACAATCCATGTTCCCGTCATGGCTTCGGGCAAAGTGATCGAAACCACGGGCGCTGGTGACTCGTTTAACGGCAGTTTTGCAGCCGCCATTGCCGAGGGCATGACAGCTGTTGAAGCTGTCAAATTCGGATGTGCGGCGGCTGGCATTTCGGTTACGCGAGCCGGTGCCGCAGATTCAATGCCCAGCCGCGCTGAAATTGATGCCCGCCTGGCACAAGGCTAATCCAACAAAGCTTCGCTAGCTTCCTTGCCCAGCCGGACTTGGGGCTGAAACGGCCGTTGTCATCCAGCAATCTTTATATTCGCCTTCGGTTACCTTCTCAACGACCCATGAAAAGAACAGGACATTACCCCCGTTCGTTTCCATCAGCACATCAAATTGCTGCCACCCCGTGCCTTGCTTGGCTAGCTTGATTGAATGCGTCGCATGGTCAATCATCTGGGCATATGACGGACTCCGGATCATCTGGGCAAAACGAGGGTATGG
>JBMZPN010000102.1:0-5952 GCA_049620845.1 Puniceispirillum sp. (SeqCode)
GGAGAAAACAAAGCCGCTTCACTTTGTCGAGGAAAAGCTGGCCGAACGCGATTTGCGGCATCAGCGCCTTGGCGATACACGCTATGTTGTCGAACCCAACATAAAGGATGGAAAAGGCGGCCTGCGTGATCTGCATACATTGTTATGGACGGTGAAATATGCCTACCGTGCCGCATCGCTGATCGATATTGTCGATCAGGGGATTTTGCGCGATAGCGAGGCACGCCGCTTTGCCGCCGCACAACGGTTTTTATGGACGGTGCGTTGTCACCTGCATCTATATGCAGGACGCCCCGAGGAACGGCTGGACTTTGAAGCGCAGATGGTGATCGCGCCGCTTATGGGCTTTGCCGATCGTGGCGGTTTACGCGCGGTCGAGCGTTTTATGAAACGCTATTATCTGGCCGCCCGTGATGTGGGTAATCTGACGCGTATTTTCTGTGCGGCGATGGAAACCGATTTCCGCAAGCGACGCAAATTTTTCCAGAACAGTTTCAAAGTATCGCGCGATATTGGCGAGTTCCAGCTTCAGGCCGGACGGATCAGCCTGTCGGAAGATGTGCTGTTTCGCGATGCGCCCCTGCGGATATTGAAACTGTTCCAGCTGGCGCAGGAACATGACGCCGATATACATCCGCAGACATTGCACCGGATCACAAGGGCGATGCCATCAATCGATGCCGAAACGCGCGCCGATCCGGCGGCCAATGCCCTGTTTCTGGATATTCTGACATCATCGACGAATCCCGAACGTATTTTGCGATTGATGAATGAAAGCGGCGTGATCGGACGGTTTCTGCCTGATTTTGGCCGCATCGTCGCGATGATGCAGTTCGATATGTATCATAGCTATACGGTCGATGAGCATACGATCAAGGCGCTGGGGATTTTGCACCGGATCGAAACAGGCGGGCTGACAGGTGATGCGCCCGTTGCCAGTGAAGCGATGCCCGAAATCGGATCGCGGCGGGCGTTATTTGTTGCGGTTCTGCTGCATGATATTGCCAAGGGGCGTGGCGGGGATCATTCGATTCTGGGGGCGGAAGTGGCGCATAAGGTCTGTCCGCGTCTGGGGTTGACGCCAGCCGAAACCGAAACCGTGTCATGGCTGGTGCGGCACCATCTGCTGATGAGCAAGGTTGCTTTCCGCTATGATCTGAATGATCCGAAAACCATTGAAGATTTTGCCGCGATCGTGCAATCGCCCGAACAGTTACGCCTGTTGCTGATTCTGACGGTTGCCGATATCCGCGCGGTCGGCCCGACGATCTGGAATGGCTGGAAAGCGGCGTTGATGCGCGATCTGTTCAGCCGCACCGATGCCGTATTGAAAGGCGGTGATCCGAATGTGATAGCGCAGGGCAATGCCGACATGGCGCGCGCGCTGGCCTTTGACAAGCTGGTTGGCGATAAAGATGCGGCCACGCCAAGCAGTTCGAAGGCGAAAAAGGAAAAAAGCGGTGCTGTATGGACGGCGGCCGCATTTGAACAGCATGCGGATAATTTCCCGCAAACCTATTGGACCGGATTTGACACGATCAGCCATTGCAAACATGCTGCGCTTTGCCAGAAATTCCGCAATCTGGAAACGCCGCTTCTGATTGATCTGAGTCCCGATAAAGCGCGGCGGGCAACGGAAATGACGGTTATCACCATTGACGATCCGGGGTTGTTTTCACGGATTGCCGGTGCGGTGGCCGCGGTCGGTGTGAATATTGCCGGTGCCCGCATTACCACCTGTAGTGATGGTACCGTGCTGGATGTTTTCTATCTGCAAACGATCGATAATCAGGTTGTTGATGATGCCGCGCTTCTGACCCGGATTCGCGATTTTGTGACCAAGGCGGTGACAGGCAAGATGCGGATTGCCGATGCGCTGTCGGCACGCTGGCAGCAAACGCCAAAACGCATCCGCCGTTTTCCGGTGCCGCCACGCGTGCTGTTGTCGAATAATATCAGCAAAACGCATAGTGTGATCGAAGTGAATGGCCGTGATTTTCCGGGCTTTCTGCATAAAATTACCCGCTGTATGGTCGATCTGGGTCTGCAGATACAGTCATCAAGCATTTCGACTTATGGCGAGCGGGTTGTTGACGTGTTCTATGTGAAAGACATTTTCGGCCTGCAGATTTTGAATGAAGCGCGCCAGCACCATATCCGCAATGCCTTGCTGGCAGTTCTGCAAGAGAGCGATGCCGATGATGCCGATGCCATGCGTAGTGGGGATGCCGCCAAAGATAGGAATACCAAATGAGCCAGCGTTCGTTACAGGCCGCGTTCCGGCAGATTGGCTTGCTGACAGGTCTGAGCCGGATACTGGGTTTCGCACGTGATGTGGCGTTTGCGACCTTTCTGGGGGCAGGCCCGCTGGCCGATGCGTTTCTGGTGGCGCTCAAATTACCGAATATGTTTCGCCGTCTGAGCGCCGAAGGGGCGCTGACCAATGCCTTTGTGCCGAGCTTTTCAAAAATACGCGCGGCCAACGGGCATGATGCGGCGATGGCGCTGGCGGCAGAGGTGCAGATTCTGCTGACGCTTATTCTGCTGGTGGTTGTCGGTCTGGCCGAATTTTTTATGGTCGATCTGGTACGGTTGCTGGCACCGGGATTTGTGACGACGCCCGAACGGTTTGACGCGGCGGTGGCTTTAGGCCGGATTACGATGCCGTATCTGCCGCTGATTTCGCTGGTCGCTTTGTGGTCGGCGATTGCCAATGCGCATGACCATTTTATCGCCGGTGCGATCATGCCGGTATTTTTCAATATATGCCTGATTGCCGGGGCGATGGCCTTGCCGGTGATGGCGGCGGGTGAGGTGGTGACATCGGCAATGCCGCTGGCGGTGGCGTTACTGGTGGCGGGTGTGATCCAGCTTGCTGTCATGTTTGTCATTTTGCGGCGTCTTGGCGGCAGGCCGGGCTGGATATTGCCACGTCTGTCGGCGGCAGGGCGCGCCATGTGGCGTAAATTTACCCCGGCGGCACTGGCTGCAACCGCGATGCAGGTGAATATGCTGGTCGATCTGATTCTGGCATCTTTGTTACCTGTCGGGGCGATTTCATGGCTTTATTATGCTGACCGGATTGTGCAATTGCCGCTGGGGATTATCGGCATTGCGCTTGGTACGGCATTATTGCCGAAATTGTCAAAGGCCGAAGCAACGCAGGATCAGGCGTCGGTGAATGCGATTTTGAATGACGGTATCGGGCTGGCCGGATTTTTTGTGATTCCCGCAGTGACCGCGCTGATCTGTATTGCCGAGCCTATCATAAGCGGGCTGTTCGCCTATGGTGCGTTTAGCGCGTCGGATGCGGTGGTGACGGCATTGGCGTTGCAGGCCTATGCGCTTGGCCTGCTTGGCTTTGTCGCGACAAAATTATTCCAGCCGGCTTTCTATGCCGCCAGCCAGCCGGCAATAGTGCTGAAAGTTTCGCTATTTGCCGTGCTGGTGAATGTGGCCGGATCGCTGATTTTGATGCGTATCTACGGGCATGTCGGGCTGGCGATTGCCACCGCCCTGTCCGGTCTTCTGGCGGCACTGGTTTTGGGCATTTTACTGGCGCGCGATGGTAAGCTTGTGCAAATGCCGCTGGGGCTGATTGGCAAGATATGTCTGGCCTCTGGCTGTATGGGCGCCGGATTGATAAGTGCCAGACAGGCGATGCCCGATCTGCCGAATGCGGTGATTCTGGCCGTGCTGGTGACAGTGGGGGCGGTGATATATCTGGCCGCTTCGCTGATCTTGAAAACAATTCCCGAAGGCATTTTACGGCGTTCGCCACCGCGCGGGGCTTGACCATCCAGCCGTCAGCATGGATAACCACACATTCGTTATGAAGGCTGTCTGTGAAGGAAGCAAAAATGACTAAATCAGCGTCAAAGTCGAACCGTATTTTTTCGGGTATTCAGCCGACTGGCAATCTGCATCTTGGGAATTATCTTGGGGCGATCCGCAACTGGGTAACATTGCAGGATGATTTCGAGTCGATCTATTGTGTTGTCGATCTGCATGCGATTACGGTGCCGCAGGATCCGGTTCAATTACGCAACAGTACGCGCGAAGTGACCGCCAGCCTGATCGCATCGGGTATTTCGCCGGAACGGTCAATTCTGTTCAACCAGTCGCGTGTGCCGCAACATGCCCAGCTGGCCTGGATTTTCAATTGCGTGGCGCGGCTTGGCTGGCTGAACCGGATGACGCAGTTCAAGGAAAAGGCGGGCAAGAATCGTGAACAGGCCTCGGTTGGTCTGTATTCCTATCCAACTTTGATGGCGGCGGATATTCTGGCCTATAAAGCCACGCATGTGCCGGTTGGCGAAGACCAGAAACAGCATCTTGAACTCACGCGTGATATCGCACAGGCCTTTAACAGCCATTATGAAGTTGACTGTTTTCCGCTTCCCGAGCCGCAGATTTTCGGCAGCGCAACACGGGTGATGAGTTTGCGTGACGGTAGCAGCAAAATGAGCAAATCCGACATGTCCGAATTGTCGCGGATCAATCTGACTGATGATCAAGACACGATTGCGGCGAAAATCCGCAAAGCCAAAACCGATGCCGATGTTCTGCCGTCCGAAGCGGCTGGTCTGGCCGGACGTGCCGAAGCCGAAAATCTGGTCGGTATCTATGCGGCGATGGCCAATATGACAGTCGATGACGTTCTGCGTGAATTTGGTGGCCGTGGTTTTGGCGATTTCAAGCCGGCGCTGGCCGCTCTGGCGGTTGACCAGCTGGCACCGATTGGCGCGCGGATGCGCGAATTGCTGGAAAATCCGGATGAGCTGGATGCGATCCTTGATGAAGGTGCGGTGCGCGCCGAAGCCATTGCGCGGCCAATTCTGGCCGAAGTGCACGAAATTGTCGGATTTCTGGGGATGCCGGTAAAATAAATATACGGATTTCTAGCTGGCATATGATCGCCAAATTAACAATAAGGCACATCTTGCCATAAAACTGACAGATTACCATCTATATGCTATAATGCGCCCGCTAGTTATTAGGGCACGCTTTGGTAAAGGAATAAATGGATGTTTATACAAACCCAAGATACGCCGAATCCGGCGACACTGAAATTTATCCCCGGGGTGCCTGTTCTGGAACAGGGCACAGCGGATTTTCCGGCCGCCGATAGCGCCGGATCATCACCATTGGCGCGCCGCCTGTTTCAGGTTGATGGCGTTGCCGGTGTGTTTCTGGGTGCAGATTTTATTGCCGTGACCAAAGTTGACGAGATGGACTGGTTTGCGCTGAAGCCGTCAATTCTGGCAGGTATCATGGAGCATTACGCATCGGGTCTGCCGGTCATTGAAGATAATGCCAGCACGGCGGGCTCAGCCCATGCGGATGATGACGATGATGATACTGTCAAGCAGATCAAGCATCTGCTGGATACGCGGGTGCGGCCTGCGGTGGCGATGGATGGCGGCGATATCGTATTTCAGGAATTTGACGATGGCGTGGTGACATTGCAGATGCGGGGTGCCTGTCAGGGATGCCCTAGCTCAACAGCGACGCTGAAAATGGGCATTGAGAACATGCTCAAGCACTATATTCCACAGATACGCGAAGTGCGCGCTGCCGATTTTTAGATTTTTGCCTATTAGCTTCAGGTAGTGACGTGACAGACCGACTGAATTTGCTTTTGCAGGACAAATATATTGTCAGAGTGACAATTGCGCTGGTCGCAATCAGCATTCTGGTGCCCGGGGTTTTGAAGGTCGGGCCACCACAATGGTTGCATACGCCAGATACGCTGGTTGAAAGCACCGAAAGCGATGTGGCCAGTGTTGGTACGGCTGTTAATCCAGACGTGACCAAAAGCGAAAGCGCGGCAACCAAGGATGCGCCAGAGGATGCATCGGTGGCCGCGACCGCGTCGGCTGTGACAGCAAATGAAACCAAGCCTGATGACAAGATGACTATGCGCGAAGCTGGCACACAAAAGGCCGATGC
>JBMZPN010000103.1:0-5941 GCA_049620845.1 Puniceispirillum sp. (SeqCode)
CAATCGCGGGGCGTCACAAGGCGAAGGGCTGGGTAATAAATTTCTGGGCACAATCCGCGAAGTCGATGCCATTGCCCATGTTCTGCGCTGTTTTGAAGATACCGAAATCACGCATGTCGATGGCGATGTTGATCCGGTGCGTGACGCGGCAACTGTCGAAACCGAATTGATGCTGGCCGATCTTGACTCGCTGGAAAAACGCATGGCGGCGCTGGTCAAAAAATCACGTGGCGGGGATAGCGACGCCAAAGCCGATCTGGCCTTGATGGAGAAATTGTTCACGCATCTATCCGATGGCAAGCCTGTTCGCAGCACGGATGGATTAACCGACGCCGAAACTGCACGCCTGCCATACCTTCAGCTACTGACATCCAAGCCTGTTCTGTATGTCTGCAATGTCGCCGAAGGTGATGCCGCCAGCGGTAATGACTATACCAAGCTTGTCGCCGAGAAAGCCGCGAGCGAAGGCGCGGCGCATGTTGTTGTTTCAGCCGCCATCGAATCCGAAATCGCGCAGCTTGACGATGATGACAAGGCCGAATTCTTGTCCGAGCTAGGTTTGTCCGAAACCGGCCTGTCACGTTTGATTCGCGCCGGATACGGGCTGCTGGATCTGCTGACCTTCTTTACCGTGGGGCCAAAGGAAGCCCGCGCATGGACAGTGGCAACAGGTGCCAGTGCCCCGCAAGCCGCCGGTGTGATCCATACCGATTTCCAGCGTGGTTTCATTCGCGCCGAAACCATCAGCTATGCCGATTATATCGCCTGTCAGGGTGAAAGCGGTGCCAAGGATGCGGGCAAGCTCCGCGTCGAGGGAGCAGACTATAAAGTCGTTGATGGCGACGTGTTCCATTTCCGGTTTAATGTCTAGCGGCTGATCGCCTCGCTTCTACACAAACCCAAAATAGATGATACTTTTGGTTTGCCGCCAAATGGTTAACGCACCATATGGTGACGTATGTCACACATATCCGAAACGCGCCGCACACATCTTCTGGGCATGGCCTGTATGGCAACTGCCTCGATGCTATTTCCAGTCAAAGATAGCTTTATGAAGATGCAGGATGACCGCGTGCCGATATTGTTGGCTGTCGGGCTTTATTTTTTTATTCAGGCCTGTATTGCCTTTGCCATTATCACTGTTAAGGAGCGCCGCTTTTATGGCAATCCCTTTGCTGGCATGAAATGGCTCAATCTGGCACGCTCATTAGCCCTTGCCATGTCGATGGGGCTGTTCTTTGCCGGTTTGCGCTATGTGCCGCTCGCGGTCGCATTTGCGCTATTTACCATACAGGGTTTGTTCATTGTCGTGTTTGGCTATTTCATCCTTGGCGAAGCGTTGCGCTTGCGGCATGTGTTGCTGATTATCATGGCGATTGGAGGGGTCTTGATTATCATCAGGCCAACCGGACTTGATGCCAGCATTCTGGCCAGCCTGTTTCCATTGGCCGCCGCCGTTATGTTCAGCCTATATATTGTGCTGACACGCAAACTTGGTAAAATCCAGCCGCCGATATATCTGTTACTGCAAGATGGGCTGATCGCCAGCAGTTTAATGATAGGCATCTATGGCGTAATCTTTTTCATATCTCAGCAATCGCTTCCGGCGGTGCTATGGAATGCGCATATTTTTGTTATGCCTCCAGCTATGGCGGCGTTAATCGGGTCTATATCATCGCTGATGATGATTCAGGCGGCGCGGTTGGCACCAGTAGCCAAACTTGTACCCCTCACCTATCTGGAATTCGTAAGCGCTGCATTGATCGGGGTATATGTCTTTGCTGAAATACTCGATATCTTCACCATGGCTGGTATCGCGATCATCATGACCGCCTGCATAACCAACGCCATGATAGACAGATTCGATGATGACGGCACATAAAACCTCGCCAGACGCGGGTCTGACGGGGCTTTATAAAATCTTGTTTTATGTTTTTTTAATGTACATCAGCCCAGACGCGACGCTTGGCAAAATAGCTCAAGACTAGGAAGATGCTGAGGAAAAATACCGCCGCAACACCGATGCGCTTGCGGATTTCCAGCTTAGGCTCTGCCGCCCACATCAGGAACTGGGTGACGTCTGCCGCCGCGCCTTCGATCGATGCATCTGCTCCATCGGCAAATTCGACATCATCGCCATAAAGCGGCTGTGGCATAGCAATCAGATTGCCTGAATAAGCCGAGTTGTAATGCATGCCTTCCGGCATTTCAACGCTGGCTGGTGCCTCTTTATAACCAACCAAAAGGCTATAGAGATAATCAGGCCCATATGCACGTGCCTTGGCAATCAGCGACAGATCAACAGGCATAGCACCGTTGTTACTGGCGCGTGCCTCGTTATCATTGCGATAGGGACCTGGCATACGGTCAGCCGGACGCGCCGGACGCATGAACATCTCGCCTTCATCGTCAGGCCCATCCTGAACCTCATATTCAGCCGCAATCGCCTTGATTTCAGCCTCATTATAGCCAAGATCAGCCAGATTACGGAACGCGATCAGATCTATCGAATGGCAACCCGCACAAACTTCACGATAGACCTGGAAGCCACGTTGCATTGACGCTTTGTCAAAGGTGCCAAACGGCCCCGAAAAACTCCATTCACGGGTTTGCAATTCGGTTGTGCCGCCACCAGCCGCAACAGCCATGCTGGAAACACCAAACGTCGCTGTTAGAGCTATAGTTGCTGTAATAAGTACCTTTAACATGATTAGGCTCCCTTCGCGGTCGCCAGCACTGGCTCTGAAATTGATTTGGGTAACGGTTTGGTCGTTTCAAACACCCCTAGAAGTGGCAGAATAACAAGGAAATGAAGGAAATACCAAGCTGTAGCCAGACGAGACAGGATCACATAAATCCCCTCTGCAGGCTTGGCACCAAGATATCCAAGCAGAACCGCATCAATAATCAACAACCAGAAGAAAATGCGGAAAACCGGACGGAAGCGTGCCGAACGCACTGGTGAACGATCCAGCCAAGGCAGAATAAACAGCACGGCAATCGCACCGAACATCATCAATACGCCGCCAAGCTTGTCAGGCACCGCCCGCAAGATTGCGTAGAATGGCAAGAAATACCATTCCGGTACAATATGCGCAGGTGTCTGCATCGCGTTTGCAGGAATGTAATTGTCAGGATGCCCCATCGCATTGGGGAAAAAGAATACTGCCATTGCAAGAAGCAAAAGGAACATGGCAATTCCCACGACATCCTTGATTGTATAATAAGGATGAAATGAAATTGTGTCCTGCGGACCCTTTGTATCGATACCAATAGGGTTGTTCGAGCCAAAACGGTGTAGGGCTACAATATGCAATATCACTACGCCTGCAATTACAAACGGCAACAGATAATGTAGTGAGAAAAATCGGTTTAGCGTTGAATTATCGACAGAAAAACCACCCCATAGCCATGTTACAATACTCTCGCCAACAAACGGGATGGCCGAGAACAGGTTAGTAATAACAGTCGCACCCCAGAAGCTCATCTGGCCCCATGGCAAAACATAGCCCATGAAAGCGGTTGCCATCATAAGTAAAAAAATGATCACACCTAATATCCACAAAAGTTCTCGAGGTGCTTTATACGAACCGTAATAAAGTCCCCGCATAATGTGCAGATAAACAACTATGAAAAAGAAACTCGCAGTGTTCATATGGATGTAGCGGATCATCCATCCGTGGTTAACATCACGCATGATGCGTTCGACAGAGTCAAAAGCATAGTCAACGTGAGGTGTGTAGTTCATTGATAGAACAATGCCCGTAGCTATCATTATAGCTAATGACAAACCGGCAAGACTTCCAAAATTCCACATGTAACTTAGGTTTTTGGGTGTTGGGTAGTCTTGTGCTGTATGATTGAGCATTGAGAACACAGGTAAACGATGGTCAATCCATCGAACAACCGGATTTGAAAACTTATCAGCAGACATTGATATTATACCTCCAGAAGACTTGACAGATTAACCGATACGGATAACCGAGTCGGATAAGAATGTGTAAGGCGGCACTTCGAGATTAGTCGGTGCCGGCCCCTTGCGAATACGACCCGATGTATCATAGTGCGAACCGTGGCAGGGGCAGAACCAGCCATCATAATCACCACGAACTTCACCCGTTTTCTGACCAAGCGGAACACAGCCAAGATGTGTACATACGCCAACAACAACAAGTAACTCAGGCCGCTGCACACGCGCACCATCTAGCTGTGGGTCAGGGAGGTTTTCACCATTTGCAGTTTCAGCACGGGCAATTTCATCAGCCGTGCGATGCCTTACGAATACCGGCTTACCACGCCATTTGACAGTAATGGACTGGCCTTCGGCAATTTTTGAAATATCGACTTCAGTATTGGCAAGCGCCAATGTATCTGCAGCCGGGTTCATCTGGTCAACCAGCGGCCAGGCAACGGCGGCGGCACCAACCGCGCCCATTGCATAGGTCGCCACTACAATGAAATCGCGACGATCCGGGTCTTGCACATCCTTGGTATCTGCTGTCGATTTTGTCATACTATCCTCTACAACTGTTAACCCCTTGCGGGGAGTCTCCCTCCTTGTAGGAGTGATGGGCGAAAATTACGCCCAAGTAATGTCGTGTTTTACACGGTAACACATCAATTTAATACCCTATTTTTCTATGTTTCAAAACAAAAACAGCGTAAATCGCACTGATGAATAATATCATCTCATGGCCATCGCACCTCTGGCGGCATGCTCATCAGAATTGCCTCAATATTTCCACCTGTTTTCAAGCCAAATAGCGTTCCACGATCATAAAGCAAATTGAACTCTACATAACGTCCGCGTCGCACCAGCTGTTCGTGACGTTCGGCATCGTTCCATGGCTGATCCATGGTCGCTTCAACGATAGAGCTGTAACCATCTTTGAAGGCGGTACCAACGTCTTTGGTAAAGGCAAAATCGGCGTCCCAGTCGCCACTATCAAGATTGTCATAAAAAATGCCACCCGCACCACGCGGTTCATCACGATGCGGCAAATAGAAATAATCATCACACCATTTTTTATATTCCGGATAATAGGCGGGATCATGCGCATCACAGGCCGATTTCATCGCTGTGTGAAATTTTGCCGCGCTCGTCTCATCAGGCAATAGCGGGGTTAAATCGCCGCCGCCGCCAAACCAGCTTTTACTTGTCGAAATAAAGCGCGTGTTCATATGCGCTGCTGGCACATGCGGGTTACGCATATGAGCAACCAGCGAAATACCAGCCGCCCAGAAGTCGCCTGTATTTTCTGCACCGGGTATTTTACTGCGGAATTCATCGGAAAAAACACCATGAACAGTTGAAATGTTGACGCCAACTTTTTCAAACACACGGCCATGCATGATGCTCATCTCGCCGCCACCGCCGCCATCGCGATCCCATGTCTTACGCTTAAAACGGCCTGCCTTCAGATCAGGTGCGCCTGTATATTTGCCTTCGATAGCTTCAAATTGCGCGCAGATTTCGTCACGCAACGATGTAAACCAAGCCACCGCGGCCTGTTTTCTATCGTCCAAGACTGTATTTGTATGCCCGTTCATGCGCCTTCAAGACCCTTAGTCAACACCTGCTTTAAATTTTCGTCAGCAAGTCGGATTTGCCAAGCGTGAAACCTGACGCCACCCATTGCTTTTGAAGCTTTAGAAGAATTTCACCGCAGACAGGCCCATTGTCAACGCCATGCGACAATAAGTCTGCCCCTGTGACCGGACATTCGGGCGCTGTCCAGCTTTGCAATTCATCCCAACGTGTTGCTGAAAATTGTGCCTGTGCACGACGTGTTTTCACGGCATAGATAGCAGCTGCGTCATGCCCCAGAAACCAGGCCGCCTGTTGCCACTCATCACCCGCAAGATCAGGCAAAGCCGGATCAATATCCCGATCCATTGCCTGCAGGCGACGTGCCTCAACTTTGCTTAAACGCAGGCGTTT
>JBMZPN010000104.1:0-5773 GCA_049620845.1 Puniceispirillum sp. (SeqCode)
CGGCCACATGCCAGTCTGCCACCGCCGCAGCGCAGATCGCAATATCGGCAGGCAGGGCTGCCATGCAGGCATCCATCATCTCGCGTGCGCTTTCAACAGCGACATGTGTGACATGCGGGGGATGCGGCAGGGAGACAGGACCGCTGACAAGAGTGACCTTCGCCCCGCGCGCCGCCAACGCAGCGGCAATGGCATGGCCCTGCTTTCCCGATGACCGGTTGGCGATGAAGCGCACCGAATCAATCGGCTCGACTGTAGGCCCCGAGGTCACGAGCGCATGTTTGCCCGCAAGGGGAAGCCGGCTTTGATCTGCCGCCGGACCATCGGGATTTAGAGCGGCCTGCACATGCGTGACAATGTCGAGCGGGGAGGTCATGCGCCCTGCCCCCTCTTCGCCGCAGGCCGTATCGCCGCTATCAGGACCGATGAAACGGACGCCGCGGTCACGTAAACGTGCCAGATTATCCTGTGTCGCCGGATGCGACCACATCGCCGGATTCATCGCCGGTGCCATCATCACCGGCGCCGTGGTTGCCAGCAGAATGGTGCTCGCCAGATCATCGGCAATGCCGGCGGCGGCGCGCGCCATCAGATTGGCGGTGGCAGGTACGACAAGCACCAGATCGGTTTCGCGGGCAAGGCGGATATGTCCCATCTCGGCTTCGTCGGTGAGCGAAAACAGATCGGTATAGACCTTTTCACCTGACAGGGCAGACAGGCTGAGCGGGGTGATGAATTGCTGTGCCGAACGCGTCATGATGCCGGTGACATGAAAGCCATGATCCTGCAGACGGCGGGTGAGCTCGAGCGCTTTATAGGCAGCGATGCCGCCGCCGATAATCAGTGCGATCCGGTTGCCGCGGGTGGCTGGCGGTAGCATGACCGGTTTTACATCTTGGGCTGAAGAATTGGTACCTTGTGAGTTGGGGGATGCTTGCAAAGCCGCCTCAATAACAGTCTGGACACGGCGCGGGAAACAGCCGCGGGCGATATAATTGCTGATCGCGCTTGGCCCGACGCCAAGCAATGTCTGCAGCGCATGACGCCCGCCTAGCTGGTCAATGACCTTTTCAACATCCATAGCCACAGTTTCACAAGATTGATGATATTCACAAAATATCACATATTTGTGTATTTGTGAAGCAAATACATGAAAGCGTGATTTAAATGTGAAGTGTGTGAAATGGTGACTTTAATGCCAGACCGCGCCAATGGCCAAGGCCAGTGCGAGCAATGCCACGATACCTGGCCAGCGTGGGGCTTTGGCCTCGGGAATCTGATTCTGTCGCTGTTCAAGATCGTGCAAAATGCGGGGAAGGCGCGAGGCAACCAGCATGGCATCTTCGAGGAATTGTTCGGCACGTTTGGCAAGACCCGCCTGCCCCTGCATCCAGTCGGCCGCAAGCGGGCGCGATAAAGCCCACATATCGGCACCGGGATTGAGCTGGCGGGCGACACCTTCGGCCATCATCATGGTTTTCTGCAAGAGGTTGAATTGCGGCTGGATCGAGATATCGAAGCGTGTCGATAATTGCAGTATCTGCCCCAGAACGGTGCCCAAGGATACTTCGCCTAATGCCTTGCCCATAACCGGATCGGCAACGGCGCGTACCGATTGCGAGAAATGATGCAGTGATACCGATTCATCCAGCATGCCCGCGTCAAAATGCAGTTTGGCGACAAGATCATAATCGCGGTCAAGCATGGCATTGAGCAGACGCGCCAGAAACATGCGGTCGCTAAACCCAAGATGCCCCATAATGCCGAAATCAATTGGTATCAGCCGCCCATCAGCGCCGACAAAGATGTTGCCCGGATGCATGTCGGCGTGGAAATAACCGTCGCGGAACACCTGATTGAAGAAGCTGGTCGCGGCATGTTCGGTCAGCTTGGCGATATCATGCCCTGCCGCCTCAAGTGCGGGAACATCATCGATGCGGATGCCTTCGATCCATTCAACAATCAGCATGCGCGCGGTCGAACGTTCAAGATCAACCCACGGTACATAAATACCATCATCATCTGCCAGATTATCTGCCAGCCGTCCGGCGGCGGCAGCTTCTAGGCGCAGATCAAGCTCGATATCCGAAAGCTGGACAAATTGTTCGACGGCGGTAACCAGCTTGAGACGTTCAAGGCCGGGTGCCAGCCATTGCAGAATCAAAGCCAGTGAGAAAAACAGCGCGGTATCGGCGCGCATCTGGCGTTCGATATCGGGGCGCAGCAATTTGACAGCGACAGCACGGCCATCGCGTAAAACCGCCTTATGTACCTGTGCAATCGAGGCGGCGGCGACAGCGTCCTTGTCAAAGCTGGTAAAAATATCATCAAGCGACTGGCCGGTTTCGCGCTCGATCGATTCAATGGCGCGGCGGCCGGAAAAAGGTGGCAGTCGATCCTGAAGCAAGCTCAGGGCATAGGTCATTTCAGGCCCCATCAGATCGGCACGCGTCGATAAAGCCTGACCAAATTTGATAAAGCCCGGTCCCAGTCTGGTCAGGGCTTCGGCAAGGGCGGTGCCGGCATCACGCGTAGCGCTTTGCGAGCGCACCAGCCGGTCAAGTAAGCCGCAGATACGCCGGAGCCAGCCGGGCAATAAGGTTATGCGGGCGATATGTCCCAAAACGCCAGCACGGCCAAGATGCCAGCAAATGTGAGGAAGCCGGAACAGCGCGCGTAACATGGATAGAAACCCTATCTGCATCAATCCATCTTCCAGCCAGAGTGAATACAGGCAATATTACCTGTCATGCTGCGGACGCGCACCTGGGCAAAACCGGCATCGGCAAACATGTCGGCAAGCACTTCTTTGCGCGGAAACTGTCTGATCGATTCGACCAGATAACGATAGCTGTCAGCATCGCCGGCTACCATCTGCCCCATAGTCGGCAAAATGTAAAATGACCATGCATCATAAAGCCGCTTGAGCATCGCATTATCAACCTGTGAAAATTCAAGACAGAGAAAACGGCCACCTGCCTTGAGGACGCGATGCGCTTCGGCGAGCGCGGCTTCGCGGTCGGTGACATTGCGCAAACCAAAGGCAATGGTGACGAAATCGGCGCTGTTATCGGCAAAGGGTAATTGTTCGGCATTGGCATTGCACCAGTTCATCTGGCTGGCTAGCGCTTTCAGATCGCGGCGCTTTTTGCCGGCCATCAACATCGACTCATTGATATCGGTAACATGGGCAAAGCCGCCCCCTGCCCGCAGGAAACGCTGGCTGATATCGCCCGTGCCGCCCGCCAGATCGATCAGGGTCTGATGCGGTTGTGGTGCCATCCAGTCAATCATCGCCGCTTTCCATAGACGATGGACACCGCCGCTCATCAGGTCATTCATCAGATCATAGCGGCTGGCCACCGAATCAAACACATCGCGAACAAGTCCGGCCTTGTCGGCGCGGTTGACCTGACGGAAACCGAAATCGATATGGTCTTCATCCGATCCGGCATTGCCGAGATGATCCGGATTTTGGGACGCATCGGGTGTCATACTATGCCTTTCATATATATCGGCCATTAAATCTGCCAGAGGCAGCTTTCTGGCGTTCGGTCATGTTTCGTCAGCGTTTCGTTCGCATATATATATAATGTGTCTATAGCATGGTTGCCATGTTATGAATGAAACAATTATAGCCTGACAAGACGAGATCAGATGAGGGACGTGACAATATGCCTGAACTGCCCGAAGTAGAAACGGTGCGAAGCGCGCTGGCACCGGTGGTTACCGGACAGCAGGTGACAGCGGTTTATGTGGGGCGCAAGGATCTGCGCTGGCCGTTACCCGAAGCGCTCGATACACGGCTTATCGGGCGTCATTTTAAAGCCCCCACGCGGCGCGGCAAATATGTGCTGATGCCAACTGATGACGGCCACGTTCTGCTGATCCATCTGGGCATGTCCGGATCAATCCGGATTCATGAAACCAAGCCCGTACTTGCCCGCCATGACCATATCATGCTGACGGTGGAGGCAGATGATGGCGGCGCGCGTTATATTGTATTGAATGATCCGCGCCGTTTTGGCTGGGTTGACCTGTTTGCCGAAGCCGAGATGGATACGCATAAATTGCTGCGGGATATGGGGCCTGAACCGCTGGGCAACACATTTTCGGCGGCGCATATCCAGACGGTGTTTGCCAACCGGAAAAGTCCGGTCAAGAACGCTCTGCTCGATCAAAGGCTGATCGCGGGTATTGGCAATATATATGCCTGTGAAGCGCTGTTCAAAGCGGGAATATCACCGCGCCGCCGTGCCGGATCGATTACCGCCGGACGCGCCGACAAGCTGGCACATGCGATCGTGACAGTTTTGCGGGCGGCGATTGCCGAAGGCGGCACCAGCTTGCGCGATCATGTCCAGCCAGGTGGTGAGATAGGGTATTTTGTGCAAAAACTGGCGGTATATGGGCGAAGCGGCCAGCCCTGTGTCAGCTGTGACACGCCGATTCGCACGATTGTGCAATCGGGGCGGAGCAGTTTTTACTGCCCATCATGTCAACGCTAGGCTTATGCAGCCGGATCGCGTAAAGTAAAGCATTTCGTGAATCACATAACAGGCAGATAGCAGGTTTTCGATGACAATTCTCAAATTCAGAAAAGCCGCCTTGGCATGTGTACTGGCATTCGGAACATGGCTGTCGGTGGGCATGGCACAGGCTCAGGCAGAAACAAGATGGGTCAGCGATGTGCCTATTATGGACGGGCTGGAGATTGTCGTTGATCTGGGGTTCAGCTTTGATTCGCCGAATGGCCGGATTATCGGCATTTTTGCCACTAGCGAAACGGATGCGGCGGCGGTCAAGGTGTTTTATCAGGACGCGCTGGCGGCGCTTGGCTGGATATGGCAGAATGAGGGCTGGTATCGCGGCAGTGAAATGCTGAGCTTGACGCGCGCCGAAACCAGTTTCGGCACTGTCTGGCGGCTGATGGTGCAACCGCGCTAGCACGCCGATACCGCGTGAAAGCGACGCAGAGGCAGTTGACGGCAGTTAAGTCCCGTAAAACAGCCAAATTTGCTTGACGTAGAGGGCAAAAGTCGCCTATAGAGCTGTCCGCAACAAAAATTTTTGAAATGAGGGTCATTCTGAATGGCAAATCATAAGTCAGCGAAAAAGCGTATCCGCCGCAATGCCAACCGTGCACTTATCAATGGTGCCCGCATGAGCCGTATCCGCACTTTCGTGAAAAAAGTCGAAGCCGCTATCGCTTCTGGTGATGCCGCGGTTGCCCGTGAAGCGCTTCGTGCCGCTCAACCGGAAATCCAGCGCGGTGTGTCACGTGGTGTTGTGCATCGCAATACAGCGTCGCGCAAAATTTCGCGTCTGGCCGCTCGCGTCAAGGCGCTCGCCGCCTAGCTTTTCAAGTAACGCGCCATGATCGGTGCGTTATGGCAAAGTTGTTCGGGTCATGTGGTTACGGCGCATGTGTGACCGGCCACAGATACCAAGCACGCCCTATACGGTCTTACCGATCTATATAAAGTCCACCCTGATTGCGGTGGGCTTTTTGTTTTGGCATAAGCTGATGCCAAGCCGGAATCAGGCATGACCTGATTTAAAATAATCTGCGGGGGGCAACCAACATGGATGCCATCAAGGCGTCAAAATCTGATTCCTGCGATTCGGTGTCTGAAAATTCAGAATTTTTTTCTCAACAGACCCATTTCCGAACAAAAGACTGTCAACAAAAATAACTGCGCAAAAGGCAACTTTATTTTGCCATTTCGGGGTCTGGCTATCTTGCCATCGCCCCCTAATCTTAGCTAATGTC
>JBMZPN010000105.1:0-5757 GCA_049620845.1 Puniceispirillum sp. (SeqCode)
CTGTCGGAATTATGAAAAAAAAATGCCAGCGGACGCCCTTTTTTAGCATTTACCTATTTACCAGTTCGGTCAACATAATGTAGTTTATTTGTTCGCTTGCCGCTATATGTAGTAGTTAAGCGCAAAATTACAGATCTGATTTCTTAACATATAGAAATCACAGCAAAAATTGCCATCGCGCAGCAACTCAAGACCGCATCAGAGGACGTTTACATGCATTTTGAAAGACGATTCACCCAGGACGGAACCAACCCTTACGACAATCTGGCTTTCAGGTTCGCCACGAGTGAAATTCGTAATCCGGACGGTACAATTGTGTTTCAAGCTGAGAACGTAGAAGTTCCAGAACAATTTTCACAAGTTGCCACTGATATTCTTGCCCAGAAATATTTCCGCAAAGCTGGTGTGCCCGCGGTTTTGAAACGCGTTGAGGAAAGCGCCGTACCGTCATGGCTGTGGCGTTCGATTCCTGATGAGGCTGCCCTGGCCAAATTGCCAGAGGATCAGCGTTTCTCGGGTGAGACATCTGCCAAGCAGGTTTTTGACCGTCTGGCTGGCACATGGACCTATTGGGGCTGGAAAGGTGGCTATTTCTCCACCGAAGAAGATGCTCAGGTCTATTTTGATGAAATGCGCTTCATGCTGGCCAACCAGATGGCCGCCCCGAATTCACCACAATGGTTCAACACTGGCATGCATTGGGCTTATGGTATCGATGGCCCAAGCCAGGGACACCATTATGTCGATTTCAAGACAGGCAAGCTGACGCGCTCAGCCAGTGCTTATGAGCATCCGCAGCCACATGCCTGCTTTATTCAGTCAGTCAGCGATGATCTGGTTAATGATGGCGGCATCATGGATCTGTGGGTACGCGAAGCGCGCCTGTTCAAATATGGTTCGGGCACCGGATCAAATTTCAGCCGTCTGCGCGGTTCTGGCGAAAGCCTGTCAGGTGGCGGTAAATCATCCGGCCTGATGAGCTTTTTGCGTATTGGTGACCGGGCGGCTGGTGCGATCAAGTCCGGTGGCACAACACGCCGCGCCGCCAAAATGGTGACCGTTGATATCGACCATCCCGACATCGAAGAATATGTCGACTGGAAAGTTGTCGAAGAACAAAAGGTCGCCGCCCTTGTCGCCGGATCAAAGCTGGCGCAAAAGCATATGGGCGCTGTCATGGCCGCCTGTCAGATCACCGACGGTCTGGATGATGACGAGCGTTTTGACCCCAAGGTCAATAAGGTTCTGCGCAAGGCGATCATTGCCGCGCGCAAATCGATGATTCCGGAAAATTACGTCCAGCGCGTTATCCAGTTTGCCCAGCAGGGTTACACCGAAATCGAATTCAAAACCTATGATACGGATTGGGACTCGGAAGCCTATCTGACAGTCGCTGGCCAGAATTCAAATAACTCAGTGCGGGTGAGCAATGACTATCTGCAGGCAGTGCTTGATGGTGGTGACTGGAATCTGATTAAACGCCGCGATGATGGCGTGGCAAAAACCATCAAAGCCAAGGATCTCTGGGAAAAGATCGCACATGCCGCATGGGCCTGTGCTGATCCGGGTCTGCAATATGACACCACCATCAATGAGTGGCATACCTGCCCTAAAGGTGGCCGGATTAACGCCTCAAACCCATGTTCGGAATATATGTTCCTCGATGATACGGCCTGTAATCTGGCGTCATTGAACCTGATGCAGTTCCGCAAAAGTGACGGATCATTCGACATTGAGATGTTCGAGCATGGCTGTCGTTTCTGGACACTGACTCTGGAAATTTCGGTATTGATGGCGCAGTTCCCGTCCAAGGAAATTGCCCAGCTTTCCTATGAATACCGCACATTGGGCTTGGGCTTTGCCAATATCGGCGGTTTGCTGATGGCGCAAGGCTATTCCTATGACAGTGATGAAGGCCGCGCGATCTGCGGTGCCATTTCAGCGATCATGACCGGCATATCCTATGCCACATCGGCAGAAATCGCCGGCGAGGTTGGCGCCTTCCCGCAATATAAGAAGAACGCCAAGCACATGCTGCGGGTGATGAAGAACCACCGTCTGGCCGCGCATAGCAAGACATCGGGCTATAAAGGCCTGTCGATCCTGCCTGTGCCGCTGGATGCAAAATCCTGTCCGGATCAGGGTCTGGTCACCGCGGCCAAGGCGGCTTGGGACAAGGCAGTCGATCTTGGCACCAAAAACGGCTACCGCAACGCGCAGGCCACCGTTATCGCGCCAACCGGCACTATCGGTCTGGTCATGGATTGTGACACCACCGGTATCGAGCCGGATTTTGCCATCGTAAAATTCAAAAAGCTGGCTGGTGGCGGCTATTTCAAGATCATCAACCGCGTCGTTCCCGAGGCACTGGCCAAGCTTGGCTATAGCGACGATCAGGTCAAAGACATCATCAATTATGCTGTTGGTGCGGGGTCATTGAAAAACTGCCAGTCCGTATCGATCAATGCGCTCAAGGACAAAGGTTTTGGCGAGGCCGAACTGGCAAAAGTCGAAGCCGCGATGGAAAGTGCCTTCGATATCAAATTTGCCTTCAACCGCTTTACCCTCGGCGATGAATTCTGCAAGGATACGCTGGGCTTTTCCGATGAACAGCTCAATGATTTCGAATTCAACATGCTCGAATCCCTTGGCTTTGACAAGGATGCGGTTGAAGCGGCCAATATGCATGTCTGCGGCTCGATGACACTCGAAGGTGCGCCGCATATTAAAGATGCGCATCTGCCAATCTTCGATTGTGCCAATATCTGCGGCCGTATCGGCAAGCGCTTTCTGTCGGTTGACAGCCACATCACCATGATGGCCGCGTCACAGCCCTTCATTTCGGGCGCGATTTCAAAGACTATCAACATGCCGAACGCGGCAACGGTGGAAGAATGCGGCGCGGCTTACATGCTGTCATGGCGTCTTGGCCTGAAAGCCAACGCGCTTTATCGTGATGGCTCAAAGCTCAGCCAGCCTCTGTCATCCGGCCTTGTCGAGGATATCGAAGAGGATGATGAGGCGGTAGCCGCGCTTGAAACGCCAGTCGCCGCCGCTGCGCCTCAGGTGATCGAGAAAGTTGTAGAGCGCATTGTCCGCGCCGAACGTGATCGTCTGCCTGACCGCCGCAAGGGCTATACACAGAAAGCCAGCGTTGGTGGCCATAAGGTCTATCTGCGCACAGGCGAATATGAAGATGGCCGCATTGGCGAGGTGTTCATCGATATGCATAAAGAAGGCGCTGCCTTCCGCTCATTGATGAATAATTTTGCCATTGCTGTTTCGATTGGTCTGCAATATGGCGTGCCGCTCGAAGAGTTTGTCGAAGCCTTTACCTTCACCCGTTTTGAACCGCAAGGTATCGTGACTGGCAATGACGTGATCAAGATGTCGACCTCTATCCTTGATTACACATTCCGCGAGCTGGCGATTTCATATCTTGACCGCCACGATCTGGGACATGTAGATCGCGACGATCTTGATGTCACCACAACCGGAAGCGGTGAAAACCAGTCCGAGCTTGTAAATAAAGTCACCAGCCGTGGTTTTATCCGTAAGCAGGGACTCGTTGTTTACTCGAATGATGGTGCCGCCGCCATTGCCGAGCCAGAGGCAGACGCCATATCTGAAACAGCCAGAGTCACCACCATGCGCGCACCCGATGCGCCCGCGGCAAAGGCTGAGTCAGGGGCGCTTGCAAGCTCAGACACGGCATCGAGCACGACCATTGAACGTGTTCAACAGGCACGCATTCAGGGATATGAAGGCGAAGCCTGCCCTGAATGCCAGAATTTCACGCTGGTTCGCAATGGAACCTGCCTGAAATGTAATACCTGTGGCAGCACCACGGGATGTAGCTAGGCTCTCCCTGCAGAGCAACCTGCAGAACTGGCCTCATACCTCCGGGTATGAGGCTTTTTTCTGTCATGAATCAGGGTGAAACAGGCATCGCAATGGCTTGTCCTCACCCAGCGTTTGTGCGAGGTTTCTTAAATATCATTACGCGCCACACCCAAAATAAGGAATTTGAAATCATGGCAAGCAAGGTCGAAACACGGTTGAATGAAATGGGCATAACGATACCCGATGCTCCGGCACCAGCGGCAAACTATGTTCCCTATGTCGTGACGGGAAATCTGGTTTTCGTATCTGGTCAGGTGCCTTTTGTTGATGGCAAGCTGACAGCAACTGGCACTGTTGGCAAAGATGCCACCGCCGAAGATGCCGTTGAACAGGCACGCATCTGCGCGATCAATCTGATTGCCCAGGTCAAAGTTGCCTGCGGCGGTGATCTTGATCGTGTCACACGCGTTGTCAAACTTGGTGCCTTTGTTGCCTCGGCGGATGATTTCAACGGCCAGCCTGCCATCGTCAATGGCGCCTCCGATCTGATGGTCGAAGCCTTTGGTGACGCCGGACGCCATGCGCGATTTGCCGTTGGCACAAATGCCCTGCCACTGAACTGCCTAGTCGAAATCGATGGTGTATTCGAGATCGAATAGGTACAGAGGATAATCGCATGGGCAAAACCGGCATGCGGCAATAGCCAAGCGACTACACCCCGATGAAAATCATCCAATAATATACGCCGACCCCTTGTAGGGTCGGCTTTTTATTGCCACTTTCTTATATATGGACGGCCTCGATTTCACCCTTGAACAAACCCGCGATATCAGTGCGATTAGCGCTGATGACTGGAACCGTCTGGCTGGCGATGGCAATCCCTTTATCCGGCATGAATTCCTGAAAGCTATGGAGACAGGTGGTGCGGTCGGCAATGATAGCGGCTGGGAACCCCTGCATCTGTTACTTCGTGATAGCGAAGGCAGCTTGCTGGGCGCGGTACCGCATTACATCAAACATCATTCCTATGGCGAATATATTTTCGATCATAGCTGGGCGGATGGTTTCATGCGCGCAGGCGGGCAGTATTATCCGAAATTATTAGGCGCGGTACCTTTTACCCCCGCTACGGGGCCACGCCTGCTGGCACGTGACAACCATGACAATATCAAAGCCGCGCTTGCCTATGGCATCACCCAGATGGTTGATAAATATGGCCTGTCCTCGGCACATCTGAATTTCCTGCCGGAAGATGATCTGGCCGCATTACGCGCCGCCGGATGGCTGATCCGTTCGGGTTTGCAATTTCACTGGCATAATAATGATTACAGTGATTTTGACGACTTCCTGTCCAGCCTGTCATCGCGCAAACGCAAGAATATCAAAAAGGAACGCCAGTCAGTGCGCGATGCCGGCGTCCGCATGATTGCATTAACCGGTAATGAGATCACCCAGACGCATATCGACACATTTTTCCGGTTCTATATGTCGACGATTGACCGTAAATGGGGCGGTGCCTATCTGACGCATGATGTATTCCGGCATCTGCACAGCTCGATGGCAGACAAAATATTACTGGTTATGGCCGAATATCAGGATCGCATCATCGCCGGTGCGATCAATTTTATCGGCGATGATTGCCTGTATGGCCGTAATTGGGGTGCCGATCTGGATATTCCCAATCTGCATTTTGAAGCCTGTTATTATCAGGCCATTGATTTTGCCATTGCGCATGGCCTTGCGCGTGTCGAAGCGGGGGCACAGGGCTTTCACAAAGTTCAGCGCGGCTATTTGCCTGCCAAGACCTATTCGGCGCATTGGATCGCGCATGATGGATTCAGGCACGCTATTGACCGGTTTCTAACCGCCGAAAGCCGTGGCATCGAAGCCGAAAAGAACCATATCGATTTTGTC
>JBMZPN010000106.1:0-5754 GCA_049620845.1 Puniceispirillum sp. (SeqCode)
ACCCCATCAGCGCCAGCGCCCGTCACCGCAACACGGATATCATTATCGTCAAACCGCGCGACAAAAACACCAACCAGCGCATAGCGCGACGCCGGATTATTAAATTTCACATAAGCGGCGGCTTGGGGTTGGGGGAAACTAATACTAGTGATGATTTCATCTTCCTTCAAAGCGGTCTCAAACAAGCCAGCAAAAAATGTGTCAGCATCGTGCATGATTTTACCGATTGTCCGTTGACATGCACAACGCAGGTGCCGCACTGGCTGGTATCACAACCAATATGCGTACCTGTCAGGCCGCAATCTTCGCGTAAGAAGCTTGATAAAAGGCTGTTGTCATCAACCTCGCATTCCATCGGCGTACCATTGAGGTTAAGTGAAACTTGTGCCATTTCCTCCTCCAAAATAATGGTCTATACATAAAGGCTGAGGCAAATAGAGCGATTTGTAAATCGGGTGCTAATTTTAGGCTAAATAGTTGAATTTAGTTGAATTACTAATTTAGAATATTGATAGAATCACGTGTAGCTTGTTGTATTAACATAACAAACCAAACAGCGGACGTTAAAGATGCACAATATCAGCCAAGACCAGATCGATGCGTTTGCCCGCGATGGCGCGGTCTGTCTGCCCGGCCTGTTTGCTGACTGGGTTGATGTGATTAAAGATGGCATTGCGACCAATATGGAAGATCCGGGAACCTATGCGGCGGAAAATCTGCAAGCTGGCGAAGCTGGGCGCTTTTTCGACGATTATTGCAACTGGCAACGGATACCCGCCTTTGCCGATATCATGGCTTCATCACCTGCACCAGCCGTGGCGGCGGCATTGATGCAATCGCACCATGCCCAATTCTTTCATGACCATGTTCTGGTCAAAGAGCCCGGCACCAGCAAACCAACACCATGGCATCAGGACGCGCCTTATTATTTTGTTGAAGGCACCCAGACGGTAAGTTTCTGGATTCCGGTTGATCCGGTCGATGATGCCAGCCTGCGGGTGATCGCCGGATCGCATAAATGGGATAAGATGGTATTGCCTGTACGCTGGCTGGCCGAAGATAATTTTTATGCCAATGATGATGATTTTCTGCCTGTGCCTGACCCCGATGCCGAACCGGACAAATTCCCGACGCTCGAATGGGCGATGCAACCTGGCGATGCGGTGGCTTTCGATTTTCGTGCTGTTCATGGTGCACGCGGCAATATGGCAACAACACGGCGGCGGGCTCTATCCTTGCGCTATGTCGGTGATGATGCACGTTACGTGACAAGACCCGGGCCAACATCGCCGCCCTTTCCCGGACATGATATGCAAGATGGTGCACGCCTGCGCAGTGACTGGTTTCCTGTCGTATGGCCAAATAGTGCGAAAACTAGCTAGCTTCGGTTTCGGCAATCGATACCATCGAAACTGCCCAGCGTGTCCAAATCATCCACATATTCAAGCCCTGCCTCGGCTAGACGTGGACGCATATTGTAAAGATCAAGGCCAAGTTCACCAGCCTGCAAGCGGACGCGTTTGTCTTCCTCGGCATCAAGGCGCGCCTGTGTTTTTGCCATCACGCTATCAGCCTCGGCACGGGCAACCACTACTACCCCGTCATCATCGGCGGCGATCACGTCACCGGGGAAGACCAACTGTCCGGCACAAACCACCGGCACATTAACCGCGCCAAGTGTATTCTTTACCGTACCTTTTGACGAAATGGCACGCGACCAGACCGGAAAATCCATTGCCTGCAGATCAGCCACATCACGAACACCAGCGTCGATCACCAGCCCCTTGACGCCACGCACCTGTGCCGAGGTTGCCAGCAAATCGCCAAAATAGCCATCGGTGCAATCCGTTGTGCATGCCACCACCAGAATATCACCTGGCTGGCACAATTCGATGGCCACATGCAGCATCCAGTTATCACCCGGCTGTGCTAGTACCGTCACCGCCGTGCCGCCAATACGCGCGCCCGGATAGATCGGACGCATATAGGGTTTTAGCAATCCGGTGCGCCCCTGGGCTTCGTGCACGGTTGAGGCACCTGCGGCACCCAGCCGCGTGGCCAGATCGGAATCTGCACGTTTGATATGTTTTACCGCCACTGTTTTCATGATTTATCTCCGGACACCAGATTATGAAAGATCGTCTGGATATACCCTATCGCCGTTTCCCCAGACCGACAATGCTGATCCGAACCAGCTATTCAAAGCAGGTCATGATGTCAGCAAGCGGTTTCTTGATTTTGGCAACGGCGGGAATGCTGGCATCATCTGCCGCATGTCCCACAGCCAGAATCATCATCGCCTTGTTCGAGGCTGGCCGGTTGCAAATCTTGCCCAGAAAGCTCATCGGGTTGGGCGTATGCGTCAGGCAGGACAGGCCCGCAAGATACAGTGCCGCAATCAGGAAGCCCGAAGCAATGCCAACACTTTCGGGCACATAGTAATTTTTATAACGCGTGCCATCGTCAAACTGGCCATAGCGTTCGCCAAAAACGACAATTAGCCATGGTGCGATTTCCAGATGCGGCTTGTCCGGCCCAGTGCCGATTGGCTCAAGCGCCTTAATCCATTCATCATGGCTGGTGCTGGCATAGAATTTGGCTTCTTCGGCCTCGGCGGCGGCGCGTATTTGCGCCTTGATCGACGGGCTGGAAATGGCGGCAAAATGCCAGGGTTGATGATTGGCACCGCTAGGTGCGCGTCCAGCAGTGCGGATACAATCTTCGATAACCGATTTCGGCACCGCACGCGTTGAAAAATCACGCACTGTATGGCGGGTTGCCATCACATCGCGGAATGCCGTGGCAGCGGCAGCAATTTCGTCATCAGTACGTTTTTCCCGATGCGGCAAAGGCTCGGCAACATAGGTTAGATTTTCGCGGATAAACATTGTGACCCTCAATACGGCAATTTCATGGTTCGGTTTCAAAGCAAATATGCATTTTATCGCGTATCATCACTCTGCCGTGCTTTTGAAGCTGCTTCAACTCTGTTAAGATTATCCTTTCTGTTTTGATTACTGCCCTATAGGTATGTCCATGTTCAATCCTGCTGTTGAAGCTCTCAACGCCCCACCTGTATCCACCGTTCTTGACTGGAAGGCATCCTATGATGGACGCCATGGTGATATGATTGATATGAGCCAGGCAGTGCCCGGATATCCCGCCCATCCCGATATGCTGAACGCGCTTGCCAAGGCCGCCGCCATGCCTGACAATGCGCGTTATGGGCGGGTTGAAGGTGATGACAATTTACGCACCGCCTATGCCCAGCATCTGAGTGCACTTTACAGTGCCAATATCGCGCCAGAACACACACATATTACATCCGGATGTAATCAGGCCTTTGTCGCCGCCGCTCTGGCTGTCGCCGGACGCGGCGAGCGCATATTGATGATGCGCCCATGCTATTTCAACCATGAATCATCGCTGGGTATGCTGGGCATTTCGGTTGGCTATGTTGATTGCCATGATGATAATGGCTTGTTGCCGGACTGCGACGATATCGCCGCCGCGATCACAGCAGATGTCCGTGCGATTGCACTGGTCAGCCCCAATAATCCGGCAGGCACAATCTATCCGCCGGCGTTGCTGGCCGAGATACTTGCACTATGTAAGGCAAAGGGGATCTGGCTTATTCTGGATGAAACCTATCGCGATTTTCTGCCGATGGATGCGGGCGCACCGCATGACCTGTTTGCCATAGATGGCTGGCAGGATCATCTGATACAGCTTTACAGTTTTTCAAAATCATACTGCATGCCCGGGCATCGACTTGGTGCCGTTGTTGCGGGTTCAGACATGGTTTTCCAGCTCGCCAAGATTATCGACAATATCCAGATTTGTGCCCCGCGCGCACCGCAACAGGCGATCACGCCAATGCTGGCACATCTGGCATCATGGCGCGACGAAAACCGCGCCCGTATTGCCGCACGCGCCACCGTTTTCAGCGATGTTATCAATCAGCTTAACGGCTGGGAGCTTATCAGCACTGGCGCCTATTTTGGCTATGTACGGCATCCGTTTGACGGTATCGGGTCACGCGAAGTGGCTCAGCGTATGGCTCGTGATGTCGGGGTGCTGACGATTCCGGGTGCCTTCTTTGGCGATGGGCAGGAACAATATCTGCGCTTTGCCTTTGCTAATGCCGGACGCGAGGTGATCGGACATTTGGCCGCGCGTTTGCGATTATTAGCCTGAAGGACGCAATCAGAAGTCCATATTATGCGTTTCGGCAACTTCGATTGACCCATGCCCCTGTGTGACCATGGGACAGCCTGCCGCCATGGCCAGCGCCGTATTCATATCATCGGCCATGACCAGCGAATAGCCAGATACCGGATTAGCGCCACCATTATCGGCAACACCATCAATGCTCACGGTGCTGGACATGCCAACCGGATTACCGGGATCAAGCAGCGCATCACCCAAGCCATCCATCCAGTCACGCCAGCGCTGCATTTCTGCTGCTATTTCGGCTTCGGTTTCGGGCATCTTGCCGCCGTGATAGGCAAATAGAAATTTTGGCATTTTCGTCTCCTATATCTGGCCGGACTTAGTGATCGGAAAGATGTTCCAGTTTGACCAGCGATGATGACCAGCCGCCTTTATGCAAGCGCGCAGATTCTTTGCTGGGCAGATTCATATGCGTTAACGTAAAGCAGGCTTCATTGGCAGACTCATCACTGGCCTTTACGATATCAAAACGCACGATACTTTCATGTCCGCGTATATCCTCTTCGTCATGCCACCCCCAGCTAAAGGTCACCGAATGCGGCGGGTCAATGGCCAGCACTTCACCAGACACTTTATGCGTTGAGCTGTCGCCATTAACCATCACCGAAAACCATGCACCGCGTTGCGACAGATCAAGATTATTTTCACCAATATGAACATCTTCAGGCCCCCACCATGTCAGCAGGTGCCGTGTTTGCGTTACCAAACCGAAAATTGTTTCGGGTGGTGCCGGAAAACAGCGCTCAATAACAAGATCTTCAATCCGGGACGGCGTATCTTTTGCCATGTTTTACATCCCGTTCTGATAAAGTGGCATAGCTTTGAAAAGACATAAGCCCTTTATCCATGCCAGTTTATAATTCATACTCTCAACAAATATATTGATGGTAAGGCACTCATACAAATCACATTTCTGTGAACCAGCCGTGAGATGCGTGATTGGCAAAGAATAGTTGGCATCGGCACTGTATCTGCTAAAAGGATGCATTCATCCAGCGCATCTGATAATCAACGCCCACCTATAGCAACAATATGAGAAGCCAGACCTGTGTCCTATTCACCTGAAATGCTTATAATGCTGGTGCTCGGACTTTTGGCTACGGGGGCGATTGCAGGAATTCTGGCAGGATTGCTGGGCATTGGCGGCGGCATCATATTAGTGCCGGTTCTGTTTCTGATTTACGATTTCATGAATGTGCCACCGGACATCATCATGCATGCCGCGGTTGGCACCTCGCTTGCCACGATCATTCCCACTTCGATTTCATCGGCATTGGCGCATCATCGACGTGATAGCATCGATCTAGGCATTTTACGGCGCTGGTCACCTTTTATTATTCTGGGTGCCGGTAGCGGCGGCATTCTATCGCATTATATCGAAAGCGCGACACTGACACTGATTTTCGGATGCCTGGCGATTGTCGTGGCGATGAATATGATGATGCCGCACACCCCCAAGATGGGCACAATCTTGCCAAAAGCGCGGCCACTTGAAAAACTGATATCCAGCTTTATCGGTTT
>JBMZPN010000107.1:0-217 GCA_049620845.1 Puniceispirillum sp. (SeqCode)
AATGAAATGCATGCCGCGCGATTGATCACATCGAAAATCCATCAAGATGGCTGTACTATCATCAAAACTGCCTGCCGCGGCGCGCACTTCAAAGCCGACAAAATGCTGAAGCATAACACCATCTGCGACTTTCGGCGGTCGACTGTCAAAAATTTCGGCATCCCTATCCAGATGCGCCGCATCGAGACTGTCATGAAATGTCACCCCATTCTGAACA
>JBMZPN010000107.1:227-5692 GCA_049620845.1 Puniceispirillum sp. (SeqCode)
TGCCAGCTTTTGCGCACCAAGGGACGCACCCGATCAAGCCACTCCATCGCCCAAAACCCCCAAACGTGGTCAGCCTGAACAGGATATGGGGGCTCAATGATGTGAAGGTTAGTACTAGGTAATTCACTGACTCTGGCAGCAAGTGAAAGGCTGGCGCATCCGGCACCTATAATGGCTATATGCTTATGAGCTATCTCATTATCAGATGTGCCTGCCGTGAATGATGATGCGGTCTCAGCTAACATGGGGCAGTCCAGCCAAAGCACGGTGAAGATGTTTGTTATGTACCGGCCTTTTCATTGGACGCGATACCAGACTTTTCATAGCCAGTGATGTGCAGATGAATTTGGAAAATATGCTGGTATGTTGCCGTCCATTTTGCCACGGCGTACCCCGATTTTTCAACTGGACACCAATCTGCCGATATACCTGTAATGCCACGGCGATCGAAATATGTGCGCGTAAGGGCAAATATGCCAGACCATGACGGCCACTTTCATAATAGATTTCAGCAAGCGCCAACAGCCTGTTAATGCCATTAGCAACAATATCTATCTTGGCTGTATCGGCAGAACGTGACGTAGCCAGAATGTCGTCAGCTGTCATATTGCCAACCCAAGTTGCGGGCACATAGCGTCGCCGCATTGTGGCGTCCTCCAGCACATCACGAGCGATATTGGTCAGCTGCATGGCGATACCAAGGTCAATGGCATGTGCCAGTGCCGCCGGATTATGACAATTCAGCACCTTGCACATCATCAGACCAACAGTGCCAGCGACGCGATACGAATAGCGCAATAATTCATCTTCCGTTTCGAAGGCAACGATATTTTGATCCTGAAGTAACCCATCAATCAGTGCCAGCACCACATCACAGTCGATGTTTTTTTCCTGCATAAATGGATAAAAACCTGTCAAGGCGCGATCTGCTGTGGGTCGAGCCTTCATCAGACCGTCACGAACAGCCGCAAGCCTTGAACTACCATGCGGGATATCCCCATCGGCCATATCATCAAGCAAGCGGCAGAAACTGTATAATTGTGCCGCATCCCTACCCATTTCTTGACCCAGAAAATGCTTTGCCCAATTAAAGCTTTTTCCGTTTCTGGCAAGCGACATCTCGGGCGGTAATTCTTCGTTTATATGCATGTCCGTTTGCGCAATATTCATGTAACTACCTGTTCGATCGCACATCTTCATCAATCAATGTCTCGACAACCTTTGCCGAACATAGGACACCGGGCATACCCGCGCCGGGATGCGCTCCAGCGGCCGCAAAATACAGGTTCGGGATATGCGGGTCACGATTATGATAGCGGAACCAGGCCGATTGCACAAAAATAGGGGCAATCGAGAACCCCGCACCATGCATTGACCTGTAATCTTTTTTGAAATCCTCCGGTGTCATCCAGAAATCGTCGCTAATAGATTGTTCCAGATCTGGCATGATCGTGGCACTCAAGGCGGCAACAATGCGATCGCGCAATTCTGGCCCTTTGCTGTCCCAGTCAATGTTCCCGCGCAGATTAGGAACCGGACAAAGCACATAGAAACTGTCGCAACCTTCCGGCGCGAAACTATCATCAGTCGCGGTTGGCCGATGCAGATAAAGGGAAAAATCATCAGCTAGGATTTTTTTATCAAAAATATCAGCCAGAAGCTCTTTGTAACGTGGCCCCATCCAGATCGTGTGATGCGCAATATCCGGATATTGCGTTTTGGTGCCAAAGAACAACACATACAGACCCATCGAATAATGCGTAAATTTGTCTGGGAATAGGCGTTTTTTTCTATGATTGTCAGAGGGTAGCATTTGGCTGTAGACAGTCGGTGGGTCACCGTTACAGATGACTCTGTCAGCGCTAAATCTGCGGCCATCTTCGGCTATGGCGCCAGTGACGCGGCCATCATGCATGGTAATTTCGGCAATATCGACATTCAATTCAACTGTAACGCCAACCCGTATCAACAGATCATGTAACGCCTTCACAAGACGGCCTGTACCACCCATGCAGAAAAACACGCCCCAGCGCCGTTCAAGATAATGGATAAGGCTGTAAATCGAGGTGGTTGTAAAAGGATTACCGCCAACCAGAAGCGGATGAATAGAAAAAGCCTGTCGCAATAAAGGATGCTTAATATGGCTATTCACTATACCTGCAACCGAGTGATAGCTTTTCAGACGTAACAGGCTGGGAATCTGCGCCATCATTGTCCAGAATTTGGTAAATGGCCTATCAGCAAGTTTTTCAAAGCCAATGTCAAAAATAGCCTTCGAAGTCTTGAGAAGTGCCGCATAGCCCTTGACGTCATCAGGTGAAAATTTTCGGATTTCATCATTCGTATCTTCGATTGAAGGACGATAATCAAACTGTTTGCCACCGTGAAAATAAAAGCGATACCATGGATCAAGCGGCCTGAAATCCAGATGATCCTCACGTTTTTCACCAAATAATTCAAATAATTCGTCAAACAGGAAGGGTGCGGTAATGACAGTGGGGCCAGCATCATGCCTGAAGCCACCACGTTCAAATACCTGCGCACGCCCGCCAATAGCCGACAATCTATCTACCAATGTGACCTGAAAGCCTTTGGCGCGCATGCGTAAGGCTGCCGCTATACCACCGAAGCCTGCACCAATAACCAGAATATGCGTATTCGACCCAGAGTCACTATCCAAAGGCGTTACCGGCATCTGTGACGTCATAAAACACCTATCACTCTAATTGAACAACCTAACTTTAGGCTATGCCTTGCGGTCAAGTCCAGCGACTGATTGAAGGCATACAGCCTCAAGCAGATTTTGTACGGGTGCTATTGCGGTTTGAAGCTCGACAGGCATTTCGGCAGCACATCGGATTGATTCATCAAGAATAGACTGCATTCGCTCAGCACTTTGAAGCAAAGCGTCTGAGGCCATAATTTTCTGTAACCAAAAGGCAAGACCGTCATTGCTGCCTTCCTTACACCATCTATCAAAGGCCAGAGCTTGGCTGGCTTCCATGCGCTCGCGATACAGTACAATCACGGCGTTGGGTGCCCGCCGCGCAAGGTCAGAGCCGCAATCAGCGGCACCATCACCAGCACGGAAATTCAGAATATCATTGGCGATCTGATAGGCCTCACCAAGATGACGGAAATATGAACCAATAGCCCCCGCGGCATCACCATGCAGTGCCATCGCGGCAATACCCTCAAGGGGGGCAGTCAGAAGCGGCGCTGTTTTATCGCCAGCTATCCTTAAATAATGTTTCCAGCTATAGCTTGACTGAATTGAAAATTCCGCCGCCTCGCCTGCGGTAGTTGTCGCCATATGTTTTGCCAGAGTTTTAACCAGCATTGGCGTATTCGAGCGTTGCGCTGCCTCAGCAGCCAGTTCGAATGAAAGCGCAATCAGCCAATCACCCAAGGTCAAAGCTACATCGCGGCCATATTTAGCCCACACAGCCACACGCCCACGGCGCATTTTATCACCGTCACAAATATCATCATGAATAAGTGATGCGTTATGCAACACTTCAATCGCTGTTGACCAATGCAAGGCAGCTGCCTGATCAATCTTTAGAAGCTTTGCCGCGCTAAGCGCCATCTTAGCCCGCAACATTTTACCAGGCTTGGCGAAATGGTGCCGAGCAGCGTCAGCTAGCGGTGTTCCATCCTTGGGAAGCCGGTTGACAATAAATGCATGAAGCATTTGAGAATTGGCATCTTCGGCATCCACGAGAGGAGAGACATCTCGCAGCATTGTATTATGTTTTACTGAAAGAACAGACATGCACTTACCCCTGTATGTTTTAGTCACCAGCGGAAAGAAATGAGGCGATCCGAAGACCGCCTCATAGATATATTACTTAGACGCTTCGCTCTCTGTAACAGCAACGTTCCAGATGATTACGCCAAACGCAATCTTGTTCAGTACGTCAGCCAAGTTATAGATAACGTTGAGTGATGCAGCAGCTGATGCCGGATCACCTGTACCTAAGTAGCCGTAGAAGTAACCGATCGGGTAGATAGCCCAACCAATGGTCACGATCCAACGCATTGTTGAAAAGGCTGACTTAACAGACTCAGGTGCCTGCTCTGACGAAATACGGCCAGCTTCGCCAGCGAAAATCTCGTACAGAATATATGCCCAACCTGCCATACCAATGATAAAGCCAAGCCATGCGCCGATATAACCAACCTCACCAGCGTAACCGCCGACAAGCATGACCAATGTACCAATCATCAGACGCCAGAAAACGCCACCAGACACATTTGTGATCGCCCGCAGGATCAAGTAGAACTCGACCATGAGAAGCGGCACTGTGATCAGCCAGTCAATATAGCGATATACTGTTGGTGTATCGCCTGTGCTGACCCACACGTCACGCATGTAGAAATAGTGAACAGCGGCAACCAATGTTACCAAACCTGACACGGTCAGTGATGTCTTCCACTTTGCTGAAACACGCTGTGTTTCCAAGAAGAAGAAAGCTGTTGAGGCAACTAGTGCCATTGAAATTAGCCAGAAAGAAATTCCGACATAGTCATCACTGGCTAGATTAGCTTCGCCAGCGAGTGCAATTGTTGGGAAAAGAGCAACAGTGGCAGCAGCCAACATCGCCTTTGATTTACCCGACCAAATCTTCATTTTAAACCTCCGTTAACAGAATGATCACTTTTAGATTATGATCGCGCGAGCTCAGCCATTTCGGTCAAGCTCACGTAAGATAAGTATTCATCAAATCTGATACACTTCAATAATTAACCTGCACGTGAAGCAACAGTTGCTTAAAAAGCGTTTTTTAGTATTTATTTACAATAGGTTATAAGAAAAAAAACAGTTTTCTTGTTTCTGTAATAATACTCATAGATATTTGCTATATTTATAATTAATTATATGTTTTTCAGTGCTTTAGAAAAAAGATGAATTATAAAGCTAATTGGCTCGGAAATTTGCAAAACGCGGCTATGAAACAGGTCAAAATACTGAATTGACCCCAATATAGCGGTTCTGCGTGATCATAAATCACCCTGAAACTGACCAGAAAAAAGCTGACATTGTGACTAGTCGTCTGCCAAACGTGATTTAGCCCATTCTTTATAGACACGATAGAATGAGTTGGGATCACGATAGCCCAATCGATAGGCAATTTCGGTTTTAGAAATTTTACCCTGTCTCAAAAAATCGTTTGCAAGCCGGAACCTTGTGTCATCGAGGACCTGGCGGAAACTTAATCCGTCCTTTTTGAGACGTCGTTGCAATGTTCGTTTGCTAATGCCTAACCGTTCTATCACAGGATCAACAGTCCCATTACCAACCGAAAGCGTATCCATTAATATATTCTGAACCTCTTCATACAGAGCAGAATTTACCCCGCCTGATGAACGGCGTTGAAGTTCACCCTCGGCTTCCATCCACATGACATTGTCAGCACCTACAAAGGGTATCAATGCTTCGGATTTATGAACGTGGATAGAAT
>JBMZPN010000108.1:0-5688 GCA_049620845.1 Puniceispirillum sp. (SeqCode)
TAGCCGCAAGGCCAAAAGCGGCAAACGGCATCAGCCACCACAGGCCTTGATCGGCAACATAAAGCGAATGTGCAACCCAGTAGGTCGAAAACACGAACCAGCCAAGACCCGCCAGCATCCAGACAATTCCCGCCTGTAATGCCGTTTTTGCCTGTGCCGCTTTCAGCGCGGGAAAGGATAATGCAAGGATACAGAATATAAGTCCCAGAGGCGGCAGGCACAGGCTGGCAAAGCAACCAGCCAGAAACGAGCCAACATAGACATTACGGATCATGGCAGTCGCCTTATTCCGGAGCCAAAGCATCTGGAATCACCTAGCTTTGGTCATGTTGCGGCGTCCGCGCAAGACCCCTGATTTTTACCAATGTGATACGTCGCGGATCACCTTCCAGCACCTCAAACTGCAAACCATTTTCATGCCGCACAATTTCGCCGCGCGAAGGCACGCGTCCGGCTTCGGCGCAAACCAGCCCGCCCAGCGTATCAATCTCATCGCGATCATCATCATCCAGCAAACTGCCAGTTACAGTTTCCAGCGTTTCGATTTCAAGGCGCGCATCGGCAATCGCCGTACCATCGCCATTGATATCAAAGCGCAATGCCACCGTTTCATCATATTCATCTTCGATATCGCCAACGATTTCCTCGATCAGATCTTCAATCGTAACCAGCCCGTCAACCCCGCCAAACTCGTCAACAACAAGCGCCAGATGGCGACGCTTCAACCGCATCTCGTGCAATAGATCAAGAAGCCGGATTGTCGGCGCAACAAACAAAGCCGGACGCAAAAGCGACTTGACTGGCGGCACTTCACCAGCCTGCAAACTGGCGAAAATATCCTTGACGTGAATAAAGCCGGCAACATCATCGAGCGTCTCGCGATATACCGGAATGCGGCTATGCCTTACTTGCGATATCTGCTTGCTGATCGCGGAAAATTCATTGCGCATACTCACCGAGACAATATCCGCACGCGGGATCATCACATCGGCGGCGATTTTATCACGAAGCCCAAGCAGATTCCGCAGCAAGGTGCCTTCATGGCGGTCAAAAAGCTCGCGGTCAGTTGCCGAATCTTCAAGCAGTTCGGTCATTTTCTGCCGCCGTGATTCAGGACGCTCGAACAGCGTCTTGATCTTGTTGAACAGCATATCAATCATGACATAGGCTCCGTCATCGGCGTTGTGATTTTCATATCCTCTCGGGCGTCATCTTGGGCGCCATCATCCGCAACATCATCATAGGGGTTGGCAATGCCCATCGCCGCCAGCAGGCTGACTTCCAGCATTTCCATTTCATCGGCTTCGGCCTCATCTTCATGGTCATAGCCCAGAAGATGCAGCACCCCATGTCCGAACAGATGCGTGACATGGTCATGCATGCTGATACCGCTTTCATCGGCTTCCCGAACGCAGGTTTCATAAGCAATCGCGATATCGCCTAATTGTTCGCCGCGCACCTCACCGTCAGCCCTATCCATAGCGCTTATATCATCCGGCATGGCCGCATCATCTGCACACGGAAAAGACAGCACATTGGTGGCTTTATCCATACCGCGATGATCATGGTTCAACTGTCTGATCTTGGCATCACTGCATAATAGCAGGCTGACAGTACAGCCCCTCATATCATGTGCGGCCAGTGCCGCATCAAGCATCTGGCCAAAGCGTAGTTTCAGATCGTCACCCGCTTTTTCTGGCCAGCAATCGTGATCGATCAGACTATCAATCTGGTGGTCATCCGGCGTGATCCACTCGGCACCCTCATAGGCAGACATGTCACTGCCATCATCAGCTTCAGCTGGCGTTAGACTGTCAGGCTCCGGATTTGGGTCAATCATGCGTCTGTCCGCTTTCATAGGCTTGCAAAATGCGCGCAACAACAGGGTGTCTTACAACATCTTTGCCTGATAAGTGAATTATGCCAACACCTTTAATATCGTTCAGAATCGACACCGCATCTGCCAGACCTGATGGCTGGCCAGCAGGCAGATCAACCTGACTCAGATCGCCGGTAATAACCATGCGCGAATCCTGTCCAAGTCGGGTAAGCACCATTTTCATCTGCACCGGCGTAGTGTTTTGCGCTTCATCAATAATCACATAGGATGCGCTAAGCGTTCGGCCACGCATAAAGGCCAAAGGCGCAATTTCAATTTCGCCACTGGTCAGCATGCGATCAACCTTATCGGCAGGCATCATGTCATAAAGCGCGTCATAAAGCGGGCGCAGATACGGATCGACCTTATCCTTCATATCGCCCGGCAGAAAGCCAAGCCGTTCACCAGCCTCAACCGCCGGACGTGACAGCACGATACGTTCGACTTCCCGCTTTTTCAAAGCTTCGACCGCGCGCGCAACCGCCATATAGGTTTTACCCGTACCGGCAGGCCCAAGCCCGAACACCACCTCATCCTGACGTAACAGTCCCAGATACTGATTCTGGCCGGATGTCTTGGCGACGATTTTCTTTTTCCATGTATCAATCGATTCGATCAATTGCGGCTTCGGCGTGGCTTTGCTGTTGCTTTCCCAGCGCAACGCATCGCTGACCATCGATTTATCGATTTCCTCGGCGCCGGCATCACGCATCGTCTTATAAAGCGTTTCGATCACTGTACGTGCTTTTTTGGATGCGGCGGATGCACCGGATATTTTGATGCTATTGCCAAATGAGTCGAGCTTTACATCGAGCGCCTCTTCGATCTGCATCAGATTCTGATTATGCTCGCCGAACAATAACGCTACGGTGGCGTTATCTTCAAAGTCCATCCTGATGGTGAACTTGGCATTTTTTTCGCTCACGCTGCCCCCTTCATCGACGTCATTTCGGCGGTTACACTATTCTGTCGGCCTTCGACAATATCACAGGCAATAATCTGGCCAATCTGATCTTCGCTACCGGCAAAGTTGACCGCCTGCATGAACGGGCTGCGCCCTGCCATCTGTCCGTCACGCCCGCCGACACGTTCGACAAGCACATCCAGCGTCATGCCTTCGGTCTTTTTGTTAAAGGCAAATTGCTGGGCATTGAGTAATTGCTGCAAAGCTTCCAGACGATCCGCCTTCACCGCTTCGGGCACTTGCAGATCCGACACTGATGCAGGCGTGCCCGGACGCGGGCTATATTTGAATGAATAGGCAGATGCATAACCAACGCGGTCAATCAGCGCCAGCGTATCGGCAAAATCCTGATCGCTTTCGCCCGGAAAGCCGACAATAAAATCACCCGACATGGCAATATCGGGGCGCACATGCCGCAGCTTGTCGATCACCTCAAAATACACATCTTTGGAATGGCGGCGATTCATCGTGTCAAGCACACGGTCGGAACCTGACTGGATCGGCAGATGCAGATACGGCATTAATTGCGGCACATTGCCATGCGCGGCGATCAGTTCATCATCCATATCCAGCGGATGCGATGTTGTATAGCGGATGCGCGCCAGACCGTCGATCTCGGCCAGCGCATGGATCAACCGCCCCAGCGACCAAACCGACCCATGTCCGTCATCACCGTGATAGGCGTTCACATTCTGTCCTAACAGAGTGATTTCGCGCGTGCCGCTGGCAACCAGGCGTCTGGCTTCAGTCAGCACATCGGGGGCAGGCCGCGAATATTCGGCACCACGCGTATAGGGCACTACGCAAAACGAGCAGAATTTATCGCAGCCTTCCTGCACACTTAAAAAGGCCGCCGGCCCACGCGGTGCATGTTCTTCGGGCAATAGATCGAATTTCACTTCCTGCGGAAAATCGGTATCGATGGCGCGTTTGCGCGCTGTCGGATCGATATCGGCAATCAATTCAGGCAGGCGATGATAGGTTTGCGGGCCCACGACGATATCAACCCATGGGGCACGGCGGGTGATTTCGGCGCCCTCGGCCTGTGCGACACATCCGGCCACGGCAATCGTCACGGCGCGGCCTTGCTGATCGCGTGCCTTTTCCTTCATCATCCGCAAACGGCCAAGCTCCGAAAACACCTTTTCGGATGCCTTTTCACGAATATGACATGTGTTCAGAATCACCATATCCGCGCCGTCGGGCGTTTCGGTTGGGGCATAGCCCAATGGGGCAAGCACATCGGTCATACGGTCAGAATCATAGACATTCATCTGACAGCCATATGTTTTAATAAAAAGTTTCTTGGTCAATGCAGCGTTATCACTCGAATTTGCGCGGTAATATCCTCTTTTACCTGTTTGCCGCGAGGCTGGTCAAGACGAAGTTGAACAATCATTTTATCTCACTAATCATCCAATCAGGCTGTCACCCCAGCGTCTTTGACATGATGATCGCATCCTGCCGGTGCGGTGCCAAACCGTAATAGGCCGCGCGCCGTCCTGTTTCCACAAATCCGCATCCACCATAAAGCGCACGCGCCGCCACATTCGCTTCGGCAACGTCCAGATATAGATGGCATATACCCGCCTGCGCCAATGCCGCACAGCTCGCGGTCAGAAGCTGGCGGCCATAGCCTTTGCCCTGATGCGTGTGCCTTGTTCCCAGCGACAGGATTTCGGCTTCATCAAACACCTGACTTAGCAATATATAAGACAGGATAAAGCCGCTATCTGCCGTGCCAGCCTCTGCCCTGTCATCAATCAGCGCATAACCTGCAAACGCTTTGCCTGCAAACAGACTGGCCAGCGACATAGCCGTAAAGGGACGTTCAAAAAGCGCCGCCTCAAGCTCGGCGATGCCATCTAAATGGTCTGTTTCGAGCGGAATTACCACCATCAGCCTTGTGCCACAGGCGTGACCTTGGCCTTGTTTTTGCCTGCGGGGTCTTTCTTAGGCGGGCCTAGCTTTGCCGCCGCCAGATAAAGCGGCGTCAGCGGTGTCAGCGTGCCAGTCATGATTTGCCGCTTGGCATCAATTGCGATCATCGCCGCATCCAGCGGCATTACCGCATCTGGCGCGATCACGCGAACCCCTTGCGCGGCAAAAATATCGGCCAGCCGCGCATGATCAAACCCGCCAATATAGAGCGGCGCATCATCCTGTGATATATCAGAATTGCTCGCATAAAAATCTGGTAATGCGTCCGGTTTGGCCTCAAAAATAGCACCTGTCGCCTGCCCGTCTTTATCAAAAAACTGGCAATATAGCGCCCCGCGCCGCGTATCGGCGGTGATGAGCATGCGCGCACTCTCATTACGCCCCTGCTGTGCCGCGTCACTGGCCAAAGCCTGTAAGCCGGATACGCCGATCCCCTTTGCCCCGTGGCTCAGACAAAACCCCTTGGCACAGGCAAGCGCTACGCGGATACCGGTAAATGAACCCGGGCCCGCGCCCGCCGCAATATGTGTCACGGTCTCAAAATCGCATCCAGCCTGCTGTAATGCCGCCATCGCCGTAGGGACAATATCCTTGGCATGTCCATGCGTCATGTCATGCGATATAAGGCTGACGATCTGGCCTTCTTTGTGTAACGCCGCACTCAGCAAGCCGCCACTTGCTTCCAGTGCCAGAATATTGGGATCGGCAAGAATATTGGGGTTGGATAAAGACTTTATCATATAGAATCCAGTAGACAGGGCATGCACGCCCCGATAAATCTCGGGTTGGTTTTCATTATGTATCTTTTAGGCTAGTCTTTACTTCCGTTCACCTGGTCAATGTACTATGAAAAGCGATAACTGCAAATTACATCTAATTAAGATGGATTAATTGAGACTGGAAT
>JBMZPN010000109.1:0-5664 GCA_049620845.1 Puniceispirillum sp. (SeqCode)
TTCAAAAATGCAAAAAATTTATTCAAGCGGGACAATCCCCATATATATGCAGGTCTGCGACCTGATCGAACGTGAGGTCAACGCCAATATCCGGCTTGATGGCGAACGCTTGCCACCAGAACGTGTCCTTGCCAAAGAACTAGGTATCGCTGTTGGCACCCTGCGCCTCGCCCTGGCAGAATTGACACGCCGCGGCATGCTGGAACGCATTCAGGGGTCAGGCAACTATATCCGTCACAAAAGCAACCGCGAGTCAGTTTATGCCTTTTTTCATCTCGAACTTGTTGACGGTATTGGCGACCCAAGCGCTGAATTGATTTCGGCAAACCGTATTGCAAAACCTGACACCCTCCCTGACATAGGTGTTAGTGACAAAGCACACCGTATTCGCCGTGTACGTCAGCTTGGGGATATCAAAGTCGCTTTGGAAGAAATATGGATTGATGGCGAATTCAACCTCGATGATGGTCAAAGCCATATGTCACATTCACTTTATCAACTCTATAAAGAACATCTTGGCTTTTGGGTTGCAAAGGTAGAGGACAGCGTTTCAGTCGCGCCAATGCCGACATGGGGACAGTCCATATTTGATCAAAGCGATCAATCGGTTTGGGGTTTTTGTGAACGATTAGCATGGGATCAACATGGTCGGCTTATTGAAGTCTCCAGCACATGGTTTGATCCCGCCAAAGCACGTTATCGTGCCCGCTGGAAATAGAATTAGACTCAATCAATACGCGTATTTAGCAAGTTAGGAATAAATAATGGGTACAAATATAAACTATGGCATGATTGGATGCGGCATGATGGGGCAAGAGCATTTGCGTAATATCGCCTTGCTTGAAGATACAACTGTGCTTGGTACTGTAGAGCCCGATCCTGACATGCAGGCTCAAGCAGCTAAGCTGGCTCCTGATGCTACATTTCACGACTCGATACAAAGCCTGCTTGCCGATGAACGGCTAGATTGCCTCGTTATTGTAAGTCCGAATTTCTGTCATGCCGATCAGTTACTGGAAATTGCCAGTCGCAGGGCACTTCCCATACTTGTTGAAAAGCCTCTCTTCACAAAAGTGTCAGATATAATCAAGCTCAGAGAATTTGAAAAAAAATACCCGGCACCTGTCTGGGTAGCTATGGAATATCGTTATATGCCGGCGGTCGCCGCTCTGATCGAAAACGCGCGTAATGATACTGGTGGCGTTGACATGCTGTCCATTCGCGAACACCGCTTCCCTTTCCTGCCGAAAATTGGTGACTGGAACCGTTTCAATGCCAATACGGGCGGTACCATGGTCGAAAAATGCTGTCATTTCTTTGATTTGATGCGTCTAATTCTGCAATCTGAACCGGTGCGCGTTATGGCCTCTGCAGGGCAGGCACATAATCATAAGGATGAAAGTTACGATCAGCAGACACCCGATATCTGGGATCATGGCTATGTGATCATCGAGTTTGCGTCAGGCAGTCGCGCAATGCTGGAATTATGCATGTTTGCCGAAGGATCACGCTATCAGGAGAAAATTTCCGCGGTCGGTGTAGCGGGCAAGATTGAATGCAGTGTTCCGGGCCCAACGCGTTTCTGGGTATCTGATCTTGGTGCCCCGCCTGTTGCCCAATTAACCGTCAGTCCCCGAAACCCGCCAAAACCGCATAGTATCGAAATTCCGGTTGATCCGGAATTACTTGAGGCTGGAGATCACAATGGCTCTACCTTTTATCAACACCAAAAATTTGCTGAAGTTGTACGAGGTAATGGCGCTGTCGAAGTGACTATCGATGATGGTCTTATGGCTGTGGTGATGGGAATGGCCGCACAACATGCCGCGGCCACCAATCAAACAGTGCTGATAAGTGATATTCTTGACGGAAAAATAACGTCATCAAGTGCATAATGTCGTGTTTTGATTATGGTTTGTCCGATTCCCTTATTTACAAACCTCAGGCGCTGGTAACATTCTTGAAATGTTAGGAGAGCTAAATGCGATATTCTGGATTTCGGGTTATCAAGGAAGCGCTGACTGGGCATAAAGGCTGGACGCCAGCATGGCGTTCACCTGAGCCAAAAGAGCATTATGACATCATCGTCATTGGCGGCGGCGGGCATGGTCTGGCGACAGCTTACTACCTAGCCAAACAATTCAAGGAAAAATCTGTCGCCGTGCTTGAAAAAGGCTGGATTGGTGGTGGCAATGTCGGGCGTAACACAACGATCATCCGGTCGAACTATCTACTTGACGGTAATGAGCCATTTTATGAATTGTCCCTAAAACTCTGGGAAGGTCTGGAACAGGATTTTAATTACAATGCCATGGTCAGCCAGCGTGGCATTATCAATCTGTTTCATTCTGACGCCCAGCGCGATGCCTATATCCGGCGCGGCAATGCGATGCTGTTGAATGGTGCAGACGCCGATTTGCTTGATGCCGACCAGATCCGCGCTGAATGTCCATTTCTGAATTTTGATGATGCCCGCTTTCCCATAAAAGGGGGGCTGGCACAACGTCGCGGCGGCACCGTTCGTCATGATGCCGTGGCATGGGGATATGCTCGCGGCGCAGACAGCCGTGGTGTTGATATCATTCAGAATTGCGAAGTGACCGGTTTCAAAATCGAAAATGGCGTATGTAAAGGTGTTGAAACATCACGTGGATTTATCGGTGCAAAAAAGGTTGGTTGCGCTGTTGCCGGATCATCAGGGCGCGTCATGGGCAAAGCCGGAATGCGCTTACCGATTGAAAGTCACGTTCTGCAAGCCTTTGTATCCGAAGGATTGAAGCCTGTTATTCCCGGCGTTGTTACTTTCGGAATGGGGCATTTCTATATTTCTCAGTCGGATAAAGGTGGACTTGTGTTTGGCGGCGACATTGACGGCTATAACACCTATGCACAGCGCGGAAACCTGCCAACTGTTGAGGATGTTTGCGAAGGGGGCATGGCGATCATGCCGATGATTGGCCGTGCACGCATTTTGCGGATGTGGGGCGGCGTCATGGACATGTCGATGGATGGATCGCCTATAATTGACCGTACGGATATTGACGGGCTGTTTTTTAATGGTGGCTGGTGTTATGGCGGCTTCAAAGCGACGCCGGCATCGGGCTGGTGCTTTGCCCATCTTCTAGCAACCGGACAACCACATGAAACAGCAACAGCTTTTCGCTTCGACCGTTTCCAACGCGGTTATATGATTGACGAAAAAGGCGTCGGCGCACAGCCGAACCTGCATTAGGAGACGCCAGCATGATCATAAATCACCCTTTACTTGGCCCCCGCGATGCACAGGAGTTTATCTATCTTGGAGATGCGTCCCTGATTGACCGACCAGACTGGCAGGCCAAGAATGCCGATGCCGCCTTTTATAATTACCAATATTTGCGCGACAACCCGGCAGGACAGCATCAGGAGCTCTGGTATCACGAGCAGGGTGATCGCTCTTGGTTGGTTGTTACGCGGGACACAACAACTCATGCTATCGAAAAAGTTGAACTTGCTTCCGATGTGGCACGGCAAAGGGGGCGCAGCAAATGAGTGATTTTTCAAATCAACCTAACCGTCTCGACAATGGCGGCATGATTGATCGCGCGAAGCTGGTTGAATTCACCTTTGACGGCAAGCAATATGACGGTTTCGAAGGCGATACACTGGCATCAGCTTTGCTGGCCAACAATGTCAGATTAATGGGTCGTTCGTTCAAATATCACCGCCCACGAGGGGTGGTAACGGCTGGCTCGGAAGAGCCGAACGCGATCGTCGAACTTCGTACAGGGGCGCGTCAGGAGCCTAACAGCCGCGCCACCGTTATCGAACTCTTCAACGGACTTGAAGCCAGAAGTCAGAATCGCTGGCCATCCTTGAAATTTGATGCCATGGCAATCAACGACATCTTCTCAAATTTTCTGACAGCAGGGTTTTATTATAAGACATTTATGTGGCCTGCCGCTTTTTGGGAAAAACTCTATGAACCCATCATCCGCAACGCCGCCGGCCTTGGGTCATTATCCGCCAAAGCTGATCCGGATCTATATGATAAAGGGTTTTTACATTGTGATCTGCTGATTATTGGCGCGGGGCCAGCTGGCTTAGCCGCCGCATTGACCGCAGCACGCGCAGGCGCCGATATCATCATAGCTGACGAAGATTTCATCCTTGGTGGCCGATTAAATTCGGAAACCTTCGAAATTGGCGATGAATCAGGTTCCGACTGGGCGCAGACAACAATTGCCGAGCTTAAATCAATGAACAATGTGCGTTGCATGGCACGCACCACCGTTATTGGCGCTTTCGATCATGGTATTTATGGTGCTGTTGAGCGCGTATCGGATCACCTCGCCGTCCCTGAACAGGGCAAACCAAGGCAGGTTTTATGGCGCATTTATTCCAAGCGAGCGCTTCTGGCTGGCGGTGCCATCGAACGGCCAATTTGTTTTCCCAATAATGACCGTCCCGGCATCATGCAGGCCAGTGCCATCCGTTCCTATGTTAATCGATGGGCTAGCACACCGGCGTCGCAAGTTGCGATCTTTACCAATAATGACGATGGATACCGTACAGTAACTGATTTGCGTGCCAATGGCATTGATATCAGCGCTATCATCGACACGCGCTCTGAGACACCCAAGATTGAGGGGGTTGAGGTTATTAAGGGTGCCCGCGTCGTAGACGCGTCCGGACGGCTTGGCCTGAATGCGGTAAGCATAAGGATGAATAATGGCACAACGCGCACAATAAAATGCGGTGCGCTGGGTGTTTCTGGCGGCTGGAATCCAAATGTGCATCTGACCTGTCATCAACGCGGCCATCCACAATGGCAACAGGATATTGCCGCTTTTGTTCCTGGCGGCACCTTGCCAGTTGGTATGCGCGTTGCTGGCGCGGCCAATGGCCAATTCAGCCTTGCCTCATGTCTGTCATCAGGTATTCAGACGGCTGTTAGTTTGCTGGAAGATATCGATATCAAGGCAAAAGCGATCAAATTGCCCAAAGCCGAAGATTCGCAAATCAATCTTATGCCTTTCTGGCACGTGAACTATGGCAAGAAAAGAGCATGGGTTGACCAACAGAATGATGTAACGGTCAAAGATATAAAGCTTGCTCATCAGGAGAACTTCCGCTCGGTTGAGCATCTGAAACGTTATACCACACTGGGCATGGCCACTGACCAGGGCAAAACATCGAATATTTCAGGTCTTGCAATCATGGCTGAATTAACTGGAAAACCCATTCCAGATGTTGGCACCACAATTTTCCGTCCCCCTTACACGCCAACTGCCATCGGCGTTATGGCTGGGCGTGCTCGCGACAGTCATTTCCGCCCTACCCGCCTTACACCATCACACAAATGGGCTGAAGAACAAGGTGCCATCTTTGTCGAGGCTGGCATGTGGTTGCGGGCGCAATGGTATCCGCAACCTGGCGAAACCCATTGGCGACAAAGCGTTGATCGTGAAGTGCTTGCCACACGTGCCGCAGTAGGGGTATGCGATGTTACAAGCCTTGGTAAAATCGATATTCAAGGCACTGACGCCACAACATTCATCAACCGGGTTTACAGTAACGGGTTTGCCAAATTACCAGTCGGTAAGACGCGTTATGGGCTGATGTTGCGAGAGGACGGCATCGTTATGGATGATGGCACAACCGCACGCCTTGACGAGTCACATT
>JBMZPN010000110.1:0-5603 GCA_049620845.1 Puniceispirillum sp. (SeqCode)
CCCCATCACAACTAATACCCGAAGATCGATCTGGTGTACCGGCCGATTTTGCTGATAGCGCGGGTACGGTAAAATTTATATGGTTGGGGCATTCGACATTTCTGCTATCCATCAATAACAAGATTGTTCTGGTTGATCCTATATTTTCCGCCGCTGCATCCCCTGTCAGCTTTCTGGTTAAACGGTTTCAGCCACCTGTCATAAATATCGATGAGCTTCCTGAACTGGATTATGTGCTGATATCGCACGACCATTATGACCATCTCGATATGGAAACGATTATCAAGCTTAAGGACGATGACGTGACTTTTATCGCGCCTTTAGGGGTTGGTTCGCATATGCGAAAATGGGGCGTCGATAATGACAAGCTGATCGAGCTCGACTGGTGGGATGAAATAGATTTTGATGGTGTCACCTTTATCTGTACGCCAGCTCAGCATTTTTCAGGCCGTATGGCGCTTTTCTCGACAATGCAGACATTATGGGCGTCATGGATTGTCAAAGGCGGCGGCAAGAGTGTCTATTATAGTGGCGATTCAGGTTATGATGTGCATTACAAAGATATCGGCGACCGCTATGGGGCGTTTGATATCGTATTCATGGATAGCGGACAATATAACGAACGCTGGGCTGCAGTCCATAATATGCCAGATGAAGTGATACAGGGCTTTATCGATCTGCAGGGCAAGCATCTGGTTCCGGTTCATTGGGGGATGTTCACCTTATCCATACATAACTGGTATGACCCACCTAGTGAAATCACCAAACGTGCAGAAAAACAGGACATATCGGTCATGACCCCGCTTATGGGGCAAACGGTGATATTGGACAGTCCGGGGGTTTTTGAACGTTGGTGGGAGGCACTGATTAACGTCAAGGCTGATTAAATTAAATTTTTTGCATGCTTGTTTGCAATTAATAACGCTTTTATCTTGGCCATGTAATCAATCACATGGCGGGGTTCAGGTATGAAATGGCTTTTAGTGGCAGTGCTGACATAGGGCATTGTGCCAACTGATATAACCTTTCGTACTGTTGATGATTGCTACAAGCAAGCTGGCAAGGCCGCGTTGATGGCACGATCAGCAAAAGCCGATATTGCGGAAGCCAAAGCACAAGATATCGAATTGAATAAATATGCCTGTATTTTAATGGATGATTGAGATGGAGTGGGTCGTTGTTGCCGTTTTGTCATCGGGTGTCATGACTACCGATCTAAAGTTTGAATCTGCGGAAGATTGTATGAGTGAAACTGGCAAAATCGCCGCCACCGCTTATAAAGCCGCTGCATGGGAGCAGGGCCCTGATCTGGTTTTGCCGCAATATGCGTGCCTGCTTTTGGACGATTAGGGTTATCGCGGCGTTTTGTCCCTTGCCAAGAGATGATTTGGCATCGTAGATATAAGCATCAAAATCTTGTGGAGTTGATTATGAACGCAAATATCGGTTTGATCCTGGTTATCGGATTTCCACTCGCCTTGTGTGTGGCTCTATGGGCTTTCGATAAGGTCTCTGTCCGCCCTGAATAAGTCGACAGCCTCGTTAAAGGCGTCAAATGCAAGGACTACGCATTTGTGCCGGTTTCTTATGGCTTTGACAGGCGTGAATATCTGAAGCTTTTCAGCATTTTCATTGCCTGACGGGTATTCACCAACATCATCGGCGCTTAAAAACGCTTTGAGGTCTGTGCCCAGAGTTCTGATATTATCTATCTTTTCATCGCGGGCAGTTTCGAGCAATAAGCCGGCGCCTGCCTCGCATAGCGCGCATCCTTTTACATCAACACTTATATCCGAAATCCGATCAGCCTGAATGGCAATCGAAACGCTGACCTTGTCACCGCAGACAGGATTGTTACAGCTAGCTGTATGTGATGGCGTAAAGTCAAGGGTGCTGGCGCGTGCGCTATGCGCTAGTGACAGAATCTGCTTTTGGTATAAAGCGTCCACTAACGCTCCCATACATGTAAATCAAATGAAACGTTGTTTAGATGGCTGTAGAATTAGCCAGCATTCATAATCATAGCGGCCACAGCAACGGCAGCAATCAGATAAGTGACGATTACCATCCAGTGCATTTTTTCATATACATTTTCCTCGGGTACATGAGCCGGACGTGGTTTCGCATTTGATGCTGTTTTGGTCACCATTTTCAATTCCTCTTTCGGCTTTATGCCGTAAATCCATAAACCAAATTATCGTGAAGCTGTTACATTTGCAAGGTTGATGATGGCGAAAAAAATAACATTTTTTCAAATCAAAACAGGGTAGCAAGCATTGATCATCAGACAAATATCACTATTATGTGATCACTAAATTCGAGGTATGCCTATTTCATGATGCGTGTTTTTCTTTTATTTGCAATCCTGTTTGCCGCATGGCTTTTAATGTCAGGCCATTATACCCCGTTGATCATGTCACTCGGTGTTTTGAGTTGTGCGCTTTGTGCATGGTTGTCATGGCGCATCGGTGCCAGCGATCTTGAGGGATTGCCCACGCATTTATTTGCCCGCTTACCAGCTTATCTGGTTTGGCTGTTACGCGAAATCATCATGTCAAACATAGCCACAGCAAAAATCATTCTGTTTGGTGGCGCCAAGCCAGAAATTTTTGAGGTACCAGCAAGTCAGCGTACCGGAGCCGGTTTGGCTACCTATGCCAACTCGATTACGCTGACGCCGGGTACCGTAACCATCGACATTGATGAAAGTTCAAAAACAACATTTCTCGTTCATGCGCTTCATAATGATTTTGGCGATGACGTGCGTACTGGGGATATGGATCGCCGTGTCACGGCTCTGGAAGATGTAACAGATGCGGAGCTGACAAACTCATGATGATGATAGCCGCATTAGCCGCATGTGCCGTTTCTATCGTATTGGCGTTGATCCGCACGGGTTTAGGGCCAACTGCCTTTGATCGTATTCTGGCTGTGAATGCGATTGGTACAGTTATTATTCTGGCGATTGCTTTGCATGGATTTGTGATGGGGCGTCCAGAATTTATTGATATTTCCATTCTCTATGCGGTGATTAACTTTATCGGTACCTTTGCGGTTCTGAAACTTTTCACTACTGGAAGTCTGGGTGATGCAAAGCGTGGGGATAATAAATGATCGAAATGATTATTCCCTTTTTGTCGTCACTTTGCCTGTTTATTGGCATTGTTGCTTTGCTGATAGGTAGCATTGGGCTGGTTCGGCTTCCTGATGTTTATAGCCGTATGCACGCCGTAGGCATGATGGACACGGCTGGTATTGGATTTCTGATACTCGGCATGATGCTTCATGCAGGATTGACGTTGGTAACGGTCAAGCTGGCCTTTATCGGTATCTTTCTGTTTTTCACCAGTCCGATTGCCGGACATGCTGTTATGCAAGCTGCCTATAAAGATGGCGTAAAACCAGAAGGGGCAAATAAATTGTCTGCCAAGACCCCATCACCCAAAGTTTCGGCTAAAAAGAAGGTGGCCAAAAAGAAGGTGACTAAAAAGAAGGCGGCTAAATGACAGGTCTGTTTATAAATATCTTTCTGATGTGTTTGCTGGTTGCGATTGCCGTGATGGTGATGCGCACAGGCCGTCTATTCGCTGTGATTGTCATGTCAGGTGCCTATTCCCTGATATCGGCGGCATTTTTTGTAAATCTTGATGCGGTTGATGTTGCCTTTACCGAAGCGGCAGTCGGTGCCGGTGTCTCATCGGTACTTTTTCTTGCCGCCATGGCTTACCTGCCAGCTGAAGAAAAACCCTCGACAGACAACAATCTGCCAGCGCTTTTGATTTGTGGCATTGCCGGCCTTCTTCTTGTTACGGCAGCATCACATTTGCCAGCTTTTGGTGATCCAGATGCGCCTGTGCACACGCATGTTGCACCGCGTTATTTGGCTGAAAGTGGTGATGCCTTACACATTCCAAATGTCGTAACCACCGTGCTGGCCAGCTATCGCGGCTTTGATACGCTGGGCGAAACGATTGTTGTGTTTACTGCAGGTCTGGGTGTTTTGCTGTTACTAACGGGTGTGACACGCACGCGTAAACATAAATCACGCAAAAGGAAGGAGGGTTAGATATGCAGAAAAATCCTGTTTTCCGTCTTGCCGCAAAAATTTTGTTCGCACCAATAATTATGTTTGGTTTGTACGTTCAGTTTCATGGTGACTATGGCCCTGGTGGCGGCTTTCAGGCGGGTGTGATCATTGCGGCGGCGTTTATTCTACATGGTCTCGTCTTTGGTCTTGATGCCGGACGCAGGATTGTGTCAACCAAGGTCAATGTCGTGATGATGTCGCTAGGCGTTCTGCTTTACGGTTCTGTCGGTGTTGTTAGCGTTCTGAAAGGTGGCTATTTCCTTGACTATACAGCTTTGACAGGTGACGTGGCTGGTGGTCAGCATATTGGTATTCTGCTGGTTGAATTGGGCGTAGGGCTGACCGTTACCAGTGTCATGCTTGCGCTGTTTCATGCTTTTGCTGGTTTTGTTGAGGATAAGTCATGACGATGCTGGCTATCGCGGATCTGTGGAACTATTACGTCGTCATTTTCTTGATGATGGCAGGACTGTTTGTGGTGATTTCCAAACAGAATCTGGTCAAAAAGCTTGTTGGCCTGTCTATTTTCCAGACTTCGGTATTTTTGTTTTATATCACGCTGGGCAAAATGGCTGGCGGTACTGCGCCTATATTGGTTGATGATCCGTCAGTGACTTATTCAAATCCGCTTCCGCATGTGTTGATCCTGACCGCCATTGTGGTGGGGGTATCGACTACGGCATTGGGCTTAGCCCTGGTTTTGCGTATCAATGAAGCCTTTGGATCAATTGAAGAAGATGAACTTCTAGCGGCTAAAGCCGAAGCTGCGCTTGAGCGGCCAAATCGTCTGCGTTCTGCGGCAAGGGACGGTGATCATCATGACAGCTAGTTACCTGATCCAGAATTTGCCCGCTTTGCTGGTGGCAATACCATTACTACTGGCCGCAGTTGTTACGCTGGTGCCTGTGCCCGCTTTTGCATGGGTAATCAGCCTCGCGGCTGTTGGCGTAAGCTTTGTTATGGCTCTATTACTGCACAGCGTAACGATGACCGGGGTCAGGATATCCTATTATCTGGGCAACTGGGAGCCACCATGGGGTATCGAATTTGTCGTTGATTCGGCGACCAGCATGACATTGGTGATTATGATGGGGCTGGCCTTTGTTGCGACCCTGGCCGCGCGGCATCTGATTGCCGCAGAGATTGCTTTGGCTGATTGCGGCAAAACCTATGCCGCTTGGTTGCTGGTCTGTGGTGGTTTGTCAGGTCTGGTAATGACGGCTGATGCCTTTAACCTGTTTGTTTTCCTGGAAATTTCGGCTTTGTCTTCGGTCATGCTGATTGCCATGGGTGCAGGCACTGACCGGCGAAGCCTCATAGCGGCATTCAATTATTTGATTATCGGCGCGGTCGGTGCGACTTTTTATGTTATCGGCACCGGCTTTGTCTATGCGGTCACGGGTACATTGAACATGGCTGATCTGGCAACAAGATTGCCCGAAATTGATCAGAGTATCATCATCTTTGTCGGCTTCGGCTTCATGATTGCGGGTATTTTGGTCAAAGCGGCTGTTTT
>JBMZPN010000111.1:0-5387 GCA_049620845.1 Puniceispirillum sp. (SeqCode)
GACAATACTGGCGAATCTTTGTGTGTCTTCCTGAATACGCTGTGACGCACCTTCAACATGACGAACACGTTTCCATTGCGCGGTGTAATAATCATTCATCGCTGTACGCCAGCGAAACACATAATGGCTTACAAAAAAACGTGTGAATGTGAAAATTGCAACGGCGATAAAAGCAATTTCGGCGAATGTTCCCATGAGACCATAAAAATCACTGATTGTAACATTCCCTTCGCCCATAAGTGCATTCTGAAGCGTATCGCCAAATGGACGCCGCCAGTGATTGATTGCGACAGACACCTGAACGCCGTAATAGGTGCTGAACAGAATCAGAGCAGAACCTAAAATTGACCATTTGTGCCACTTGTTCGGAGAAATTTTCTGCCAGAACAACCAGAATGGTATCGTCGCCATAATGAAATAGAGATAAAACCATAAAAAGCTGGGGGTGACGAAAAAGCCCATACCAATAACAGGAGGTGCGCCTTCTTCGGCGAATTGGAACCCGAGAAACTCGCCAAAATCAGTCCCTAATGTAAACCAGAACAATACAACAAGAGTTGCCCAAATCAGCAAGCTTGTAAAAAACAATTTTGGTCTCGGGAAAAATGACTCAAACATCTTATTCCTTTCCGTACATCACCCAATCACTTATGCCTATATGGATGTAGTCACGACTCTAGCAAATTAAATACGTTAAGCTAAATTAGTTATTACATTTACTGTTCAATACGATCATGCACATTGGCACTTGTCACAATACCAATACCCACAAACACTGTGAGCATAGCCGTACCACCATATGAAATGAGCGGTAGCGGCGCCCCAACGACTGGCAATAAGCCAGTCACCATCGCGACATTAACGAACATATAAAGAAACAACATCACCGCAATACCGACACAGGTCAGCTGGGCAAATCGCGAGGCCACGCGATAGCTGATATGCAAAATAGCGGCAATAATCAGCATATAGATCAGCAAAATAAACAGATTGCCTACCAGACCGAATTCCTCACCAATCATGGTGAAAACAAAATCGGTCTGTTTTTCCGGCAGATAATTCAAATGTGTCTGGCTACCAAGCAAAAAGCCCTTGCCAAACATACCACCAGATCCCAAGGCAATTTTGGATTGCGTGATCTGATAGCCTGTTCCCAGCATATCGGCTTCGGGGTTAAGAAAGGTCATCACCCGCGCTTTCTGATAGGCATGTAAATTCATCCATAATACGGGAATGGCGGCGCAACCTGAGATAAAGGCGACCGTAATGTAGCGCCAAGGAATACCAGAAACAAAAATGACAGCCACAGCGCCCAGAAACAGCATGAGTGCGGTGCCTAAATCCGGCTGTCTAATCACCAGTAAAAAGGGAACGCCAACAAGTACCAGGGTTGGCAAATAAGTAAAAATCGACTGGAATTTTTCGGCTGGCTGCTCATCAAAATAACGCGCAAGCACCATTATAACGGCAATCTTTGCTGGCTCAGATGGCTGGAAGGTGAAACCACCAACGGTGATCCAGCGGGATACACCGCTTCCAGTACCAATAAACAAAAGCAGTATCAGAACAATGATTGTAGCCAAAAACAGCGGGTATACGATCGCACGTATGTATTTGAAATCTATAAAGGCAAAGGTGATCACGATGGCCAGACCAGCACCGGCACGCATCGCATGACGACCAGCCCACGGCACCCATGATCCCTCAGACGCTGAATATAATGCCAGCGAGCCTACTACAACCAGAATGCTCGCCAGAAAAATAATGTGCCATGGTATCCGCACAAGAACTTTGCCGATGCCAATCATACGCCCAGCTCAGAAATTGTTTTAGCCATGATATCGCGGGCGATTGGGGCGGCCATTGATGAACCACTGCCGCCATGTTCAACGACGACCGAAATCGCATATTTGGGGTTAACTATTGGCGCATATGCCACAAATAATGCGTGGTCACGCTCTTTCCATGGCCGGTCGATATTCTTGGTGATTCCATCTTCTCGCTGTTGTTTGGTAATCCGCTTTACCTGAACTGTCCCCGTCTTGCCGGCCATACCGCCATATTTTTTGGGTAATGCGTAATTGCGCGCTGTTCCTAACTGCCCACCGGTAACCGCAAACATACCTTTGCGGATAATGGTTAATGCCGACTCAGATATATCAAGTGGTTCAAAAACCGGCGCATTATCAGGATCATGTATTACGATCGACGGATTGACTGCGAACTTGCCATTGGCAATTCGCGCTGTCATGACAGCCAGTTGCAACGGCGTGGCGAGGACATAGCCCTGCCCAATCGCCGCCACGACCGTTTCACCAGGCGTCCAGACCTTACCATGCGTTGCCAGTTTCCATTCATGACTAGGAATGATACCGGGCTTTTCACCAGGTATATCTAGACCTGTAACGCCCCCGAGCCCAAGACGGAGCGCCATATTCCGAATACGTTTAATGCCTGTCTTAAGCGCAACCTCATAAAAATAGACATCACAGGATTGCTCCAGCGCTGAGATTATGTTTACACGCCCATGACCACCTTTGCGCCAGCAGTGAAACGTTGCATTGCCCAGTTCCATATCACCCTTACAAAAGAAGGATGATTTTTCTGAAATAATTCCAGCTTCCAAAGCGGCAAGGCCAACCACCATCTTGAAGGTTGATCCGGGTGCATACATGCCAGATGTGGAGCGATTCAGCAGTGGCCGGCGCGGATGATTATTTAATCGCCGCCAATCACGCGTCAGCAGTTTTTCGGTAAAGATGTTTGGATCATACATCGGCGTCGATACCAGAGACACGACATTCCCCGTGTGAATATCCATGACCACCGCCGCACCAGACTCAGGCGGCGTTAAACGCCCCTTTTCGTCGCGCAAGATCAAATCATCACCACTGGTAATATGCGCGACAAGTTCCGGATTAGCGGCCAAGCCTGCCTGAACACCCTTTTCATTGAAAGCGACGACCTCGGATCGTCCTTTTCGTAAAACTTTGCTTGCGTGAAGCTGAACGCCAATATCAATTGATAGCTGAAGATCATTGCCAGCCCTGGGATCTGTATCACGCAATACACGAATTGGGCGCCCACGTGCGTTGACTTCGATTCTTTCATAGCCGGGCATGCCGCGTAGGCTTGGTTCCTGCGCGTACTCAACACCAATCTTGCCTGTCGATAGATCAGGTATTTGACGCAGGCTGCTGTCGCGCTCAATTTCTTCGCTACTGATTGGCGACACATAACCGGTGACATGACAGGTTAAGGCACCCTGAGGATAAATGCGGCGCAATGACTTTTCATAGGAGACACCCGGAAAATAGGCACTACGTATAGCCAGTCGTGCCAATTCGCGTTGCGTCAGATTCCGTCTGACAATGAGTTCACGGAAAGATGGCTCATTCTTCGCCTTTTCCAGAACACTGGCCTGAACAGGTTCGGGCAGATCGATAATCTTTGAAAGTGACTTAAGCGTGCCTGCCATATCCTTGACATGCATGGGTGTCATCCGCAATTGGAATGACTCGGCATTGCCAGCGATCAGACGCATTTTATTGTCATAAATGCGACCGCGCGGCGGTGCCACAACACGAAGATCAAACTGGTTTTTGTCAGAAAGCCGCTTATAACGACGGTTTTGCGTAACTTGAAGTTGATAGAGGCGGCCACCGAGAAACCCTGTTAATAATAGCTGGCCAACACCTAAAATGGCACCGCGTCGCGATATACTGCGTCGAAAATCTCTTTCCTTTGCCCTGTTCATGCGAACACCTTTAGACGCTCAAGCAAATTTGAAATGGCAAAAAGAAAAATATAGGTAATAGGGAAAAGAATTAATGTCGTACCAATCTGGAACGTCATTGGCGACAATGATGGGATAGCCAGATTAATAGCGGAAAAGAATACAAGCTGGAATAGCGTGACTGCAATCACGGCAGATGCAAAATTGATCCATACTTTCAGAAATTCATCATCTTTAGCATCCGTTACACGCAAATTCATGAATAATGCCAATAGCATATAGGACGTTGCACGACCGCCGATCAGATCAGAAAATAATATATCCGAAAGCAAGCCCATGATAAAAATAGTAATCAATGGCATCAAATTACTTTTGTAAAGCGTCATCCAGTAAATAAAAATCAGCGATAATAAGGGCGTCGCTCCGAAAAATACTGGCCAGCCAGCCAATGCGCCTTCAAACAGCACTAAAATCACACCGACAAAGCCAATTAGAAACCGTCCAGATATTTCTGAATGTTCCATTGCCTTTTCAAAATATTGTCCGGTTTTATTCATTATTGCCGCGCTCCCGAAGCGTTTACACCTTCTAGCAAGCGTGTATTTTCATCAATCGGCAAAGGTGTATAGAATTCTTCCAGCTTCAGGTTGTCGGTATCAACCCCGTCTAATCCACCCAATAGAATTGAAACGAAACTCAAATGCCGGAAATCAACCGCTGGCTTTACGCGCACAAAGCCTTTTTCCGCAAAATCAACGCGGCCAACAGGTAATCCGGCAGGCAGAACACCACCATGACCTGATGTAAGTACCAATTCACCAACGGCCGGTGTTGCTTCTTCGGGTAAAAAGGCCAATTCCAGATATGTGCCATTCTTGCCTATTGTCAGACCGGGCCATGATGATGATGCTAGTATAACCGGAATACGCGCATTGATATCGCTGATCAGCAAAACCCGCGAATGAGATGCCCCGACATCGACGACCATGCCGACCAACCCGTCAGCTGTAACAACCGGATTACCTGGCTTAACGCCTTTGTCAGCGCCATTCGACACCAGAACTGTATGCGCAAAACTGCCTCCGGGTGCCGTAACAGCTCGTGCGGTTAGGGGCACGCGGCCTTTCGGTGCAAGGGCGCCGGTAACACTGCGCAATTGACGATTTTCGCTTTCAAGAATCTCAGCGCGCCTTTGCCACCGTTTCAGAAGGTCATTCTCAGCCAAGAGCCGCACATTTTCCGCCCGCAAAGACGCAACGGTTCGAATACCTTCGACCATGGTTTCAACGCCACGAACAGGAATAGAAATGAAATCAATGGCAGGTGCGAGAAAGTCATTCGCACCCATCTGGGCATTGCGCCAGGCCAGAATGTCTGCTTTGCCGACAAACATCAGCGAAAAGCTAATGAGCATCAGCAGACCATGCGCTATGCGCTTTTGTCTGACCCTATATTTATCAGACGATCGCATAACCGTGCCTACCTTAAGCGCCGATTAGCACATTCCGCAAAGTTTTGAGTTCCTCAAGGCAACGTCCGGTTCCAAGAGCCACACAGCTAAGCGGGTTTTCGGCGATTGAGATCGGCAGACCTGTCGCGTCACGAAGTACACCATCAATATCGCGTAACAATGCGCCACCACCTGTCATGA
>JBMZPN010000112.1:0-5377 GCA_049620845.1 Puniceispirillum sp. (SeqCode)
TAAGCGCTAACATTAGCTGTTAGCTTCTTAAAGGTAGGCAGGTAGGTAGGTTGCTTAGACTTGTCAGCGTCTGGCGCTAATTATCCAGAGGCAATAACGGCAACTCGACAATATCGATACCTTCATCGTCAAGCTCGGCACGTTCTTCTTCGGTTGCATGACCATAAATGCCCTCTGGTTCGGCCTCGCCATAATGCATCTTGCGGGCTTCCTCGGCAAAATCATTGCCAACATCACGGCATTCACTTCGTATTTTACGTTGCAGCTGGCGAAGTTCGGACATCATTTCGGCCATCTGTTCAACGACTTTTTCCGGTGTTTTTTCAGATGGTTTTTCCGGCGTTTTGGCAAAGGCTGGCGCGCCAGACGGTGACGCTATAGGCGCCATGCCTGTCTGCTGGTCGGTGTTTGATGGTACGTTAGTTGATGGGGTGTGCCTTGTGGGCGTCTTGCGCATTTTCGGGCTGGCCAGACTCGGCGTCATCAGCGCCTTTTTAACCGAGGTGGTTTCGCAAACCGGACAGGCAATGGCACCTGATTCAAACTGGTTATCATAGGCCTCGGCGTTCTGGAACCAGCCTTCAAAGCTATGTGCGTTATCACAGATCAATTGATATTTTATCATTTACTTGACCCCAGAAATCAAAGGCAATCCGTTAACATTAAAATACAATTATACTTCGATTAAATTTTACCACAGCAGTGTTTATACTTCTTGCCGGATCCACAAGGGCATGGCGCATTTCTTGCCACTTTACCAGATGGCTTTGCCGCTGGCGAAGGTGTCGTATTGCCAGCAGGTTCAGCTGGTGCTGCCCCCGATTGCGCCTCACCGCCTTCGTCTGGCTGGCGAATTTCGACATGGGCAAGCACCATCGTTGTGGTTTCACGCAAGCCCGAAAGTAACTGTTCAAACATGTCAAAGGCTTCACGCTTATATTCATTCAACGGATCCTTTTGCGCATAAGCACGAAGCGAAATGCCCTGTCTCAGCTGATCAAGGCGGAGCAGATGTTCTTTCCATTGCTGATCCAGCACCTGTAGCAAAAGCGACTTTTCCGCCATCCGCATAACATCTGGGCCAAGCCGTACAGCTTTTTCAGCCATATATTTATCGGCTTCTTCGATCAGGCGTTCTTCGATTTCGGGCTCGGCAATACCATCTTCCTTAAACCAGTCTGCCGCCGGCACGGTCAGGCCAAGCACGCGCTGGGCGTCAGACGCCATTTGATCGGCATCCCATTGATCATGATAGCTTCCTTCTGGAATGGCATTGGCAACAATTGTCGCCACAGCTTCACGGCGCATATCGCTGACCGTTTCCTGCACATCGGCTGAACGCATGATTTCCTTGCGCTGGTCAAAAATGACACCACGCTGGTCATTCATCACATCGTCATATTTCAACAGCTGTTTACGAATTTCAAAATTGCGCGCTTCGACTTTGGTCTGTGCTTTTTCGACAGCCTTGTTAATCCAGGGGTGGATGATTGCTTCGCCTTCTTCAAGCCCCAGCTTTTGCAGCATACCATCAAGCTTTTCGGATCCGAAAATACGCATCAGGTCATCCTGCAATGACAGGAAGAATTTTGACGCGCCCGGATCACCTTGACGACCCGTACGGCCACGAAGCTGATTGTCAATCCGCCGTGACTCATGCCGCTCGGTACAGATCACATAAAGCCCTCCGGCAGCAAGTGCCTCGGATTTCAGCTTTTCAACCTCGGTTGTGATCGCCGCTATGTCTTTATCGGCTGTGGCGCTATCCGGCTTGACCTCGTCAGCGATCCGCATTTCCAGATTGCCCCCAAGCTGGATATCGGTACCACGACCCGCCATATTGGTGGCAATCGTTACCGCGCCTGGCACACCTGCCTGTGCGATAATCTTGGCTTCTTCCTCGTGAAACCGCGCATTAAGAACCTGATGCTTGATTTTTTTGCTGGTCAGAACTTTCGATAGAGATTCTGATTTTTCAATGCTGATAGTGCCAACCAGAACAGGCTGACCACGCGTCTGACAATCAGTGATTAGCTCAATCACGGCAGCGTCACGTTCTTCACCGGTGCGATAGACTTCGTCATCATGATCGATACGTTGCACGTCACGATTAGTCGGTATCGCTGTCACATCCAGTTTATAGATTTCGGAAAACTCGCCTGCCTCGGTCAAGGCCGTACCAGTCATGCCTGCCAGCTTTTCATACATGCGGAAATAATTCTGGAATGTAACCGATGCCAGCGTCTGGTTCTCGGCCTGAATTTCTACCTTTTCCTTGGCTTCAATGGCCTGATGCAACCCGTCTGAAAAACGGCGGCCATCCATCGCACGTCCGGTGAATTCATCAATGATAACAACCAGCCCAGCTTTAAGCATGTAATGCGTATCACGCTGGAACAGCTTATGCGCTCTTAACGCCTGATTGACATGATGAAGCAAGCCGACATTGTTGATATCGTATAATGTGCCCTCTTCAAAAGCACCTGCCGCACGCAGCAAATCTTCGGCATGTTCGATACCCTCTTCCGTCAGTGAAACGGAATTGCCTTTTTCATCGAGGTCATAATCTTCTTCGGTCAGATCCGGAATGATGGCATCTGCGACCGCATATAGCGCAACATTGGTCTCGGCTGGCCCCGAAATAATCAGAGGGGTGCGCGCTTCGTCAATGAGGATCGAATCAACCTCGTCAACAATTGCAAAATGATGGTCACGCTGAACCATATCCTCAAGCCGGAATTTCAGATTGTCGCGCAGATAATCAAAACCAAACTCGTTATTGGTGCCATAGGTTATGTCTGCATGATAGGCGGCACGGCGCGCATCATCATCCATACCGGCAACAATACAGCCAACGCTCAGACCCAGCTTTTCATAAACCTTGCCCATCCAGGTAGCGTCACGCGATGCCAGATAATCATTAACGGTAACAACATGCACACCCTTGCCATCAAGCGCATTCAAAAATGTAGCTAAGGTTGCAACCAGCGTTTTACCTTCACCAGTTTTCATTTCGGCAATCTGGCCATTATGCAGGGCTATGCCACCCATCAGCTGGACATCGAAATGACGTTGTCCAAGCGCGCGTTTTGCGGCTTCGCGCACCAGCGCAAAGGCCTCGGCAAGCAAGCTATCTTTATCAGCACCATCTTCGACGCGCGTACGCAATTCATCTGCTTTTGCTTTCAGGCCAGCGTCATCGAGGCCTTCATAATTTGTCTCGAGCGCATTAATCGCATTGATCTGGGGCATGAAGCGTTTTACGGCGCGATCATTCGAGTTACCAAACAGGTTTTTTGCCAATGAACCTAACATTTAAAATCCTCCAGCCAAGCGGCTGTTCTAAAATAGGCACGAGACCTCAAACAGGCTCTTTCGCGCTATCATGGACATAGGCATAGACAGGCGTTTTGTCAATCAGAACGCCTGTTATGGATTGATTAGAAACATCTGGCTGTAAAGCTATGCTTGCAGTATCTCCCTGCCTTGGGTAACACTCTTATGCAAGCGCCTTACTGCATAACACAAAGCGTTGTGTAGGCGAGGCATATCAAGTTTGTAAAAGCTATCAGCCCCAATTTTAGAAAAACACTCAAGAAGGTCTTTTCAATGCAAGTTATTCTCCGTTCATTTTGTGTGGTATCGTTGATTTTTTTAGCTAATCTGGCACATGCCGAAGACCGTGTATCAGTGGCTAGCGTCAATGGTGAAACAATTTGGCTCGATCAGGTTATGCAGGCTGCCGAGGGTTTGCCACCTGAATACCGCAACAAACCAATGCAGGAATATTTTGGCGATATTGTTGCCGATATCATCGATACCAAGCTAGCTGCCAAGGCTGGCGAAGCTGCAAAGCTGGCCGATGACCCGCTTGTTCAAGACGCCATGAAACTGGCTTCTGAACGTATTCTGGCCGAGGCTTGGCTTGCCGTAACGGTGCGTGAAAAGATGACCGAAGAAGCCTTACAGCAGGCTTATGATACCTTTGTCGCCGATGAAGCGTCACGCGAACAGATAACCGCCTCGCATATTCTGGTTGCCGATGAAGATGAAGCCGTTGCCATTATCAAGAGCCTGAATGATGGCGCTGATTTTGCCGAACTTGCGAAAGAAAAATCAACGGGACCAAGCGGCCCGAATGGCGGTGAACTTGGCACGTTTGGCCGTGGCCAGATGGTGCCCGCATTTGAAACCGCCGCTTTCGCGCTTCCTGCTGGCAGTTTTTCGGCTAAGCCGGTACAGACCCAGTTTGGCTGGCATGTGATTAAAGTCAGCGAAAAAGCTGTCAAGCCTGCGCCATCTTTCGAAGCCATGCGTGACCAGCTTGTCAACAGTCTATCACGCCAGCATCTTGGTCGCGTCATAGAAGGCTTGCGTGCCGACCAGAATATTGAGCTTCGCAGTTTTGAAGATGTCCGTACCGAAGTTCAGGCAAAAGCTCAGTAGCAACATCCGGCGCGTCCTCGGTATGGGCGCGCCACATCAAAGGCAATAATGCATGTCTATATCCCCGTTAGCACCTGACAGCTTTCCAGACATGCCGTTGATCGGCGGCCTGTCGCTGGCGACAGCGGCTAGTGGGATGAAATATCAGGGGCGCGATGACATGCTTTTGATGCGCGCTATGGCGGGTAGCCATTTTGCCGGTGTGTTTACCCAAAGCGATACAGCCGCCGCGCCGGTACAATGGTGCCAGCATCGTCTGATAAAAGGTGTTTGCCAGACCCGCCCGACGGCGATTATGACCAATGCCGGCAATGCCAATGCCTTTACTGGTCAAAAGGGGCATCTTGCCACCGAAGCCACAGCCACAGCGCTGGTCAAAGCTGGTGATATTGATAAAGATGCAATTCTTCTGGCCTCTACAGGTGTTATTGGCGAACCTCTGGATACTGACTGTTTGATTGCCCAGATACCGCATCTGCTGGCACATGATACAGCCAGCTGGCATGATGCCGCCAAAGCTATCATGACCACCGACACCTTTGCCAAAGGCGCGACAACCATCTGCCAGCTTGATGGCAAACAGGTCACTATTTGCGGCATTGCCAAAGGTTCGGGTATGATCGCACCCGATATGGCAACGATGCTTGGTTATATCGCAACCGATGCCGCGATCAGCCCCGATATGTTGGATCATATTCTGCGCCGCGCAAACGCCCATAGCTTTAACGCCATAACCGTTGATAGCGACACATCAACGAATGACAGCGTGTTTGCCATCGCCACCGGCCATGCAGGCAATGATGAAATAAACAGCGAAACAGATACTGGCTTTGATCATTTATATGACGCAATTCAGATGGTTATGACTGATCTGGCCAAGCAGATCGTGCGTGATGGCGAGGGTGCCCAGAAATTGATCACAATCGATATT
>JBMZPN010000113.1:0-5301 GCA_049620845.1 Puniceispirillum sp. (SeqCode)
GCTAGAGGCTGATTTTACAGCCGGATCATTCGGCATACCGCCCCATTCGCGAAAATGACCGCAGATTTTTTCATGCGCAGGTGTTGAGGAGCTAGTAAAATGACAATAGGCTGAATCAAGTGTTGCAGAGCGCCATAAATTTCCCAGGCAACGTATCGTGGAAAGATAATCTGCTTGCCAGCTCTAACAGGCAAAGTCGGGTTTGCGCCTTGCTTCAAACAGGAATTGTCATCTACAAATACTCAGACAGAGTTGTTCGTTGCGTTCTGTATCGGCTGAGTTACGCTACATCTTCCCCCACCACCTTCAAGAGCAAAAACGATCTTTGCGCCACGCGAAAGAACGGCATTCATATTTTGAGCTATCTTATGACCAGCCGTATTTTGGCAATTATTATCAATGCCGATAAAATTGTGCTGTATAATTGCATCATACAGGAGTGTGCATTTTGCAAGCATACCGTTATAGCGGCTTGCGTTTCCAAAAACGGTGCCAACAACAAGCGGGGGTGCATCTTGCAGGTCTTGCGGCATTGAACTGTTACGATATACAGGCGATTGCAAGCCATCAGCAAGATTGTCCTTTCTGAAATCGTCATAAATGTAAGACGCTATGGCCGCATTTTTTTGCTGGGCCGTAAGATCATTTCGCCCTTCAAGTAAACTTCTTTCATTTTCTGAAACAAATTGTATCGCGGCCACACTGACCACAGCAAACAGCGATAATGCAACAAGTAATTCGATTGTTGAAAATCCTGAACGTACATTTTCAAAACCTAAATTTGTTTTGGCAAACTTCATGACAAACTCTTTTGGCAAGCATTGGAGCCGAAAAGATAAAGCCGTTAATAGTTTTTTAGTATTTTCTATTTATGTTAACTTATATCTGCATGCGATCATTGACGCGCACTGCGGCTTTAGGTATTACCTGACGATCATAACGTGGCCCGGTGGCAGAGTGGTTATGCAGCGGTTTGCAAAACCGTGTACATCGGTTCAATTCCGGTCCGGGCCTCCATGAATTTTCGTATTTTCAGAAAATATTTCCATTGCCGTTCGGGTGGCAGTGGCTATGTTAGTGTCAACATGATTAAATTATTTGGGGTATGACATGGCCATTGTGACAGAAGACAATTTTTCAATTGTAGAACCTTTGGAAATGCGCAACGCCATGGGCAAGTTTCTGACAGGCGTGACGATTGTCACGATTGTGCAGGCTGATGGAACACCATACGGACTCACAGTGAATTCATTTAATTCTGTCTCGCTAGATCCACCATTGGTCTTATGGTCGCTTGATAACCGCAATGGCAACTTACAGGCTTTTCGCGATGCAGGTGGTTTTGTTGTTAATGTAATGGCGTCAAGTCAGGCCGATTTATGCAGCCGATTTGCCGGTCCGGCTCCTGATCGTTTTGATGGTGTTGCCTGGAAAAAAGGCACTTCAGGCCATCCGGTTTTAGATGGCTGTCTGGCAAGTTTTGATTGTCGGCATTGGACTGAATATGCCGGTGGTGATCATACAATTTTTATTGGCGAAGTATTAGCTATTGAGCAACAGGAAGGCACACCGGCAGCCTATTACAGCGGCAAGCTTGGTCATTATAGCAGTTAATGGACAAACCCATCTCTTCAATCCGTGGTGATCTGGTGCTTCTTGGCGGTGGTCATGCCCAGATCGCGGTTTTGAAGATGTTTGCGATGAAACCAGTAGACGGTATTCGCTTAACACTTTTAACGAACGATATGCGCACCCCCTATTCAGGTATGTTGCCTGGTTTCGTTGAAGGTGTGTGGAGTGATGACGATTTACATATCGATCTTGCAAAATTAGCACAATTCGCCAATGCACGAATTATTCACGCGCCTTGTACGGGTATTGATGCAGACCGTAAACGGCTTTTGTTTGACAACCGTCCGCCACTTCGTTTTGACGTGCTTTCGATCAACATTGGTGGACAGCCCGCATTAGACGCGGTTGATGGCGCGGCAGATCATGCAATTCCGGTAAAACCAATTGCACAATTTCAACATCATTTTGATAAAATTATGTCAAAAGGTCAGGTTCAAAAACTATGTGTTATTGGCGGTGGCGCGGCAGGATGCGAACTGGCGCTCGCTTTATCCAAACGCTGGCTGACCGAAACAGGAAAACGGCCAGAAATGCGTCTTTTCAGTCGATCACAGCGCCTTTTGCCACAAATGGCATCGCGCGCTGGAAAATTGATTGAAGCCGATTTGCACGCTATTGGTGCTCACATACACAAAGCTACCGAAGTTACCAAGATTAATGCCAATTCACTCTTATGCCATGATGGCCAGTCTTATGATTTTGATGCCTGTTTTCTGGTATCAGCGGTCAAACCGCCTGCATGGCTGGCTAAATCGACTATTGAATGTGATGCGGATGGCTTTATTCGTGTTGGCCAGAACCTGCAGTCATTAAGTCACCCCTATATTTTTGCCAGTGGCGATATTGCGGCTTTGCATCCCCATGCCAGACCAAAAGCTGGGGTCTTTGCCGTTCGTGCTGGCCGTATTCTGGCAATTAATCTACTGCGCTACATCAAAGGGCAATCATTACACGCATGGAAGCCGCAATCGCGCTATCTGGCTCTCATTGGCACAGCTGACGGGGCTGCAATCGCCGCACGCGGATTATTTGGGTTTAAATCACGTCTCCTATGGCGTCTTAAAGTCTGGATAGACCAGCGTTTCATGGATAAATACAAATCTCTCAGCATGGCATCAGTTCCCAAATTGGATATTTTGCAAGGTATAAATGCCACTGAAAGCCAAAAGAACGATCCTGCCTTTAGTAACATGCGATGCCTTGGTTGTGGTGCCAAGACGGGACATGAAACTTTGCAAAACGCCATGCGTGAAGCGATTTCCATCGCCGTTGACATGGGGGCTGATCCAAATCTGATGCCTGACGATAATTTAGAGGACGATGCAGCAACAATCCCTGCGCCTGCTTCCAATATGCGCATATTGCAGTCGGTTGACATGCTCTCCGAAATCGTTACGGATCCCTTTAAACTTGGTCAGATCGCTTCGGTTCATGCTTTAAGTGATATATACGCAACACTTGGAAAGCCATTATATTCATTGGCTATTATTAATTTAGCCGAAGCAAAATCATCAATTCAGACTAACCAGCTTTCGCAAATACTAGCAGGATCATTACTTGCGCATAGTACAGCGGGTGTCCGGCTTGTGGGTGGTCACACCAGTGAAGGTGGCACTCTATCGGTTGGCTTTTCTGTAACGGGCATCAAGCCAGATAGCGTTAAAGCACAACCGGTTCATGATGATGCGGTGATTATTCTGACAAAGCCGATCGGCACCGGCCTAGTTATGGCGGGGCATATGCAACTGAAAGCGCGTGGTGACTGGATCATATCGGCGACTGACAGTATGTGCCTTAGTAACCGTCAATCTGCCGAAATAGCTATAAAACACGGGGTTGAATGGGTCACAGACGTTACGGGATTTGGACTGGCGCGGCATATACTCAACTTGGTACAGCGTGCCGGTGCAAAAGGTTGCTATCTATATCCAGATTCTGTCATTGCCCTGCCCGGCGCACAGGCCATGGCTGATGATGGCGTAGCGTCTAGTCTTGCCGCCCAGAATCAAGCGGCGGTGCGGTTAAATTATAACGGTTTTGACCGCCGCAAATCACCGCTATTATTTGATCCGCAGACAAGTGGGGGTCTGGCAATGCTGGCAAAACCAGAACAGGCAGATAAAATACTAGAAGACCTTGTCAAATCGGGGCATCAGCCCGCGATTATCGGGCGTATATCGCACAATTCAAGCGGCATAACCCTGTCATCAAAGGATACTGGCTAATGGGCACGCCCATAAAACGTATTACCGAATGGTGGCACGTAGATGATGTCGATACGGTTATCGATGTTCGCACGCCTGCTGAATTCGCTGATGATCATATTCCGGATGCTATCAATTTACCGGTTTTAAATGATCAGCAACGTATTGATATCGGCACTATGTATAAACAGGTTGGCGCATTTGAGGCAAAACGTGCAGGAGCCGCATTAATCGCCCAGAATATTGCTACACATTTACAGGAAAGTTTGGGGGATAAACCACGCAATTGGCGGCCACTTGTCTATTGCTGGCGTGGTGGACAGCGTAGCGGTGCCATGGCGCAAATTCTCAGCGATATTGGCTGGCATGTGAAATTAATCGATGGGGGATATAAACGCTATCGTCGGGATATTCTTGCCAAACTTGATGACATCCCCCCATCATTACGTTTTATCAAGGTTGGTGGCGATACCGGTACTGCCAAAACGCATATTCTACGCGCAGCTCATGATCTTGGCGCACAGGTCATTGACCTTGAAGGGTTAGCCAGACATCGCGGTTCTTTACTGGGCATCGAACCAAATGCCGATCAACCTGCCCAGCGTTTATTTGAAACGGAAATTGCACATTGTCTCGATCAATTCGACTGTAAACGTCCTGTTTTTGTCGAGGCGGAAAGTAACAAAATTGGTCAACTTCATATTCCGGCAGCTTTATTCGCTTCAATGCGAACAGCCAAAACGGCGCATATAACGGCATCGCTTGACGCACGCATTGCCTTTTTAAAACGTGATTATCAACATATGACCAATGAACCGGAACGTCTATTTCCACTTTTTGAGGGGCTGGTAACACGCTATGGCCATGAAACTATCAATGGCTGGAAAGACCTGTCATCGGCTGGTGACTGGGATGGATTGGTTGGTGATTTATTGAAAACGCATTACGATCCGGCCTATAACCGCTCGGCATCTGCGCATGGTCAGGATGTGATAATGACGATTGACGGTGGCGCGCTTGACACCGCATCAATCCAGAAGGCCGCCAGTCAGCTATTAACAATTACCTGAATTTCATCTTTCAAAACAAATGGCACGTAAAATGCAGTTGAATTTTGATGAAAACGCGCTTGCATCTGCGCGTTGGTGATGTATAACACGTCACCAAGCCTTTAGGTTTTCCAGTTATGGCAAGTCTTACAGGTTATGGCTCTATTCCCCGGTAGCTCAGCGGTAGAGCAAGCGACTGTTAATCGCTTGGCCGGCGGTTCGAATCCGTCCCGGGGAGCCATTTTTCCAAAACATTGTATATCTAACGTGGATTAGGGCTGGCTGCATTTTTTATGATAAGCACGGCTTTTTGAAGGCTAGGCTTAATTCTCTTTCATTCGCGTGTCCCCCCTCGCCGATTTTGTTCAAAAGGTTAATGGCGTTAGGCTTTTTGGCTAAGACCCACATGAACGAAA
>JBMZPN010000114.1:0-5250 GCA_049620845.1 Puniceispirillum sp. (SeqCode)
CCGTATCAAGTGCACCTTTTATGAATGAGATCATGGACGGTGTTAAACCACAATGGTACGAAAAGCCATTCATGCGTGCGGCGATCAATCAGGCTGGATTTATTCTCATTATTGGCATTGTTATTCTTGGTATTGTGCGCCCGTTGATTAATCGGATTTTTGTTCCAGCCGTTGTGCCGGGCATGCAGGGTGCACCTGGTGGTGATGACGAGATTGATATAGATACCGTAGAGGTTGGTGAAGGTGAAAGCCTTGAAGATATCAAGGCCAAGCTGAAGCCAAAGAAGCAAGCGATCTCGGCAGAGATGCTGGATACGGCCAATACCTATGATGACAAGGTTGCAGTTATCCGTATGATAGTTTCTGATGAGGCTGGGCGAGTGTCAAACGTGTTCAAGGCAATGATGTCAAAAGACATTAGCTCATAACAGCGACATATGATGCGGGCAGGGGTTAGATTGACCTCTGCCTCATCGATATAGGTTTAGATTTAGCAAAGGGTGACAAAAATGGCAGCGCCAGCGGAAAACACCGGAACCGAAAAAGAGTCAGTTTTTGATCAGCTTACGGGTACGCAAAAATCAGCGATTTTGATGATGCTAATTGGTGAGGATGAAGCCTCAGAAATTTTGCGCAATCTATCACCGCGTGAGGTCCAACATCTTGGTACGGCAATGTATTCAGTTCAAGGACTTGATCAGGAAACAGTGAATTTGGTTCTTGATGAATTTCTGGCGATCATCAAGGCGCAGACAAGTCTTGGTATGGGGGCTGGAAACTACATTAGAAATGTTATGGTGAAGGCGCTTGGCGAGGATAAATCTCAATCTGTATTAAGCCGTATTGCTCCTTCTGCCAGTGCTCGACCTATTGAAATTCTGGACTGGATGGATGCTCGCTCAATCTCAGAATTAATTTCTGATGAACATCCACAAATTATAGCGCTGATTATTTCCTACCTCGACGCTGGTCTTGGCGCTGATGTCTTGGGGTTGCTTCCTGAAAATTTGCAGTCAGAAGTGATTCGTCGCATTGCGACCCTTCAGACTGTTGGGCCGGATGCTCTACGTGAACTCGAGCTGGTGATGCAGAATAAATTTAAGGCGAACACTTCACTTCGTGCATCGCAAGTTGGTGGTGTTGACGCAGCAGCACGTATAATGAACTTTACCAAACAAAATATGGAAGCCCGAATCATGAAAGATATTGGCAAGGGTGATAAAGGCCTGATGCAAGCTATTCAGGAGAGCATGTTTGTGTTTGATATGTTGATCATGTCAGATGACAAATCACTGCAAACATTGCTTCGGATGGTCGACACGGATCTGCTGGTGCTGGCCCTGAAAGGTGCTGATGAACCGCTTCAAGAGAAATTATTTGGGTGTATGTCAAAGCGAGCTGCCGCCAATATTATGGACGAGATGGAGGCACTTGGTCCGGTACGCCTGACTGAGGTGCAAAGTGCCCAAAAAGAAATCATCAACGTGGCAAGACGACTTTCAGATGAAGGCACTATCGTTCTCGCCGGCCGTGGTGGTGACGATCTCGTCTAATGCGAGACATCTGTCAGGACAAAAAACATGGCCAATCTTGCTGAAAGACATGATGAAGAACACAGTGCGCAACTAGCTGATGCTGAAATTTCGCGTATCTTGTCGGCTTTGCAAAAAGCCGAATTTAAACGATCTGAAACTGGCAATGCACGGCCCGATCAAACGTTTAAGCCGCGCTCATTAATGGAAATTGCCGAAACAGCCAGACAGCAAGATGAAGCCGCAAAAGCCGCTGCGATCACGGCTGAAATTGCCGCCCATAAAGCCGCCCATGCAGCTGACGAGGCAATCGATGATACAGTTGATGACATGGCCGCCGGGTCAGGCCATGCGCCGACAGATGACAAAGCCCCTGAACCCACAGGCGATGACCAGTCGAACAGACAACGATCAACTGACATCGAGGATTCTGCGTCGCAAGATGCTGGTCTGGAAATGCAGCCGACAGAGCCCAGTGAGTCAGATCCAAAGGATCTACCAGTAACAGATGCTGGTGAGGGCGCGGATGCTGGGGTTAAGAATGAAGCTGATAATGGGGTTGGCCCGGCTTCGCCAACATCACCGTTTGAAACGGCACAAGCGGCTTATGATCGTGGGTATGCAGGCGGTGTTGCGGCTGGCCGTGAGGCAGCTGAGGCCGAGCTTCGTGCGACCATCGGGGCCGAGTTTGAGGCTAAATTTGCCGATAAAATCAAGGCCTTTGAAACAGCTTTAATTGGTTTGGCAAAACCACAAACTGTTGATACCGGTGCCTTGTCCAGATCATTGCAGGCGGCGGTTATCAGGCTGGCCGCGGCGCGCACCGGCGCGACGATTGACGAAATGCCTGAATTGATGGTTGCGCGGATCGAATCTTTGGCTGATGCGGCGGGCAAAAATGTTGCGGCGGGTCAGGTGTTTATGCACCCGGATGATTGTGCGGTGATCGCCCCTGTCATGGCGGCGCGGCAAGAACCGGTGATGATCGAAGCTGATCTCGCGTTACAGCGCGGTGATATCCGCATCAGATTTGACGGTATGGAAATTGATGATCTGCTTGACCGGCGCATTGGCCTGTCGCAACCAGTGGCGTCACCTCTGGCCGAAACCGCCGCTGACCAACAAGCCCAGACACCGCCCACCGCAGATGATGAGGCAGAGTCATAATGGCGCAGGTGCTTTCAACATTAGCGGATGAAATTCAGGGGCTGGCGATTGTGCGGCCAACCAGCGTTTCTGGCCGGGTCAGTCGTTTTGATGGCCATATCATTGAATGCGATGGGTTCCCCGCAACAATTGGCACCTTATGTGAGATTGATACCCAGGACCGCAGCACGGTGAATGCCGAGGTGATTGGTTTTCAGAATAATCAAAATCTGTTATCGGTACATGACCATGATGCACAAATCAGCGTGGGTGCACGTGTTGTGGTGACTGATGATGGCCATAGCATCAAAGTGGGGCCGGGGTTGCTGGGCCGCGCCATTGATGCATTGGGGCATCCGCTTGATGATGGTCCGCCGCTGCAGCTTAGCCATAGCTGGCCGCTTAATGGTAAAAAAACCAATCCATTGGCTCGCCGCCCGGTCGATAAGCAGCTTGATGTCGGCGTTCGTGTGATCAACAGTTTGCTTACCGTTGGTCAAGGCCAGCGTATCGGTATTATTGCCGGGTCGGGTGTTGGTAAATCGGTCTTGCTGGGCATGATGACAAGATTTACCGCCGCCGATGTTGTGGTGGTCGGGCTGATTGGTGAGCGTGCCCGTGAAGTTGCCAGTTTTGCGGCTGAAGTGTTAAAAAGTGACTCGCGTGACCGCACGGTGATTGTCGCTGAACCGGCTGACAGATCGCCGCTATTGCGTATTCGCGGTGCAAACCGTGCCACAGCGATTGCCGAATATTTCCGGTCAATTGGCAAAAATGTCCTGTTGATTATGGATTCATTGACACGGGTGGCACATGCCCGCCGTGAAATTGGTCTGGCACTTGGCGAACAGCCAACGTCAAAAGGCTATCCGCCATCTGTTGTGTCGATGATTCCAGCACTTGTTGAAAGATCTGGCACCGGCATCGGGGCAGAGGGGTCTATTACATCTTTTTACACGGTTCTTGCCGATGGTGATGACGCCAATGACCCGGTGGTCGATACCGCGCGGGCGATTTTGGATGGTCATATTCTGTTATCGCGTGAACAAACCCAGATGGGTATTTATCCAGCGGTTGATGTGCCTGCCTCGGTCAGCCGGGTGATGAATGATATTGCTGGGCCTACACAATTGCAGGCCGCCCAATATTTCCGGCGGTTAGTGGCGCTCTATATGGAAAATCGCGATTTGATCTTGATGGGCGGCTATGCGCCCGGGCAAGACCCTGATCTGGATATGGCGGTACAGTTATGGCCGCAGCTGATGGCGCATATTCAGCAGCCATTTAATGAAAGTGCCGATGCCGCGCAATCTATTCAGGCGCTGACCGACCTGTTTAACCTGCAGGATAGCTGATGAAGCGGCGTGACGCGATCTTTGACAGGCTGGCGCTTAAGGAAAAGCTATTTATCAACCAGCAGATGCGGAACCTTGGTGCGCTGAATAGTGAATTGCAGAAACTCGAGGATATGCGCCAGAAATTGAGTGATATGGCGGCCGATTCAGCGCCAAAAATCCAAGAGCAAACAGCCTTTACACTACGATCATCTGCCGAACTGAACTATCAAATTCGTGACCAGTTAGAAACCGCAAGCAACCGTAGCGATCATTTGACGGAAGAACTGAAATTCATGCGCCAGAAAATCGCGTTGTCGGATCGGCGCCGCGAAAAATCGGCAAGCAAGGCGGAACAGATCCGCCGCACCAACCGTGATGAACGCGAAGCCCGCCGCGAGGATGATGACGCCTCACGCCGAAAATCCTGTCCCAGATAAAAACTGCGCCTGATCATCAAATGGCATCCGAATTGCAACACGCTTGCGTAAAATTGCGCCCAACCGGATAAAACGGACTGAAAAACGGATGTCAGAAATTGCATCAAAAGCAAATAGCAGGCCCAGTTCCAGCCTGGCTCAACCCTTGGTTAAAAAGGGTGGTGATGCCGCGCATGAAATGTTGTTTGCCGCACTTTTTGGCGGTGTTGTTGCGGCTGAAACCGATGCTGATCCGATGGTAGGTGGCCTTGCGCCAGTCAATGCTGATGCTGATACCGATGCCAACCTGGATGGAAATTCAGATATTTTAGCGGCAATGCAGGCGGTGGCGGCGATGATGTCTGGTCAGCGTGGCACCGGCCGTAGCAGTGGATCAGAGGCCGACGCCGCATCACCCGGTGATGGTGTGTTGGGTGATGCCGTGTTGGTAGATGAAGATGATCTTGCTGGCCTTGATGGAGCGCCCGGCGAAGACATGATTCCAGCCAACCCAATGATGATTGGGCCAATGCCGTTGCAACAGCAAGCTGGCACATCTTTGCCAGCGGCCGAAACATCAGCTGTAATGGCGCAAACGGCGCAAATGGCATTTGAGGATGAGGCCGTTATGCCGCATCAGCACAAAGGCCGGGCTGTGCTAAACACCCCGACACCTGCCCCGCATCCATCCGGCGCTCAATTACAAATGGCCGCATTATCTTCGTCATCTTCGCTGCAGACGATGAAACTTGCCGAAAAGCATCAATCACATAGTGACTCAATTGATGACATGCTGACTGGCGAATTAGATATTGACGC
>JBMZPN010000115.1:0-5225 GCA_049620845.1 Puniceispirillum sp. (SeqCode)
TCGGTGCATAATGCATGTACTAACCCATGCTTGGCGTAATGCTCAAGAAACTCAGATAATGTCAGCTTGCTTGTTTCCTGCCACCCTGACAGGGCGATATTATAACTGATTTCACCTGATACATCGGTTACCGGCATGACATCAGCAGCAAGGCATATGGTTTCGCCGCCAAATGTGGCAAACAAGTCCTCTCCGGCTGCATAATCGCGCACCGCAAGACTGCCAACAACAACACGGCTTGCACCGGCATTCACCAGGGCGACAACGTCATCAGCACTTCTTATGCCGCCACCTGTCTGCACTTTAAGGCCGCTTTCATCAATAATGCGCGTTATCAGATCAAGTTGCCGGTTAGCTGGGTCTTTAGCACCATCCAGATCAACAAGATGAAGCCAATTTGCCCCCGCCTCGGCATAAGATTTAGCCACAGATACTGGATCAGTGCCATAGGTGGTCTGTTGGTCAAAATCACCTTTGTTAAGGCGGACGACAGCCCCCCCAATCAAATCAATCGCCGGGTAGATAATCATGCTGGTATCTCCAGAAAATTCTGTAAAATTCGTGCCCCTACTGGACCCGACCGTTCGGGGTGAAACTGGCATCCCATGAAATTACGATCCGCCACCATGGCCGTAAATCTATCACCATAGGTGCAACTGCTGATCGTAGCTTTGGTAATGGGCGCAAAAAATGTATGCACAAAATAGACATACGCACCTTGTTCGATACCATCTAGCAAAGGGTGCGCGCTGGCAAAATCCAGACTATTCCACCCCATATGCGGTACCGAACGATCGATTGTTGGCGTAAAGGCGGCACAATTTCCAGGCGTAATGCCAAGCAATTCTGTATCAGGATCGTCAATGTCGGCTTTTTCCGGCGACAGATCAAACAGTAGCTGCATACCAAGGCAAACACCCAGAACCGGTTGCGTCAGGCCGCGAATAACATCAACCAGACCTGCCTCGGTAAGAATATTCATGGCAACAGGCGCCGCGCCCACACCTGGCAGGATCACACGATCTGCCGCACGGATTATGTCGGCATCACTTGTCAGAATGCTATTTACATTCAGCCGTTCGAGGGCAAATTGCACAGACGCAATATTGGCACCACCGCTATCAATAATGGCGATCATAATACGCCTTTCGTGCTTGGTAATTCACTACCTTCTTGACGAATGGCTTGACGCATCGTCCGGCCAAACCCTTTGAAACAGGCTTCAACCATGTGATGGGCATTTTCGCCGGTCACCGCAATATGCAAATTAGCCTGCATATGTTCGGCGAGCGAATAAAAGAAATGTGACACCATATCGGTAGGCAAATCACCAACATGTTTAGCTGGAAAATCAGCCTTGAAATCGAGATAAAAACGGCCGCTCAGATCAAGCGCCACATTCACTAGCGTCTCATCCATAGGCAACATGAAACCATAGCGGTTAATACCCCGCTTATCGCCTAGCGCCGTTCGCAATGCCTGACCCAGTGCAATGGCACAATCTTCAACTGTGTGATGCACATCTATATGCAGATCACCATCACATTCGACCTCCAGCGAAAACCCGCCATGCTTGGCTATCTGATCGAGCATATGGTCATAAAACCCGACACCTGTATTGATATTGACTGGCGATGCTTTATCAAGATTTACGGTAACCGAAATAGCTGTTTCACTAGTCTTGCGTATCACCTTGCCCGTTCTGTCTGTGCTGGCACCCTTTTCTACATTGTCACCGCGAAGCGCCGCTATCAGGGCATCCATTTCCTCTTCGGTGCCAATTGAAATACGGATACTATTGGCTAGCCTAGGCTGGTGCGATTGATTACGCACGATAATGCCTGCATCAAGACAGGTTGCGTAGAATTGATCCGCATCCTGTACGCGCAATAATATAAAATTGGCATCACTTGGTAAAATCTCATCTACCATTGGCAGTGCGGCTAGCTGTGGTACAAAGCGGTCACGCCGCGCGATTAACGCATCTCGCTTCGCAGCCAGAAGCCGGTGATTTTTAGATGTCAGAATGGCAAGCGCAGACTCTACAACGGGGCTAGGTAACGGATATGGTGCCAGAACCTTTTGCAAAAGTGCGGTGATTTCACTTCGGGCAATCGCTGCACCGCAACGAAGGCCTGCCGCCGCATGCGATTTGGACAGTGTGCGCAAAATGACCAGATTCGGCGTCGATTCAATCATCGGAACCAGACTGCTGGCTTCGGCATATTGAATATAGGTTTCATCCAGAACAATTAGCGCCTGATCGGCATATGTCGCACAAAGACGCAGAATATCATCACGCGCCATGACATTACCCGTCGGATTATTTGGCGAACAGACAAAGATCATCTTTGTGTTTTGATCCGTCACCTGATCAATGGCATCAAGATCAAGACCAAAATCATCATTCAGTGGCGCTTCGCGTGTCTCGACTGCATGCAGGATGGCAGATTGACGATACATGGCAAAGGTTGGAGGGCAAATCACGACATTATCAGTATTAGGCACGCAAAAGGCGCGCATCAGACATTCAATCGCTTCATCTGCCCCGCGTGTAACGGTCAGATTGCGCGTTGAAATATCAAGCCAGTCACAAATGGCCACAGCCAGTTTAACAGGCTGCTGATCTGGATAACGCGCCAATCCATGCGCACCGATAAACGGTTCATAGGGGCATTCATTGGCATCAAGAAAAATGGATGCATCCGCACCGGTTTGAAGCGAACGGGCTGATGAATAGCCTTTCATTGCCAAAATCTCAGGACGAGCTCGATTGACAATGGGCGTGGTAGATTGATTTTTTTGGGTCGCCATAATTTGCCTCTAATCCAGCATTTTTTCGATGGGCACAACGAGAATGGAGTTAGCACCTTTTGCTTTTAATGCTTCCATTGTGTTCCAGAACACCCCCTCCTCGCAGACAGCATGGACAGCAACCATATCATCGCGACCTTGCAGAGGCATAACGGTGGGTGATTGCGAACCGGGTAAAACCGCTTTAATCGCATCGAGCGAGTCTGTAGGACTGTTCAACATGATATAGCGGCTGTTCTCTGCGCGTAAAACGGCACGCAATCGCGCGATCAGCTTTTCACAAATCGAATTGATCTCGGCGTCCTTTATATCATTTTTGATAACGACAGCCTGCGATTGCATCACGATGTCGGTTTCGCGCAATCCATTTGATTTTAGCGTGTTGCCAGTTGAAACAAGATCACAGATAACATCAGCTAGATGCGTACGAGGGGCAACTTCGACTGCGCCCTGCATGGTGACGATATCGGCCGAAACATTCTTCTCGGCCAGATATTTTGACAATAACCCACGATAGGATGTCGCAATCGTCTTGCCTGAAAGTGACGTCACATCCTTATAATCAAACTCATTTGGCACGGCGATAGACAAACGGCATTTGCCATATCCAAGATCCATGACCTGTTCAAGACCGGCATATTTGCCATTTTCATTTGCCTGCTGTTCAAGCAACGCGTTTTGTCCAAGAATACCAAGCTGGCAAACATTTGTAGCCAGAAAGGCAGGGATATCGTCATCACGCACCAGAAAAACATCTAACGGAAAATTATCCGCCCTACATAAAAGCTGGTCACGACTTTTTGATAGCGAAATGCCACATTTTTCAAGTAACTGCATAGACATATCAGCCAGACGACCAGATTTCTGGATGGCAATTTTCAACCTGCCACCTTCGCTCATTACATTCATTACCATTGTCCTTTGCCTAGAGTTTTCCCTGGCGTTGCATAATCGTTTTATAACCGTCAAAACCGTTATTCAGAAACCGGGCGACCCTGACAATCGTTGCTGTGCTGACACTTGTTTCTTCGGCAATCTTGCGATAAGGCACTTTTTGAACAAGCATTTGCGCGACACGCCATCGGTCAACCAGCCCTTCCAGTTCTGCAGGCGTACACAGGTCATAGAAAAAACTTCGCGCTTCCGACTCATTCTCCAGAGTCAGAATGGCATCGAACAGATCCTGTTCATGTCGGGTTTGAATTTCGTTTCGCTTCATGTGCTCAACATATGTTGTGATTCGTTTCAGCGTTTTAATACGTTAAAACATATATGTCAACAAAATGCTCAATACCAAAATGCAAAATCAAAAAATGAAGCTATGAACAGGTAAAACCAATCAAAGGGAACGATGATCTAGATCTCGGGCACGTATGATTGATAAAAGTCGGCCATCTTCGGGGTCTATATCACTGACCTTATCGGCTTCAAACCCTATGTCGGCAATACAGCAGGTCGGAAAATAGGATAGATTATTATCAGTATGCGTAGAACCGACCATTCGATTAAGCAAAACAACAAGACTTGGGTTATGGCCAAGCACCAGCATGTTCTGACTTTGCCCTGCCCGGTCTTCAATCACATACATCAATTGGTTTGCTGTCGCTTCATAAAGACTATCGACAAATTCCACAGGAATATCAGGCCAGTGCTGTGATGCAATTTCATAGGTCTGCTTTGTACGCATAGCCGGTGACACAAGCACAAGATCCGGAAGCATCTTTTGCCGCATCATCATTTTTCCGACATTATCGGCGTTCTGTTGACCTCGTTTTATAAGCGCACGATCAATATCAGAAACACCAGTCTGAGGGTTTTCGCTTTTACCATGCCGTAAAAGTGTGATTCGAGCCATACGCTGTCCAAACGCCGCAAATTGTTATAATTTCCAAACCTTCAAATTAAACTGGCATGAAGTTTCAACTCTGCCAACCATCAATTATGAAAACAATTTTGCATCAATCAATTTATACGCCTATGTTAGGTTTGTTTTCAAATTCATCATCAATATCAGAACGTAGATTATTAGATCATGCAAAAAAATGATTTCCTAGCGGCCATTGGTAATACCCCTCTCATTAAACTCCGTGCTGCGTCAGAACTGACAGGGTGCACAATTCTTGGCAAAGCGGAATTCATGAATCCTGGTGGTTCGGTAAAGGATCGAGCAGCACTAGCCATCATTGAAGATGCAGAAGCCAAAGGGTTACTTGGGCCTGGCGGCATGATTGTCGAAGGTACAGCTGGTAATACAGGCATTGGTCTGACTATGGTCGGAAATGCCAAAGGCTATCAATCCGTTATTGTTATGCCCGAAACGCAAAGTGAAGAAAAAAAACAGGTTCTACGCGTTTTTGGGGCTGATTTACGTCTGGTTCCGGCGGTGCCTTATAAGAACCCTGACAATTATG
>JBMZPN010000116.1:0-5134 GCA_049620845.1 Puniceispirillum sp. (SeqCode)
GGGGCATGCCATCACCGCCGCGCTAGCCAGACAGGGCGCAGATGTCACTTTGGTCAGCGGGCCCGTGACAATCGATCCGCCGCAAGGCGTCACGCTGGTCAGCGTCGAGACAGCCCAGCAGATGCATGATGCCTGTATCGCCGCCTTGCCTGCCGATATTGCCGTTTGCGCCGCCGCCGTTGCCGACTGGCGCGCCCGTTCACCGCAGAATCATAAAATAAAAAAACAGGCCGCCGACAGCATGACCATCGATCTGGTCAAGAATCCCGATATTCTGGCGGCATTGGGCGCGCATGAAAAACGGCCAGAACTGCTTGTCGGCTTTGCCGCCGAAACCGAAAATCTCGAAGCCAATGCGCGGCACAAACGCAATGCCAAAAATTGTGACTGGATTGTCGCCAATCTGGTGGCCACCACATCGGATTCTGGCAAGGCTGACGATCTTGTTTTTGGGCATGACAGCAACAAAGTGATGCTGATCCGCGATTCCGAAACCGTATCCTGGCCGTCAATGCGCAAAACCGAGATTGCCGCCAAACTTGTCGAACAAATGATTATGACGCTGAGCCAGAAACCTGCCCGGGAAACGTCTGCTGATAGGAACATTACCAATGTCTAGCTTGCCAACATCCAGCCTGCAAATTGATCTATGCCGCCTGCCACATGCGGCGGATATACCATTGCCTGCCTATGCCAGCGATGGCGCGGCGGGTCTTGATCTATGCGCGGCGAATGATGATCCGATCCGGCTTGAATCCGGTGATCGGGTGCTTGTCCCCACTGGTTTTGCCATCCGGCTTCCTGCCTTGCATGAAGCACAAATCCGTCCGCGCTCGGGACTTGCCGCCAGATATGGCATAACAGTTGCCAATGCGCCAGGTACAATCGACAGTGACTATCGCGGCGAAATCAAAATCATTTTGATAAATCTGGGGACGGATGCTTTTATGATCGAGCGCGGCATGCGGATCGCGCAGATGGTGATCGCGCCTGTCATACAGTGCCAGATCACCGAAATTGACAGCCTTGATAGCACGACGCGGGGCACAGGTGGCTTTGGGTCTACAGGAACATGACGAAACCATATAAACGCATGATTCGGGACAATGACGATGCTGAATGACGATGATCTCGAACGCTATGCCCGTCAGGTCATTATGCCGGAGATTGACGAACAGGGGCAACAGAAGCTGGCCGCGGCAAAGGTGCTGGTCATTGGTGCTGGCGGTCTTGGTGCACCGGTCATTCTATATCTGGCCGCCGCCGGCATTGGCAAAATCACGATCCTTGATGATGACAAGGTCGCCCTCACCGACCTGAACCGGCAGATCATCTATATGATGCAGGATATCGGCAACAGCAAAGCCCGTCAGGCCGCCAATGCCGTCACCAAGCTCAATCCTGTCATCCTACCAACGCCTATCGAAGCACGTCTGACCGCTGACAATGCCGAAAAATTGATCCGCGCGCATGACATTATTGTCGATTGTTCGGATAATCCGGAAACACGCCAGCTTCTGGGCACAAGCTGTCATCGCATGCAGCGGCCATTGGTATTTGGCGGTGCCGTGCAACTCGAAGGCCAGCTTGCGGTCTTTCAAAGCAATATCGATGGCTATGCCGACACACCATGTTTCCATTGCGTATTTCCGGCAATGCCCAATGCACAGCAGGCACCGCGCTGTTCGCAGGTTGGCATTCTAGGGCCTGTCACAGGTGTCATTGGCGCGATGCAGGCGCTCGAAACCATAAAGCTATGCCTTGGGCTTGGCACCAGCCTGACAGGCAAGCTGTTTTTATTTGATGGCCGCGATATGCGGACAATGGAAATCGCAACCGCCAAAAACCCTGACTGTCCCTGCTGCGGGGTATAAGCATCATCCGGCCATAGGCCGTAAGATGATCGCGAAACATAAAGCATCATCCGGCCTGAGGGCATCGAAGGCCGACAGATGATCGCGGCATAATATAAGCATCATCCGGCCATAGGCCGACAGATGATCGCACTTATTTCAAACATCATCCGGCTAGGTGGCTGTTGCCATTGCCGCTTTCCAGTGCTTGCGACATAGCGAGACATATTTATCATTGCCGCCGATTTCGATCTGCGCGCCATCACTTATCGGCTTGCCATGTTCATCCTGACGCACAACCATCGTTGCCTTGCGCCCGCAATGGCAAATCGTGCGAATCTCGCGCAGGACATCGGCAATCGCCAGCAAGGTGGCACTGCCATCGAAAAGCTGTCCCTGAAAATCGGTGCGCAGGCCATAGCACATGACCGGAATGGACAGCTCATCGGCAATCGCGCTTAACTGCCAGACTTGGGCAACGGTCAGAAACTGTGCTTCATCAACCATGATACAGGCGATATCGCTATCCTCTGACATGCGTTCGGCCAGCGCGAAAATATCAGTTGTCTCATCAAACATTTCGGCGTCAGCCTGCAGGCCAATTCGCGAGCCGATCTTGCCTTTACCGTCGCGATCATCAAGCCGCGCGGTCAGCAATAAAGTGTCCATGCCGCGTTCCTGATAATTATGCGAGGCCTGTAACAGAATCGTCGATTTACCCGCATTCATCGCCGAATAAGAAAAATATAACTTTGCCATGTGACCTGCTTACACGCTGAAAATGTTTAGAACCGTTTGGAATGGTAAATATCGGTGGCTAAGGCTAAGATCGCCATATCCGAATTTATAGTGGTGATTGCATAGTTTGATTTATACTGGAAACAATCATCCAATTAAAGAGCCCCATCAGGGACGAAAAGGTTTCTATGACGAATAATCTGCATATTCTCGAGCATCCGCTGGCCACGCATAAATTGGCAATATTGCGCGACAAGGATACACCATCGGCGCTGTTTCGCACAACGCTGGCGCAATTATCATGGCTACTTGCCTATCCGGCCTTTGCCGCGATGAAAACCGCGCCGCGCCAGATCGAAACGCCACTCGAATCGATGATGACGGCAAGCTTGCCGGATCCGGCACCATGTCTGGTATCTATTTTGCGCGCCGGAAACGGGCTGGTTGATGGTTTCAGCCAGCTATGCCCTGAAGCGAGTATCGCGCATCTAGGCCTGTATCGGGACGAGGACACATTGCAGCCTGTATCCTATTACACCTCGGTGCCACAGGATATTGCCGCGCGTCAGGTTATTCTGGCTGATCCGATGCTGGCCACTGGCGGCAGTGCCATAATGGGAATGGAAAAACTTGTCGAGATGGGTGTGACAGATATTGTGTTCGCCTGTCTGGTGGCGTCACCCGAAGGTGTTGCCGCATTGCATGATGCGTTTCCCGATCTGCCGATTTTTACCGCCTGTCTTGACCGCGAGCTGAATGAAAAAGGCTATATTCTGCCCGGACTTGGCGATGCCGGTGATCGTATCTATGGCACCTGATCCGATGATGCGCGATGGGATGGTGCGTTACCCGCGCAATACATCTTCCATATTATAAAAGCCGACATCCGCCTTCGCCGCAAAGCGCGCCGCACGGATTGCCCCCTTGGCAAATACCACACGATCGGTTGCCATATGCGTCAGCGCGATACGCTCGGAATCGCCAAAAAAGGTGACACTATGTTCACCTGTCACATCGCCGCCGCGCATCACGGCAAAACCGATATCACCTGCTTTGCGCGCCCCGACCCGCGAGGCACCAGCCTTATCGTCACGCACGATATCCGACACATCTTCAAGTGCAACACCGCGCCCTTTGGCCGCCGCCTTGCCAAGCGCCAGCGCCGTTCCCGATGGCGAATCCACCTTATGATGATGATGCGTTTCCAGAATTTCGATATCCCAGCCATCGACAAGTTGCGCGGCAACCTGTTCGACAAGTGCGCGCAACAACGTCACCCCAACCGAAGTATTCGCACAATAGACCAGGGGAATTTTGGTGCCAATCTCGGCAAGGCGGGCTTCTTGGCTAGCATCAAGGCCAGTGGTGCCAATCACCATTGCCATATTGTTCTGCACGGCCAGTTCGGCATGCGCCATACTGGCGGCAGGGCTGGTAAAATCGACAATCACATCACCGCCAATCAGCGACGCCGGATCGTCACTTATCATCACCCCATTCGCACCGATGCCAGCCAGCTCACCTGAATCCTTGCCTATCATAGGGCTTTCAGGGCGATCACTTGTTGCATGCAGAACCAGATCCGGTGCCACGGCAATTTCGCGGATCAGCATATTGCCCATGCGGCCGGAACCACCCGGAATCGAAAATTTAATACTGTCTGACATGCTCATCACCCGAAATCCATTTACCCGAAATCCATTTTATGCCGGCCTCTAACGCCACCTCAGACTATAGCGTCCGCTTGCTGATGAACAAGCCCTATACGCTTTGGCATTATGAATAGGTGGCATGATAGGTAGCTGGCTATTTAATCTTCGGCCCAGATACGCTTGACGCGTTCCATGAAGCTGGATGATTCGGGGCTGGTTTCACCCGCCTTTGCAAAGGCTGTCAGCAATTCCTTTTGCTTTTTATTCAGATTGGTTGGCGTTTCAATCTGCACTTCGACAATCTGGTCGCCGGTATTGCCACGCCGCAATGCGGGCATGCCTTTGCCGCGCATACGGAAACGCCGCCCCGACTGCGTACCCGGATCAATCGTCAGCCGCGCCATCTTGCCGGCTAATGTTGGCACATCAATCGTTCCGCCCAGCGCCGCAACGGTCATCGGCACCGGAATCTTGGCCATCACATTGGTGCCATCGCGGGTAAAGATCGGGTGCGGGTTGATATTAATGAAAATATACAGATCGCCTGCCGCACCACCACGGCTTCCGGCTTCGCCTTTACCAGACAGACGAATACGCGTGCCATTATCAACACCAGCCGGCACCGAAACCGCCAGCGTCTTTTGCTGTTGCACGCGGCCATCACCCTTACAGGTGCCACATGGGTTTGAAATCACCTGACCCATCCCCTGACACGCATTACAGGTACGCTCAACAGCAAAAAATCCCTGCTGCGCACGCACACGACCCGAACCGCCACATATACCACAGGTACTTGGTTTACTTCCTTCGGCCGCACCTGATCCCGAACAGCTGTCACAGCTGACCGGCACATGAATGCTGATATCGCGTTGCACGCCGGCAAAAGCATCC
>JBMZPN010000117.1:0-5116 GCA_049620845.1 Puniceispirillum sp. (SeqCode)
GATACCGTTCTTGGAACCTTCAACAACACCTGTCTGGAAGCTTGTAAACAGCTCTGGCCACGGAATAGGTGTTGGTGATGCACCGAGAGCCTTAACCAGTTCCTGTGGCAAATCAGCAACAACAGTACGTATCTTCAGACCATTCATATCGCCAGGATTCTGAACGCGACGCTTGGTGTTAGCAAAGTTACGCCAGCCACCAGTGTTACCGATTGTCATCAAACGTACTTTATTGTCTGAGCTAGCAAGCGCCATGTCTCTGACTTCACGGGTAAAGTCGCCTGACAGAACATGCTCGGCAATGCGGTCATCTGACATCAAATATGGCAGATCAAGAACCTGAACATATGGGAAAATACCGGCAGCACCACCTGACGTAGAGATATATACGTCAATTGAACCATCAGCTACGCCTTGCAAACATTCTGCACCCTTTGAGCAAAGCTGGGTACCGATAAACAGTTCAACGGCAATCTTACCATTAGACGCTGACTCAACATAATTTTTGAAAACAACCAGACCATCATAGTCTTCATCATTTTCATTCGAGTTAGCTGTTGCTCGGATTGTATAATCCGCCGCAAACGCTGACATCGTTGGTGCTGCAAGCAACGCCACCGCCATCAGAGAACGCATTACTAGTCTTTTCATCATTTCCTCCATTATTGCTTTGATGAATTATATCCCTCACTTGATGAAACCGGCAAGCCGCGGAATTGTCATGGACAATGCTGGCATATAGGTAATCATGAAGATAACCAATATTTCCACCGCGAGGAATGGCAGGATGGCGCGCGAGATCGTTTCAACCCGCTCGCCAGAAACCGAAGATGCAACAAATAGAACAAGACCCATGGGTGGTGTTGCCAGACCAACTGTCAGATTTACCGACATGATGATGGCAAAATGTACCGGATGAACACCCAGGTCAATAAATACAGGTGCCAGAATAGGCCCAAGAATAATAATGGCTGGCCCCGCATCAAGAAACATTCCAACAATGAATAGCAACATATTGATAAGAAACAGTAAAATTAAAGGATTTTCACTTAGGGTGAGAACAAAGGCTGCCAATTGTTCAGGTGCATGGCTAAGGCTAACAACGGTCTTGAAAGCCACTGCCGCACCCACCAGCAATAATACGGTTGCTGATGATACTGCCGCCTTCATGAAAATCGACGGAAGATCGCCAAGTTTCATCGACCGCAATACAAAAAATGAGATCAATAAAGCATAGGCTACCGCAATCGATGATGCTTCGGTTGGCGTGAAAACGCCTATCATAATACCGCCAAGAATGATGATAGGCGTTTGTAATGGTGCCACAGCCCGTTTGCATACAAACCGGAATTCCTGCGTCACACGCCGCCTTATATCCAGCAGGATCAGATGCGCAATCGGCAAACAAACAATAAATAAAGTCCAGCCATTAACTGAAATATCGATATCTGAAACAGAAGATAACAACGCTTTGACACCTGCATAAACAGCAAGTAACAGGCCAGCAATATTGATCCGTAGAAGAACGAAGGAAATCCAATATTCAAGAGGCTTGATTGTAATATCTTTTTTAACAATGCGCTCGGCTTTGGGCAGATCATATTTATCAGCAAGCACACGCACCATCATCATCAACCCTGCCCCAACCATAACACCAGGGACAATACCGGCTAAAAACAAGGCAGCAACAGACTCGCCCATTACATAGGCATATATGATCATAATACCTGACGGCGGAATGATAGGGCCAATAACCGAGCTGGCAGCTGTGATGGCGGCGGCAAATTTGCGCGTATAGCCATTCTTTTCCATCGCAGGAATCAGGGTTGACCCCAGCGCTGATGTGTCGGCTACTGCTGATCCTGACAAGCCAGCAAACAACATTGATGAAAGGATATTCACATGCGCAAGACCACCGCGCAAATGTCCCATCAAGGCTTGTGAAAATTCAACCAGCCGGATCGTGATGCCACCCCTGTTCATTAATTCACCAGCAAGCATGAAAAATGGCAACGCCATTAACGGGAAAGAGTCCATCCCATTATAGACATTGCGGTAAAGAAGCGCGATGTCACGCTCCTGTCCGTTGAGCCATAACAGTAACCCGGGTGCTACAAGCAAGGCAAAAAAGACCGGTAAGCCGATCATCAGGAAAAACAGAAATACCGGCAGAAACAGAACTAACATCAATTGGCTCCTGCTGTTCCAAGTGCGGTAATCTTGGGCAATGGAAAATGCGGTACAATGACAGCAATTATACTTCTTAAAATCAGCTCAATGGTGACCGTGAATAAAAAGGTGACACCAAATAACAAGGACGCATAGACATAGCGTAATTTAAGCCGGATCATGTCCATACCAAGCCAGTCGAGCGGTATTTTCAATGATGAAGAGGCAAAATTGCCGCCAAATCCCATCGTATGCTTCCACCCATACTGTATGGCATAGATCAGTACGATGACTGAAAGTGACAGCAAAAACAAAGTGAGCATTTGTGCCAGCCTATTTGGCAATGCGCGGGGCAACATATCAATAGCAACAAAACCACCTGTCCGCATCGCAACTGGTGCCATCAGACCGGTCATCCACAACATGCAAAATCTGGCACCCTCATCAGGCCACGCTAGGGCATCATTCAGGACATAGCGGAAAAATACCTGAAGCAGGATCATGATCACCATGCATAAAAGCGCAACCCAAGCCAGTTGCTTGCTAATCGCAATAACCAGTTGGTTCAGCCATGACAATGGTGCCATAACCAATGAAATGATCCGCGCTATCGCCCAGCCGACACTGTTCAATGACGCATCATTATCGTGATTGCTATCGAAATTATGCATGCACTCCCCAGTATCCTATGTATGACATTACATAACTTTTATGCTGTCATCTGTTTATTATCACCAAAACAACCAACTATAATCTAACTAACACCTACGGAACTTCATGACCAAGTGCCGTTTCATACAGACCAAACCATGTTTCACGATCAATCTCTATCTTGCAGGCATCACCAAGACTAGCAATGCGATCAAGATTATTTGTACCCATAACGGGCAGAATGCCCGCCGGATGCGCTAACAACCATGCCACAGCCACGGCCGATGCATCATAACCCTGACTCTTGCCTATGGCATTGAGCTTTTCCAGCAGGGGTTTATTGGATGCGCTAAACAAGTCACCACCTGCCAGAGGCGACCAGGCCATTAATGCAATATCCTTTTCCTGCGCAAATGCAATATCACCATTGGTAAAGGCATCATGCGCCAATAATGAAATCTCGATCTGGTTCGACACGATCAGATTCGACATGGCTGACTGCAGCAAATTTATATCCCACGGCTTGAAATTTGAAACGCCAACACTGCCAATTTTACCTGACGCTATCAGCGCATCTAATGCGCTTCCTGTCTCATTATGATCCATCAGTGGATCCGGACGGTGCAACAATAGCATGTCGATATGGTCTATATTCATAAGACGCAATGAATTATCGACGCTTTGGGTAATATGTGCGGCGCTAGTATCATAATATTTCACCATGCGCTCAGGTGACTTATCAGTAAGAAGCTTAATATCGCACTTGGTAATAATTTCAATTTTATCAACTAGGTGCGGTGCTTCTTTCAATAATTTTCCGAATAGCCGTTCAGACTCGTAATTGCCGTAAATATCGGCCTGGTCAAAGCTGGTAATGCCTTGGGCAAGGCAGGCTTCAACCTTAGCCTGTACATGTGAGACATCATGGTTTTCATCATCGGCCAGACGCCACATACCATAAATAATGCGGCTAAGTTCGAGCTTTGGCTTAGTCGCGTCCCGATTGACTGATAAACGATCCATTTTGCAGATTCCTATTTGCGTATGCCGTTGCCAAGTGGTGTATCGGGTGTGCCAGAAGGCACGCGACCGTAAACCTCAGGCAATGAGCATGTTGATAATTGCGGCAATACCCGCTTGCCAAATGATTCGCATTCACTCAGATGTGGGTAGCCAGAAAAGATAAAGGCATTAATACCCATCTTCTGATAGGCCTCAATCTCGGACAGCACCTGATCCGTTGATCCGACCAAAGCCGCACCGCATCCCGATCTAGCCCGTCCCACGCCTGTCCACAAATGAGGCTCGATATAGCCATAATCATCGGCCTCGTCTCGGTTGCGCGCTTGATGCGCAACGCCGAGCGATGTTGAGTCAAGCGCGCGATCCCTTATTGTCTTGCCGTGCGCGTCATCAAGCTGGCTGACCAGATGCTCGGCATATTCGCGGGCTTCAGCTTCGGTATCACGAACGACAACATGGACGCGTAATCCATAATCAAGAACCCGACCATATTCCTTGGCACGTTCATGAACAGCTTTCATACGCTCAGCCAGCATATCCTTGGTTTCAGGCCACATAAGGTAAACATCGCAATGCTGCGCGCATAACTCGATCGCCGCAGGAGAATATCCACCAAAATATAACAATGGCCCCCCATTTTGCTGATAAGGCCGCGCAGGGTCTGTAGACAATTTATCGAATTTATAAATCTCACCCTGAAAGCTTATCTCATCACGTTCCCAAACTTGTTTCAGAATTTCGACAACTTCGCGTGAACGTTGATAGCGATAATTACTATCAGCCACTTCACCCGGAAAATCTGATGAAATGATATTGATCGTCAAACGGCCTTTTAGCATATGATCCAGTGTAGCGATTGTACGGGCCAGCATGATTGGCTGCATTTCACCGCAACGCACTGCCGCCAGCATATTGATATTCGATGTCAGCGGGGCATTGCCTGCGACGAACGTCAACGTATCCTGACCAACCTGATAGGATGACGGACACAGAATATTGCGAAAGCCCAACTCGTCAGCTTTTCGGATAATTTGCGAGGTATTCTCCCAACTACTGCGCAAATCACCATCTGGCTTGCCAAGATACTGGTAATCATCCGAGCAAAGTGGCGCAAACCATGCCACTTCTGCCGCACCTAACCCCTCAGTTTTCACTGGAATAATCGACACCTGAAACTCTCCCCCACGTAACCTGACCGCGCCGCCGATGGTATTTTTGCCATCCGTTAATTACAAAACACGGCCTTGATTGATATAGATCAATACTGTATCAA
>JBMZPN010000118.1:0-5091 GCA_049620845.1 Puniceispirillum sp. (SeqCode)
GATCGACAAGTTCCTGCAAAACATCCAGTAGTTTGGCAATATCATGGAAATGCAGGCCAGTTGTAGGTTCATCAAGGATATAGATTGTTCGCCCTGTAGCACGGCGAGACAATTCCTTTGAAAGTTTAACGCGCTGTGCTTCACCACCAGATAAAGTGGTGGCTTGCTGACCTATACGGACATACCCCAATCCCACACGCAACATCGTTTCCAGCTTTTCGCGGATCGCCGGCACTGCCTTGAAATACTCAACACCTTCCTCAACTGTCATCTCAAGAACATCAGCTATAGACTTGCCACGCCACGTAATTTCCAGTGTCTCACGATTGTATCTTCGACCCTTACAGCTATCACAAGTGACGTAAACATCAGGTAGGAAATGCATCTCGATCTTGATCAGTCCGTCACCCTGACATGCTTCACAACGACCACCTTTGACATTGAAGGAAAAGCGCCCGGGTGCATAGCCGCGCGCTTTGGCTTCGGGCAAGCCTGCAAACCATTCACGGATGGGTGTAAAGGCACCGGTATATGTTGCCGGATTTGATCGTGGTGTTCGTCCAATTGGTGATTGATCGATATCGACAACCTTATCCAAATATTCAGCACCAAGGATTGTTTTATGCGGTGCTGGCATTTCACGCGCTTTATGCAAGCGTCGCGCTAGTGATTTCCACAGAGTTTCCAGCACCAATGTTGATTTACCGCCTCCAGAAACGCCTGTAATACAGGTCAATACGCCAAGTGGAAACTCAACAGTTACATCCTGAAGGTTATTACCATTTGCGCCTTCGACGCGAATGACACGCCCCTTTTTACCCTGGCGTCGCTTAGCCGGTATGGCTATTTCCTGAACACCAGACAGATATTGACCGGTCAGCGAAGCTTCACTGGCCATGACATCTTCGGGGGTGCCAGCAGCAACGACATAGCCACCATGAACACCTGCGCCTGGACCCATATCCACAACATGATCGGCTAGTCGAATAGCATCTTCGTCATGCTCTACTACCAGGACAGTGTTTCCTAGGTCACGCAATCGTATCAAGGTTGACAGAAGGCGGTCATTATCACGCTGGTGCAAACCAATTGAGGGTTCATCAAGAACATAGAGAACACCGGTCAGACCCGATCCGATTTGAGACGCAAGCCGGATACGTTGTGACTCGCCGCCGGACAATGTGCCTGAATTACGTGCCATTGAAAGATAGTTCAAGCCAACATTGACAAGGAAACCCAGACGTTCATTGATTTCCTTGAGAATACGCGCAGCGATTTCAGATTGCTGGCCTTCTAGTCTTGAACCTAGGTCAGAAAACCAGTCACGCGCTTCGCCAATCGACAAACGCGCAATATCGGAAATGTCGTGCATATCGATCTTTACGGCAAGTGACTCGGCTTTTAGCCGCTTGCCACCGCATGAGTCACAAGCGTGGTTAGCCCTGAATTTTTCTAATTCTTCGCGCACCCATGACGAATCAGTTTCGCGATACCGTCGTGCCAAATTGGGCATAATCCCCTCAAAAGGCTTAGTCGTACGATAGGAACGCATGCCGTCATCAAATTCCATTGTCACAGGTACTTTACCTGAACCATGCAAGATGATCGATTTGGTATCGTCATCCAAGTCAAAGAAGGGCACATCAAGAGAAAAGTTAAATTGCTTGGCAAGCGATTCAAGCGTTTGGATATAATAGCGTGCCGTACTTGACGCCCAAGGTGCCAAAGCACCGCCCCGAAGCGTTGTCTGCTGGTCTGGAACGACAAGCTGTTCATCAAAGTGGCTGCTGACACCAAGTCCGTCACAGGCAGGGCAGGCACCAAAAGGGTTATTAAACGAAAATAGTCGTGGTTCAATTTCATCAATACTGAAACCGGACTCAGGGCACGCAAAGCGCGCTGAAAAGACTGTCCGCCCTTCATGACGACCTGCTACATCCTTACCTTTGTCAGATGAGGCAGCGTTATCCAGGCTTTCCGCCGTATCGGCATAAGCCAGCCCGTCAGCAAGAGCCAAAGCCGTCTCCAGAGAGTCTGCCAGACGTGTCGCAAGTTCATCCAGATCACCTTTGATAATGATCCGGTCAACAACAACTTCGATATCGTGCTTGCGCTTTTTATCTAGTTCGGGCGTATCATCAATGTCATAAAGCGTGCCATCGATACGAACACGGCTAAAGCCTTTACGGTTTAATTCACCAAGTTCTTTGCGATATTCCCCTTTGCGTCCACGCACAATCGGCGCCAGTAAATACAGTCTGGTGCCTTCTTCCATAGCCAGCAAGATATCAACCATCTGGCTGACAGTCTGGCTTCGGATTGGCAAGCCAGTTGCTGGAGAATAGGGGATGCCTATTCGTGCCCATAACAAACGCATATAGTCATATATTTCAGTGACTGTGCCTACAGTTGACCTAGGGTTGCGCGATGTTGTTTTTTGCTCGATTGAAATGGCTGGTGACAGCCCCTCTATCAAGTCAACATCAGGCTTTTGCATCATCTCAAGGAACTGGCGCGCATAAGCTGAAAGTGATTCGACATAACGTCGCTGTCCCTCGGCGTAAATTGTATCAAACGCCAAGGAGGATTTGCCCGAACCGGACAGTCCAGTCAGAACAACAAGTTTGTCTCTGGGTAAATCAATATCAACGTTAGACAGATTATGTTCCCGCGCACCACGAACAGAAATCATGCGTGGTTCATAGGTTTTGTCAAAAGAAGATATGTCTTTGACCCGCTGTGTGAGCGACGTATTTTTCGTATCATTTGGCATGGCGCGAATATAGCCATGTCCAACCAGATTTTGCTAGTGCTTTTGATGCGGAAAACTCTTTTATAGAAAAAATAAATAACCCGAATTTTCTTGTCTGTAAGGAGTGGGATGCGTAATCTGCGAACTTGAAAACATTCTTAGGAGATAATCGATCATGGCTGGCAGTGTAAACAAGGTGACTTTGGTCGGCAATTTGGGACGTGACCCGGAAGTGCGCTCTACACAGGATGGTGCCAAGATCGTACAATTATCGCTGGCAACGTCTGAACGCTGGAAAGACCGCAACACTGGTGAACAACGTGAACGTACCGAATGGCATCGCGTGGTCATTTTTAACGAAAATTTGGGTCGTATAGCCGAACAGTATCTGCGCAAAGGCTCTACCTGCTATATTGAAGGTCAGTTGCAAACGCGTAAATGGACAGATAATCAAGGTGTCGAAAAATATACCACTGAAGTCGTTCTGCAACGTTACCGTGGTGAATTGACCTTGCTTGGTGGACGCGGTGATAGCGGCGGTGGAAGCTATGGCGGCGGTGATGGTGGCAGTGGTTCAAGTTCGAGCCCTGACAGCGGATCAGGCGGTAGCAATAATGCGGCATCAAGCCCACCACCAATGCGTGATGATCTGGATGATGATATTCCATTTTAAATCAGTTAATTAATAGTCATTTATAAAGCGATACTTTTAAATTTTAAGAAGTATCGCTTTTTTTTGCTTTAGATAACAATATATGGTGTAACGATATAGTTTCATGCTATAAATATAGTTGAATATGCACGCTTTTCGTGCGCTATAAGCGAGACACAAGTGAACGAGACTTCAAGCCCAAAAAGCCCAATCATTTCCATCTCTGATGAGATGCGGAATTCCTATCTTGACTATGCGATGAGCGTTATTGTTTCGCGCGCCTTACCGGATGTCCGAGATGGTTTGAAACCTGTTCACAGACGTATCCTGTATGCCATGATGGAAGGCAATTACGACTGGTCAAAGCCGCCGCGTAAATCCGCCCGTATTGTCGGTGACGTTATGGGTAACTATCACCCACATGGCGATAGCTCAATTTATGAAGCCATGGTGCGTATGGCGCAGGATTTCTCAATGCGCCTGCCGCTTGTTGATGGTCAGGGAAATTTTGGTTCGGTTGATGGCGATCCTGCTGCGGCCATGCGTTATACAGAATCGCGGCTTGCGCGTGCGGCTGAAAGCTTGTTGCGTGACATTGACAAAGACACCGTTGAATTTACCCAGAACTATGATGAAACCCAGCTAGAACCTTCAGTTCTGCCCGCTGAATATCCAAATCTACTGGTCAATGGTGCCAATGGTATTGCAGTTGGTATGGCAACGAATATTCCGCCGCATAATCCGGGCGAGGTGATTGCCGCTTGTGAAGCCTATGTAAACAATCCCGAAATAACCACCGAGGAATTGACTGAAATCGTGCCGGGGCCTGATTTCCCCACAGGTGCGCTTATTATGGGACGTCATGGCATCCGCGAGGCTTATAAAACTGGGCGTGGCTCCATCATAATGCGTGCACGAGCCGAGGTACAAACCAACGCCAAAGACCGTGAATCCATCATCATCCATGAAATTCCCTATCAGGTTAACAAAGCCCAGTTGCTGGAACGCATCGGGGAAATGGTTCGCGACAAGGTGCTGGAGGGAATTTCCGATATTCGTGATGAGTCCGATCGTACGGGTATGCGCATTGTCATAGAGGTTAAGCGTGATGCCGCTGGTGATGTTGTGCTGAATCAACTGTACCGCCATACACGCCTACAAACGAGTTTTCCGGTTAATATGCTGGCCATGAATGCTGGACGACCCATACAGATGGGTCTGAAGGACGTTATAGAGGCTTTTTGTGAGTTCCGAAAAGATGTTGTCATCAAACGGACAACCTTTTTGCTCAACAAGGCGCGTGATCGTGCGCATATATTAGCCGGTCTTATGATTGCCCTAGCGTCAATCGATGAAATCATTGAACTCATCAAAAAAGCGCCTGATACGGAAACGGCACGCAACGAACTTTGTGCTAAAGCATGGCCAGCGCATGAGGTGAGTGCCTTTATCGCTCTCATTGATGATCCTGGTCATAAGGTTATCGACGATCATTACAGTCTGTCCGAAGTGCAGGCACGCGCTATCCTTGAATTGCGTCTGCAACGCCTGACTGGCATGGAACGCGATAAGCTGGCCGCCGAAACGCAGGAACTGGCTGATAAGATCGCTGATTATCTTGATATTCTTGGTTCAGACACGCGTGTTAGCCAAGTTGTTCTTGATGAGCTGGCTGCAACACGCGAGC
>JBMZPN010000119.1:0-5086 GCA_049620845.1 Puniceispirillum sp. (SeqCode)
GATGTTTTGGCACCATGAACAATTCCCGCCGCCACATCGCGGCCAAGCGAGTCACTGCCAAGCAGAAAACCGTTTGTACCTGGACCGGATAATGGTTTGCCAGCCAGACGAAACGGATCAAACGCATACAACAAGTCTGCGAATGCTGCCATCAAAATGACCAGTATGATTACAACCAATCCAAAAACGGCAGATTTGTTGCGTTTATATCTTCCCCAGAATTCCAGCATATTAAGAAACCTCGATTCTAGGGTCTAAGAAACAATAGATGATATCGACGACCAGATTCACGGCGATAACCAGAATTGATGACAGCAGGAAAATGCCAAGCAGCAAGTTCAGATCACGCGCAAACAGGGATTCAAACGCCAGCATACCAAGACCAGGCCAGGCAAATACCGACTCAACAATCACCGACCCACCAATCAGGGCACCAACCTGAACACCTGCCATCGTTACAACAGGAAGCAGAGCATTCCGCAGAACATGAACAAAGGTAATCCGGCGTTCGGTCAATCCTTTGGCGCGGGCGGTAATAACATAGTCCTGACCATATTGCTCAAGCATGGAAGCACGCATCATGCGTGTGTAAAGCGCAAGATAGAACAGTGACAGGGTAATCGTTGGCAGCACCAGATGTACGGCAATGTCTTTCACCCTATCCCAGCCTTCATAAAAGGCGGCTACATTCTCCATGCCGCTGGTGGGAAACCAGCCCAATTTGAGCGAAAACACAACAATCATCATCAAGCCAACCCAGAACAAAGGTGTGGCATAAGTAATAAGGGCAAAAACTGTGATTACCGCATCCTTCCATGTGTTCAGGCGCATGGCGGCAAGCAAACCAAGCAAAATCCCAAAACCAACAGCCAGAATGATCGTGCATGTCATCAACAGGCCTGTAGCAGCAAATCGGTCAAAAATCAAATCACTGACTGGCATATCATGACGGAATGAATAGCCCATATCCAGAGTGGCAACATTCTTGAGATAAACCATGAGTTGGACTGGAAGCGGCTTATCAAGACCAAATTTTGCCCGAAGTTGAGCCATATATTCAGGTGTCGCCGAGCCCGCCTCACCTGCCAGCACGTCAACGGCGTCACCTTCGGCTAGATTCAAAAGGAAAAAATTGATTACAACGATGGCGAGGATGATCGGCACGCCCTGCATCAGCCGTTTCCCGACATATTTAAAAATTTTTGATGATCGTGTCATTTCACATTAGCACTCAAAAGCGAAAAATTTATGAAACATTATATAAAGAATAGTCGAGCCAGAATATGACCCTGGCTCGACTGTAACTTGATGTTAGTCGTCCAAATACGCTTCTCTGAATGAACCATACGCACCCATTGCTGAGCCATATGCACCTTTCAGTTTCGTATTATACACAGTCAGGAACTGCAATTCGAAGAGGTTAACGACAGGCATGTCGTTAGCTAGAATTGTCTGAATTTCCTTATATGTAGCTGTACGCTTGGCCGCATCTGGCTCTTTAGAACCTGAGTCAAGCAAGGCATCCAGCGTTGGGTTGCTGTAGCGTGAAGAGTTCACAAAATGTGTGCCCTTACGGATCTGGTTTGTACCATAGTGACGGTGAACACCAAGCACCGGATCAGGTAGCTGGTAGAAATAGTTGATGTTCATTGCAAAGTCGTAACGATGGTAGATACGCTTCAACCATGTTGGTACGTCCTCATAACGAAGCTCCAGCTCGATACCGATATCACCCATAACCTGCTTCATATACTCACCAGCACGTCTCCAGTCCTCACCATAAGGGATAAGATCCAGAACCGCGGTCATGCGAACGCCATTGCCATCTTTCTTGAAGCCAGCTTTGTCCAGAATAGCGTTAGCAGCTGCGACATCGCCTCTTTCAGGATAGTTAGGCATTTCGGCATGCAGGTTGGTAGCTTTGAAGTTACTGCTCAGCGCACTAGTCGCTGGCTTTCCATAGCCAAAGAAGATCGTATCAATCATGAAACGACGATCAATCGCTGTAGAAATCGCCCGACGAACGGCTGGATCAACAAACGCACCCTCTTTGGTGTTGAACTCGATCAAAGCCATAGGGTTAATCATTGAATAACCGTCAGTGGTCACATCGATATCATCACGCTCTTTCAGGCGTACCGCATCAATATTCGGAATGGCGTTATAAGCCGCATACAGAACTTCACCATTTTCCATCGCTGCTGTACGTGTAGACGCATCAGGGATGAAACGGCCAACAATACGATCAAGGTGAGGCAGACCCTCTTGCCAGTAGTTTTCGTTCTTATCCAGACGGATATATTGACCCTTCTTCCACTCAACAAACTTGAATGGGCCTGTTCCAACAGGGTTATTTGCCAATGGAGCAGATTTTACGTCCTGACCTTCAAGAAGATGCTTTGGAACCATTGGAGATTCGTAAGCAGAAAATGAACGCATCATATATGGCGCTGGATTATCGAGCTTGAAGATTGCTGTATGAGCATCAGGTGTCTCGATACTGCTAACTTCTCTGAAAGAGTTAGGGCCACGTGGGTGTACCTTTTTCAACACATCCATGATCGTGAATTTAACGTCGGCGGATGTGAAAGGCTTTCCATCATGCCATGTAACCCCCTTGCGAAGTTTGAATGTCACGGTTTTACCGTCGGCACTCATATCATAGCTTTCAGCAAGGATAGGAATCATCTTTCCATCGTTGTCGTAATCAAACAGGCCTTCATACACTTTTGGCATGACCAGACCGATAGGCCCCGATGTTGACACATAGGATGCCAATGTTGGTGGTTCAGGCTGAACCAAGAACGCAAGCGTTCCACCATCCTTTGCTGCATGCGCAGAGACTGAGCTCAACACCAGCGATGCAGCTAGCACACAACTTCTTAGTAATGTTTTCATGAGTATTCTCCTCTGATTTGCCAGCCGAACACACACACATAATTAAATCACGGCTGACATTTATATTTTGAGCGTTAAACAAACCCATCATGCTGTCAAATGATTATTAATAATTTGAGAAGAAAACTGATGCGAAGTAATCCAAAAATTTTAAGTCTAATTTTTGGCACTTAATGTTGTCAGCAATAATGCTCAGGCCCGATCCATTGACCAGTCGAATAGCGATCACCATGCGCCCAGCCGATTGGTAATGCATCCTCGATCCGCCGCATATCCGCATCCGATAAGGATGCTTGCGCTCCCTCGCAATGTTCCCGTAAATGCGCCACTGAACGCGTACCCGGTATCGGAATAATGTGCTCGTCTTTATGTATCAGCCATGCAATAGCCAATCCAGCCGCCGACATCCCCATATCTGCGGCCAGCATCCGGAACGCTTCACTTGCTTTGATATTTGCCGAATAATTGGGTTCGATAAAACGCGGATTTTGTTTTAGCCACTCCATCTTGCTGATAGCTTCCAGGCTTTGTGGCTTGTTGGTCAGCAGAGAACGACCAACAGGCGAGAAGGCAACTAATGCCGTTCCAAGTTCCTTGGTTGCCTGCACCAGACCCATTTCAGGGCTACGCACCGACAAGGAATATTCTGACTGAACCGCCGCAACATGATGAATGGCATGCGCACGACGCAATGACGAAGGGGCTATTTCCGAAAAGCCAAAAGATTTGATCTTGCCTGTTTTTACAAGCCCGGCCAGGGTCTCAGTAACCTCTTCGATTGGGGTGGCCGCATCACGCCGATGAATGTAATAGAGGTCAATACTGTCAAGCTGTAGTCGGGCTAATGTCTTGTCCAACTCTGAAGTTAGATATTCACGGCTATTGTCAAAATAACGTTTGCCAGTTTCTGAATCTCTGGCGATACCAACCTTTGAAGCGATCGAAAACAGATCATGCCGGCGCGAACCCTGCTTGGCTAAAAACGTGCCAATAACCGTTTCCGATATGCCGCCACCATAAACATTTGCGGTATCAATATGCGTAACGCCCTGATCTAGCGCCGCAGACAGCACCTGATGTGACTCAGCCTCGCTTGTCTCGCCGTAGAAATTCGAAAATGACATTGCGCCGATGCCAATCGCCGAAACCATGGGCCCATTTTTACCCAGACGCCTCTGTTTCATTCTTGCCTCTCAAATCTAATCAAATAGCTAAAATTTAGTGGCTATCGCATAAACGCTGACTATAGATGGTTCGCCAGACTAGTCCACAATACGCACATTGTTTGAAATTTGAAATTTTTATTGGCCTACGGTATATTAGATAATGCTTAAGACAGTTAAAATATCGAATTTGATTATTATTTGCTTATCTGCATGGGCAATTTATGCGTCTGTTTCAGTTTTTTTTGGGGTAAATCTATATTTTCCCTTGGTTAATGCTGAGGAAGCAAACATCCCATTTCACCGGTTACAAATTGTCAGAGTTGCGGTTCTTCTGACCTTTGCTTATTTCGGTATTGTGCATCTGTTGAAGGGTAGCGAACCTTTATATCCAATTCAGTTTTTGACTGTTTATCTGAAAATGCTGGTTCTTACCGCGATACCGATATGCATCATATATGACGTCGTAATTTTTGAATATTTTGTCGTGCTGTTTTTCTTTGTGTGTGCCATTATTCTCCACTTTGCTTCAAAACCAAGATACCGGAAATATTTTTCCACAAGGAAGTAGTTTATCGTCAGATCGCCAGTCTTGCCGGACACAAGACTCAAAAATGGCAGTCAGGGCAATGACCGCTGCCAACCCGCGGACAGTTTTTGGCAATATCCAGATCACAAAAATGGCATAGGGCAAAAGCATCGCTCATGCGTATTTTGTTGCCTTACTTTACGTGGCCATGACGCGTGGAAATAGCGTGTGGCGCTTGCCGTTAATGTCCGATGGCGGCGCCTCTAAAGTAGGTGTGTTTCTTCAACTGTCAGGGGGACTATCCGGTCCGGACGGCATGGCGTTGGATACATCCGGGGGCATTTGAGTTGCACATGCCGGAAATGGCTGTGTCTGGGGCTTCTCAAAGACCGGTGAGCCCACATATCGCGTCAATAGCTCCACCGGTATGACCACGACAAATCTCGCCTTTGGCGGTGAAGAGAACTCAGAGATATTTATAACGGAGTCCGACACC
>JBMZPN010000120.1:0-4974 GCA_049620845.1 Puniceispirillum sp. (SeqCode)
ACCGTTTATGGGGTCGCTTGCTGGGCGTTGCCTTTGCTGTGCCGCTTATATGGTTTGCGGTAAAGCAGATGATACCCGCTGGTTATGGCCGCCGCCTGGTCATATTGCTGGTGCTTGGCGGATCGCAAGGTGTGATTGGCTGGTGGATGGTCAAGTCCGGCCTGACGCAGGACGCCACTGTATCGCAATACCGGCTGGCAACGCATCTTGGCATGGCCTTGCTGATTTTCGGCTTGCTGATCTGGATCGCGCTTGATCTGCGTGATGGCCGGTCGCATCGGCCATCTGGGCATGGGCTTGGCAGTCTGATCATGGTTGCAGTCACCATTCTGGCCGGCGCTTTGGTCGCCGGTATGGATGCTGGCCTGCTCTATAACGAATATCCGCTTATGGGCGACGGGCTGGTGCCCGTTGAATATGGTGACGAAGGCTGGCGTGATGCTTTTGAAAATCCGGCATCGGCGCAGTTTCACCACCGCTGGCTTGCAGCATTAACCTTTATTGCCGTTCTGGCACTGGCTATGCGTGCACGCATAATGCCCGCGCTACGGCTACGCGCTTATATGGTATTTGCCATCATCAGCGCACAATTTATCCTTGGCATTTTCACCTTGCTGAATGGTGTACCGGTATGGCTAGGCGGGCTTCATCAGGCTGGTGCCGTGGCCCTGCTGGCCAGCATTCTGTGGCTATTACACGGAAATGGCAGACAGCAACTTTCCGGCTAGCCCGATTTTTTCGGCACAGGTGCGCGGCGGATATGCAATTCGGTTAGCGCCGAATCATCAACATCCGATGGCGCGGCCATCATCAGATCTTCCGCCTTACCATTCATCGGGAACAGGATAACCTCGCGGATATTCGGCTCGTCAGCGATCAGCATCACCATCCGGTCAATACCCGGGGCAATGCCCCCATGCGGCGGCGCGCCAAAGCGGAACGCATTGATCATCGCCGGAAACTTGTCATCGACAACTTTATTGTCATAACCGGCAATTTCGAAAGCCTTATACATCACTTCGGGCAGATGGTTTCGGATCGCACCTGATGATAGTTCAACACCATTACAGACAAGGTCATATTGCCATGCCTTGATATCCAGCGGATCCATATCCTGCAATGCCTGCATACCACCTTGCGGCATTGAAAACGGGTTATGTGAAAAGTCGATCTTGCCTGTCACTTCGTCTTTTTCAAACATCGGGAAATCAACGATCCACGCAAAGCGGAACACATTCTCGTCAATCAGCTTCTGATCCTGACCAATTTTCACCCGCGCGCGTCCGGCCAGGCTTGCCGCCGCATCGGGCTCGGCACAGGCAAAGAAAACAGCATCGCCATCTTCGGCACCTACCTGCACGCGGATTTCTTCGGCCTTATCCGCGCCAAGTGCCTTGGCGACTGGCCCGCGCGCTTCGCCATCACCATAGATGATATAGCCCATACCCGGCGCGCCTTCACCTTGCGCCCAGCTATTCATCCGGTCAGCGATGGCACGGCTACCACATTTTGGTCCCGGCACAGCACGCACAACCGCGCCCTTTTCGATATTCTTGGCAAAAATCGAAAAGCCCGAGCCCCGGAAAATATCAGTCACATCGCTGATCTCGAATGGAATCCGCAGATCGGGTTTGTCATTACCATATTTCAGCATCGACTCGGCGAACGGTATATGTACCCATTCTTGGCCACAATCCTTGTCCGAAAATTCTTCAAAGACACCGCGAATGACTGGTTCGACAGCATCAAAGACATCCTGCTGTTCGACAAAGCTCATCTCCAGATCAAGCTGGTAGAATTCGCCCGGGCTTCGATCGGCGCGGCTATCTTCATCACGGAAACAGGGGGCAATCTGGAAATAGCGGTCAAAACCCGACACCATAATCAGCTGTTTGAATTGCTGCGGGGCTTGCGGTAGCGCATAGAATTTTCCCGGATGCAAACGTGCCGGCACCAGAAAATCTCGCGCCCCTTCGGGTGAAGATGCGGTCAGGATCGGCGTTTGGAATTCGGTAAAGCCTTGATCGACCATGCGGGCGCGGATCGACTGTATAATCTGGGCGCGCAACATGATATTGGCATGCGGGCGGCCACGGCGCAAATCGAGATAGCGATAGCGAAGCCGTGTTTCCTCGCCTGAATCTTCGTCCGAATTGACCTGAAGCGGCAATGTATCGGCCGCTGACTGCACCTCGAAACTTTCGATGCGCACTTCAATGTGACCCGTTGGCAGTGCGGTGTTGATAGTGTCTTCACTGCGCCGGACAACCTCGCCTGTGATCGTCACAACCGACTCAAGCCGCGTGGCCTCGACAATGGCAAAACTGGCATCCGATGAATCAGCCACACATTGCGTCAGACCGTAATGATCGCGCAGATCGATAAACACAAGCTGGCCATGATCGCGCTTGCGATTGATCCAGCCAGAAATACGGACTTTTTCGCCGACTTCGGCCTCGGTTAGGGCAGCGCATGTATGGGTGCGGTAAATATGCATAAGTGAAGCTCCAAAAACGACCGGACATCCCCGGTTAAAATAGGGGCGAGTATGCAAATTATGACTGCCGGACGCAACCAGCTTTCACGCAATTTGGCTTTGTTAGGCAATAATCACGTCTTTATAGGCAAATTATAGGCAAAATAGCTAGCTCCGGCGGCGACCACGGCGGCCACGACGCCCACCATCACCTGCATTATCACTAGTGGCGTCGGATGAAGTCTGCACATCTGCCCATGGGGTACCAAGCACCGCCAGCATCTCGTCTTCATCAAGCGTACCCGCCGGACGTGATGCCAAAGCCGCACTCATGGCAGCCACATGCTCTGGTGTTGTGCCGCAACAGCCACCAATAATACTGATACCGGCATCGCGGGCGAAAAGCGCATAGCTTGCCATCAATTCAGGGGTGCCGTGATAATGGATCGCCCCTTCTACATAGGCCGGAATGCCGCAATTGCCCTTGGCCACCATCGGAATGTCAGCCGCTGATGCCGTCGGGGTCATACCTGCCATCGAATGCATCAATTCGGCTGGCCCAATGCCACAATTTGCGCCTAGTACGTCAGCACCGAGGGCAAGCGCCTGCCGGGCAAATTGCGCGGGGGTAATGCCCATCATAGTGCGGCTTGCCGTATCAAAGGTCATGGTAACAGCAACTGGCAGGCCGGTTGTTTTGGCGGCATTTACCGCGGCATCGACCTCTTCGGTTGCCGACATGGTCTCAACCCACAGCATATCGACACCGCCTTCGGCCAGTGCCGTTGCCTGCTTTTTAAAGGCATCAAATGCAGTCGAAGCTGTCAGAGCGCCAAGTGGTTCGAATAACTCGCCCGTAGGGCCGATTGATCCGGCAACAATCGCATCATTGCCCGTTTTATCGCGATGATTAGTCACTGCTGTCACGGCATTGATCGCCGCCGCGTGATTGAGCTCTTCAACCCGATCCTGTGCTTCGTGTAATTTCAGACGGTAGGATGTGCCGCCAAATGAATTTGTCAGGACAATGTTCGAGCCTGCATTCAGAAAACTGTCATGCAGCCAGAGAATATCGTCCGGCCGTTCAACATTCCACAATTCAGGCGGATAGCCTGTTTCCAGGCCGCGGCCAAACAAATTTGTTCCTGTAGCACCATCAGCAACCAGATACGAACGTTCAGCAAGCAGATCGTGGAATTTTGATGACATGTTGGGTCTCGGTTTATCTTTCGCTATTCATGGCTCGGCGTCGTACAGGGCGACGCCGAATGCCGGTTTTTGCCGCACGACGTTCATTCAAAACAGCCAGCAAGTCGCGTTGTGCCGCAACACTCATACGGCTCCAGCTGGCAATTTCCTGTCTGGTACGGTAACAGCCAAGACAGATATCGGCTTGTGGATCCATCTGGCAAATCGAAATACATGGTGACGGCATCGCGGCAATGTCATTTGGTAGTTTAGACTTCACTGCACTTGCCTCATTGTCTATGGCCTCAATAATTCCGAGGCCTTAATAACATGACAAACAGATAAATTACGCCGCCTGAATTTCGTCCGCAGATGCTTGCATAACATCATTTAACTTTTCTAGGCCTGATTCAAGTTTTGTACCTAGCGAAATCTGAACCAGATTTTTATCAACAGTAACCTCGGCATTTTCAACGCCAAAATCCATCGCCCGTGCGGCATGGTCTTCGACAAGATCAAGAAGCCGGATTGCTTCGCCCTGCATCATCACAGGCATATCTTCGCGCAGAAACGCACGCAGAACACGTTTCGCATGCGCCTCATTCATCAGCGTATCGACATGGCGGGCACCAGTCGGAATGATCAATGCGTCATAATCAATCGCCAATGTTGTCGAAAGCGTACTGTCTACCGGATAGGACATGCCCCACCCACTTCCATTCCAGGAGTTGGTCAGACCAGCATCACGTGAAATGATCTTCAATTTGGCCGTTTTTGCAAGCATTGCGCGCTGGATAGTGATGAACTCATCCTCATCAAAACCACTAGCAACCATTAAACCAATCGTCTTACCTGCAAAATTATTCGCCTGCATGGAGATCTCCTTTGTGAAAAATGAATCAAAACCCTTACGGTTTATCGATATAAAACAGTATGTTATTTAACAAGCGTGCAGACGAAACATCCGCACCGCATTGTGAAGTTCATGTTTGAAGCTCTTGACCATCGCGCCTGATTGCACGGGGAAATCACCCAAGAACGCACGATGTATACCGTGTCTTTGCGCTTTGTTCAAGCCCTGCTTTTTGCGTGTAGTAATTGGCCGGTAAAGCATTTATGCATATATCCAGCACCCCTATCTCTTCAAGCCTCGTCAGCCACATCACGGGGAAAAACATTGCTTTCCGGCGTTATTTTCGGCATATATAGGCGCATTAGACAGCAAGCTGGATTTACATATTCAGAATCAGCAGGCGCGGTAACGCGCCAATGCTAGCGACAAAGGGTCGGGAGTTTAACCCGTAACCATT
>JBMZPN010000121.1:0-4958 GCA_049620845.1 Puniceispirillum sp. (SeqCode)
GACTGGGGATAATGAATATTTGGATTCCAAATGATACAATTTGCACTTCACAATGGAGAGACACTATTTCTAAAGCGCAACATTCATTAGACGCCGATCAGGTGTTAAATCTCATTACCAATTCCCTCAACGACGACAAAGCTATTGATATTCAGACCATCCCATTGGCGGGCAAATCCGCAATGGCGGATTACATGGTCGTGGCAAGCGGATCGTCATCGCGGCAAGTCGCGGCGATGGCAGAACATCTGCAATTCAAATTGAAACAGAGCCACGTTGATATCATCGGCCTTGAAGGCATCCGGCAAGCAGACTGGGTTCTGCTTGATGCCAATGATGTTATTGTGCATCTGTTCCGTCCCGAAGTTCGCGAATTCTATGGCATTGAACGTATGTGGGCTGACGGCGGTGTTGAGGAAATTGTCCGCGTAACTGCCGACGCCTAGCTTCTGCCTGGCAGTTCTGGATCAGGATATATCATGCGTTTGCATATTATTGCGGTCGGCAAAGGCCGTAACGCCCCCGAGGCCACATTGACCAGTGATTGGCTATCCCGACTACCGGCTGGTGGCGAGCTTAACGAAGTCGAGTCAAAATTACCTGCTGGCGTGGCGCGCCGCGAAGATGAAGCCGCCCGTATTCTAAAACTTGTCCCAGCCGATGCCGCACTTGTGGCCTTTGACCCCAAAGGGCGCGATTGTTCGTCCGAGGAGCTGGCACAATTATTATCGCTTTGGCAGGATGAAGGTCGCGCGCGTGCCTGCTTTGCCATTGGTGGTGCCGACGGTCATGGTGCGGCCGTGCTGACCCGCGCCGACAAAACCCTGTCCTTTGGTCGGGCGATCTGGCCACATATGCTGTTTCGGGCGATGGTCGCCGAACAATTATATCGCGCTACCGCCATTTTGAGCGGGCATCCCTATCACCGCCCAAGCTGATCACCTCATGCCTGTTTGACAGCTTCCATCTATACTTTATCCAGCCAGCGGATTATAAAAATCTATGACTCAAGATACCGAAAAAAACAGCCCTGTCGTTCTGTGCATCATGGATGGATGGGGGCATCGCCCGGATACGGCGCATAACGCTGTCGCGCTTGCCGAGACACCTGTATTTGACCATCTCATGGCCACATGCCCGCATAGTTTTGTTGCCGCATCGGGCGCAGATGTTGGCTTGCCCGCAGGTCAGGTTGGCAATTCGGAAGTCGGACATATGAATATTGGCGCAGGCCGTGTTGTCATGCAGACATTGCCGCGTATTAGCGCGGCTGTCGCCGATGGATCGCTAGCCAATCATCCCAAGCTGATCGCACTTGCCGACCAGCTCATCGCCACAGGCGGTACCGCGCATGTCATGGGTCTGCTTTCCGATGGCGGCGTGCATGCGCATGAAGACCATACGCTTTGCGTTATCCATGCCTTGGCCGCACGCGGCGTCAAGGTGGCCATTCATGCCTTTACCGATGGGCGTGATGTGCTGCCAAAGGCTGCCATCAACACGATACCGGCCTTTCTTGACCAGCTTCCCGAAACAGCTTCCATGGCCAGCGTCATTGGCCGCTATTACGCGATGGATCGTGACCACCGCTGGGAACGCACCAAGGCCGCTTTTGACGCCATTGCGCATGGAACCGGCATCAATGCGCCTGCCAGCGATGCAATCGCCGCCATTCAACAGGCCTATGATAACGGCGAAAGCGACGAATTTATCGCGGCCACAATCATCGAAGGCTATAGTGGCATGAATGATGGTGACGCCATTGTCATGATGAATTTCCGCGCTGACCGTGCGCGCCAGATTTTGGATGCGTTTTTCAGCCCGGATACAGTGGGTTTTGCCGCCAAACCGCCTCGTATCGCGGCGGCTGTTGGCATGTCATCCTATTCCGAACCGCTCGATGAATTTGTCGAAACATTATTTCCGGCAACCGAACTTGAAGATACGCTTGGCACCGTTGTGGCCGCGGCTGGCCTGCGCCAGCTTCGCCTTGCCGAAACTGAAAAATACCCGCATGTGACCTTTTTCTTTAATGGCGGTGAAGAAACCACCCTGCCGCATGAAGACCGCCAGATGGTACCGTCACCCAGCGTCCCGACCTATGACATGCAGCCGGAGATGAGCGCCGAAGGTGTTCTGGAAACAGCCTTGAACAGCCTGGACACACAGGCGCATGACCTGCTTATCATCAATTTTGCCAATCCCGATATGGTTGGTCATACTGGCGATCTTGCCGCCGCCATTCAGGCGGTTGAAACGGTCGATGAATGTGTAGGCAGGCTCGCCGATGCCGTAAAGGCGCAAAATGGGCAAATGCTGGTAACTGCCGACCACGGTAATTGTGAAATCATGTGGGATATTGAGGCCAATTCACCGCATACAGCACATACAACCAGCCTTGTACCGCTAATCCTTGTAAATGGTACCGCTGGTACAAAGCTTGCCGATGGTCGCCTGGCTGATCTGGCACCCAGTCTGCTTGCCATGCTTGGCATCAGACAGCCATCAGCGATGACAGGTAATTCTTTACTTCATTCGTAACATTGTTCTGTTGCTAAATCATTGCATGAGGTAAAACAGGGCTGTGCTTGCATAGCCTGAGCCATACTGGCACGATATACGCATGAACAAGATACAGCCATTATGGCCAATACGTTGTTTACCGATAGGTTAGGAGTGCTTGCATAATGCAAAGACCTTTATTTTCTGATGCTGACGGATCCGGACGATCCAGCTTCGGGCGTGCTAATTTCGGCATGCGCAAGAAACACCGCTTTCTGCATATTCTACTTATTTTCAGCTTCATCGCGGCAGGTGGCGTCGGTATATCATTGCTAACTTCGGCGCGTGCCGACAAGAATGATAATGTCTATCAGCAACTAGGCCTGTTTGGCGATATTTTCCAGCGCGTGCGCGAAAGCTATGTCGATGAAGTCGATGATACCGAACTAATCGAAGCGGCGATCAAGGGTATGCTGACCTCGTTGGACCCGCATTCCTCCTATCTAAGCGCCGATAATTTCAATGCCATGAAGGTACAGACCCAAGGCCGGTTTGGTGGTCTTGGCATCGAAATCACTATGGAAAACGGCATGGTCAAAGTCGTGTCACCAATCGACGACACACCAGCCGCCAAAGCAGGCATCCAGCCGGAAGATTACATTATCGCGGTTGATGATGAATCTATCATTGGCATGTCGCTATCAGACGCCGTTGATCGCCTTCGTGGTAAAATCGGATCAAAAGTAACGGTGAAAGTTCAGCGCGCGCAGGATGAGCCTTTTGACGTGTCGCTAATACGTGACTCGATCAAAATCAAATCGGTACGCTATGAAGTGTTTGACGGTATCGGCTATGTCCGCCTGACCACTTTTTCCGAACAGACAACCCCCGGCCTGATTGATGCCATTGACGATATGTTCAAGCAGGAAGAAGGCGACCTCAAAGGCGTGATCCTTGACCTTCGCAACAATCCCGGCGGTCTGCTCGATCAGGCTATTTCGGTCAGCGATGCCTTTCTTGAAAAAGGTGAAATCGTTTCAACACGTGGGCGCGACCCCGATAAAGGCAATCGTGTTTATGCGACCCCCGGTGATATCGCCCGCGACCTGCCAATGGTTGTGCTGATTAATTCAGGTTCAGCATCGGCATCCGAGATTGTCGCAGGCGCCTTGAAAGATCACAAACGTGCATTGCTTCTTGGCACCCGTTCATTTGGCAAAGGCTCGGTGCAATCGGTGATTCCTGTATCGAATAGCGCCGCCATGCGTCTGACCACTGCACGCTATTACACGCCGTCCGGCATATCGATTCAGGCCAAAGGCATCGAACCTGATATCGAGGTTTTGATGGCACGGATCGAAACGCTTGAAGGCGGCATCACGCGCGAGGAAAACCTGAAAGGGGCGCTGGACAGCACCGCCACTGAAGGCAATGAAGATGCAACTGATGCTAAACCTGCCAGAAAATTCAAGCAGGATGAAGTTGATTATCAGCTTGCCCGTGCGCTTGATCTGATTCGCGGTGTATCGGTATTTTCGGTTCTAAGGCCTAATTCATGAGCCAGCTCAAAATAGCCTATGATGAACGCCCGTATCGTCCCTGTGTCGGTATTTTCCTGCTTAACCAGCATGGACAGGTCTTTGCCGGCCGCCGTATCGACAGCCGCGCCGAAGCGTGGCAAATGCCGCAAGGCGGCATTGATCCGGGCGAAACACCAATTGATGCCTGTATGCGTGAAATGCGTGAAGAAATCGGCACCAACAACGCCGTTCTTATCAAGGAACATAGCGAATGGCTCAATTATGATATTCCGATGCCACTGGCAAACCGTCTATGGCAGGGCAAATATAAAGGGCAGAAACAGAAATGGATGGCGCTCCGCTTTGCGGGTAGTGATGCCGATATCAATATTGCCACGCCCGAACCTGAATTTTGCGAATGGCGCTGGCTTCCTGCGGCTGATCTGATCAATCTGGCCGTACCGTTCAAACGCGGCGTCTATGAACGCATTCTGACCGAATTTGGCGACCTGACCTGATTTGTAATTTTACGCTAATATGATGAAAAAAAAGGGCGCCTTAAAGCGCCCTTTAATTGATTCTTATTTATAGATGTTAAAGCGCGGCAATCACCGCATTCAGAAAATCGGCCTCGGCTTCGGATGCGCTTGCCGCACGTTCCTTAAGTCCGTCCGCATCAGCATTATCGAGATCCTCGGCACGTTCGGCGAGGATTGTAACAGTTTCACCCGACACATCGGCAAGGCCACCGTCAATCATATAGCGATTGACGATTTTTCCGCCTTCATGCACTTCAACAACACCACGGTCAAGATTCGCCAGCATTGGCGCATGCCTTGGCATCGCACCGAACAGACCTTCTGATCCGGGTGCAACCACCATCTCGGCGGCCATCTGCACCATGATTTTTGCCGGAGTTACCAGCTCTAGATGTGT
>JBMZPN010000122.1:0-4938 GCA_049620845.1 Puniceispirillum sp. (SeqCode)
CACATGTGATGAAACGGATAAAAACAGAAGCTCATCCAGAAGCAAAAACAATTCATCAAAGACCCGTGACAAAAAATATTCAAATGCTGATAAAAAAAACTTCTCCCGATAAATATCAATGACTGGCGCACAATTCGAAAAAGTTCTGGTTCGGTATTAAAATACCATAAAGCACATGATGCCATTCTGTTTACATCAACAAATCCATGGTTTAGGGCAATTCACAGCAAGCTCACAAATACGCCAAAAGCCGATCTAAGATATGCAATTTACTGGGCTAATGAAAATGTTTTTGACCTGAAAGGAAACAAGCATTTTAACTACGGCAAGCCTGAAAAAATTATGGCTCTCAAACATAATGGCAAAAAATACATAATGATTGTCGATCCAGACCTTGATCGCATTCACGATAAAAGAAAGACTTTCATGCAGATATCAATGCGGTTTGATAAGTCTGGTGAATGGTTTTCAAATGACACGGTTTTGAAATAACGACGGTGTTATATCGTCGGCACGCCGAAAATCCAGCCTTCGCGCTTGGCGTGTTCCGGCCTTTGCCAATAGGAATGGTCTGGCGCGAAAAAACGTAACGCCGCCGCCGCGATCATCGCATCGGCTTCATCAGCATCGCGCCCGCGCGGCATATAATCCGGCGACACACCATCACTGTCATAGGCCGCCAGCGCATCCGACATGAAACCGGAGTCGCGTGCCGCCTGTTTTGCCGGATCATAGCCAACCCGATGAAAATGATAGCTTGGGAAAATTTCCACTAGCGTCAATCGCGATGCCGTCACCGCATCCAGATCGTCAAATGGCCACATCGCCACCTGCGCACCAAGCTGGCTTCTTAACTGATGCAACAGGCGCATTCCTGCCATCGAACCGGTGGCCACATTATCGGCACCAACCGCCTTGAATGTTGGTGATGGGCTGCGGCCAGCCTCGCGGCAAGCGGTTTCAGCCATGCGGCGGCGTGACTGATAGAATGGCGCTCCCTTGCCATAGGCTGGCGGTGCCAGATAGTAATCACCCCACGGTTCAGTGGTGAACATCGCGCCACCGTAAAGATGCGGATTATCTTTATTCACATCCTCGACAAGCTGCCACAATTCGGCGGCTGTGGCAGGCGATATATCTTGGCCGGGGAAATAGCTGTCCAGGTCATGGAATGGATGCGCAAAGGCAAAATCAATCCCGACCAGAATTGACCCTGTGCCTGATGACACCAGCTCGACAAGATAGTCGCGCACAGCTTCACGGCTCCATTCGGTACCATCCGGCGGACTGATCCCGACAGGGGCGCCGCGTCCGGGCTGGGCGATGGCAAGCTGAATCCCCTGATGCGTGATACCTTTGGCACCTGACCAGTCAATGCCGATGAAATAATGCCAGTCGTTGATGGGGGCGGCGTTATTGATCGCCTTCACATTCATGCTTTCGCGGCAAGACGTGCCAGAAGATCGGCAGCTGTCGGGCTCATCCCATCGGGGATAGTGCCCGCTTTCAGATGCGCCTCGAACGAGGTTGCCATTTCCTTGCCAAGCTCGACCCCCCATTGGTCAAAACTGTTCACATCCCATAAAAAGCCACTGACAATCGTCACATGCTCATATAAAGCCAGCAACCGCCCCAGCGCAAACGGCGTTGTCTGATCCCAGCTCATCACTGTTGATGGCCGCCCGCCGGCAAAATTCTTATGCGGCAGTTCGGCATTTTCACGGCCTAGTGCCAAGGCTTCGGCCTGTGCCAGCGCATTGACCACCAGCACCTGATGGCTGTCCTGCCAGCCGCTATCTGGCCATTTGTCAGCCATATGCAACCCCACCGGATGACGCGGGAAAATTATATCAAGCGGCACAATATCACGCCCTTGATGCAACGCCTGAAAGAATGAATGCTGGCATCCGGTGCCAGCTTCGCCCCAGATCACCGGCGCGGTCGCATAATCGAGTGCCGCGCCATCGCATGACACTGATTTGCCGTTCGATTCCATTTCCAGCTGTTGTGCCCAGGCTGGCACCCGCGCCAGACGCTGGTCATAGGGCATGATGCCATGCGTCGGATAGCCCATGAAATTACGGTTCCAGACACGCAAAAGCCCCAGCAGAACAGGTATATTCCTGGCCAGTGGCATGGTCTTGAAATGCGTATCCATCGACGCGCCACCATCCAGAAATGCCGCAAATTGATCCGCACCAATCGCCAGCATCACCGGCAAACCGACCGCCGACCACAGCGAATAACGCCCGCCAACACCAGCTTCAAAATCGAATATCTGCGCCGGATCAATGCCCCAGTCAGCCGCCTTGTCAGCCGCCGCGGTCACCGCCGCCATCTGGCTGTTGCTGTCACCGCCACCCGCGTCAAGCCACGCTTGCGCCAATTGCGCATTACGCATGGTTTCCGCCGTGGTAAAGGTTTTCGACGTTACAATCACCAGACTGCGCGGCGCGGCACATCTGGCCAGCACATCATGCAAATGGCTGGGGTCAACATTCGATACATAATGCACGCGGGCACCCGATGCAAAAGGTGCCAGTGCCATCGCCACCATCGCTGGCCCCAGATCCGATCCGCCGATACCGATATTGATAATGTCGTCATATGCGCCAGCCTTGCGGGTATGTTCGGCATAATCCGCCATTTTCTGATAGCGTGCACTGGCGCGTGTTTCCGGACTGCGCAATGCGGCATGCACAACAGGCCGGTTTTCGCTTTTATTGATCGCTTCACCGGCAAACATGGCATCGCGCTTTTCGGCTATCTTGGCATCCTCAGCCAGCCCCAGAAGCGCGTCAAAGGCCGCCATATCAATATGCTGGCGCGCGATATCGACCTCCAGATCATCGCTGGCAAAAACCAGTTGCCGCGCACGCGCCGCGTCATATATCAGATCAGCCAGCTTGATATCGCCAAGCCGTCTGGCATGGTCGCGCAAGGTTGCAAAGGATTTGGTCTGGGTCAGCATGAAACGCTCCGCATAGGTCATTTTGGGGATCGGCTTTTTATCACCGGCATCCTCTTTATCATAGCTAGCTATTATAGGGCATGATATGACCATGCGCCTAGCCAAAAAAATATATATTATATTTGGTATATGATGTTACTGGAGGGTCTGGCGTGACGGATGATGTAATTTTCGACCTCGTAATCATTGGCGCAGGCATATCCGGCCTTGCCGCCGCCAGAGCCGCACATAATGCTGGCCAGCATGTGGTGGTGATTGACAAGGGGCGCCGGATCGGTGGCCGTGTATCGACGCGCCGTGCCGATGGTTTCACCTTTAACCACGGCGCACAATTTGTTACCGCCAGCGGTGACGATTTCAGCGCCGTTTTACAGGCGGCGGCAACAGCTGGCGCGCTGGCACAATGGCATATTGGCGATGACAAAATAGCCTATGCCGGATCGCCGACAATGCGCGATCTACCTGCCTTTATGGGTCAGGGTCTCGATATTCGTCAGGATATGGAAATTGCCAGCATCACACCACAAACCCTATCCAGCGCATCTGGCGTATCTGGAAATGGCTTGTGCCTGACCGATAAAAACGATGGCCAGCTATTGACCCGCAAGCTCATCATCACCGCACCGGCACCGCAAACAGCGCGGCTTTTACGCAGCATCGAAGCTGATATGGCGGCGCTTGCCGATAGCGCACGTTATGCCCCCTGCTGGACAGTCATGCTGGGCTTTGACACCGTGCCTATCATGCCCGCATTGCCCATCCGCCGCCGTGATGGCATCATCGGCTGGGCGGGACTGGAACAGACGCGCCCACAGGCCGATCAGGCGCATCCCGCGATCACGATTCAGGCCAGCGCCGACTGGAGCCAGCACTGGATTGAGGCCAGTAAGGACGAGGTGATTGCCGCGCTCTATGACGCGCTGGCAAGCGAGGCAGGCGTAGACTTGCCGCGTCCGGTGATGTCAGCCGCGCATCGCTGGCTTTACGCCAAGGTCATCCAGCCAGCCACGATAGATACCAAGATCGCGCCGCATGGCATCACCAATGCAGATCGTTCCATCGCCATGGCGGGCGACTGGCTTGGCGGTGCCCGTGTCGAACATGCCTATGACAGTGGGTTGGCGGCGGTCGCCGCGCTTGGTGTTTAGGGTCTGAACAAGGCCGGTTTAGTCACCCGTTGATGTCATCACCACAATTTCCCGATGCGCGACATGGCTACGCACGAAATCGACATTGGCCTGCCACCAGTCCGAACCGTAGAATTTTTCTTCCAGCTTCGGGATATCTTCCAGCTTTTCACAGCTACGGATCCAGATAAATTGCGTGCCAAGTTCATTGACCCAGGATGAAGGCACGGAAAAGCCTGCTTCATGCAGAACCGGCACCAGCTTGTTATGGAACAGATCAAGCCAGTCATCCATCTGCCCTTTATTGATCGTGTAAATGCGAAGATGTGCGGCGGCCATATCGTGTCTCCCGGATATAGGTGGATAAATGAAAATAATTATTGTTGTTTGAAAATAACGCAAATCAATATTCATATATTGAGAAAGCTAATTCAAACCAAATCTGCTAGAGTGTTTTATCGACTGTCCAATGCCTGATTGGGAGATAATAATGAAGAAACAACTTGTAATCTTGGCCACACTATTAATAACAGCTTCGGCAACAGCGCCCGGCATTCTGTCCGCGCATGATGGTGCGACTGGCATTGTCAAGGAACGCATGGATAATTTCAAAGCCACGCAGGGGCATCTCAAAGCTATTGGCAAATTGATGCGCAGTCAGGATTACGCCGCCATCATCGAACATGCCGAACAGATAAAAGCATGGGCCGACAAGATGCCCGAATATTTCCCTGAAGGCAGTGGCGGCGCACCATCAGCCGCCAAGGCGCGTATCTGGGAAGATTTTGACGGTTTCAAAGCCGCCGCACAGACTCATGCCACAGCGACACAAGGCATCAT
>JBMZPN010000123.1:0-4916 GCA_049620845.1 Puniceispirillum sp. (SeqCode)
ATGCCCATACCTTTATGCGGCGTGCACCAGTAATAATAGATACCCGGTTGGTCAAAGGTAATTTTGGCTTCCTTATTATTCTTCGACTTATACTTCATGCCATTTGGCGAAGCGATAATTTCGACATTATGCCCTTTTGATGTCGGCACCCATATTACCGTATCGCCACTATTGATCTGGACAATTTCCTGACTATAGACCATCTTGTTCCCATCAGCGTCTTTATTCAGCATTTCGATGGTTACATCTGCCGCCAGGGCGGGGGTTACAAAAAGCGCGATCAGCGCAGATAGAAAAAACTTCATAAACATATCCTTCTTAAGATGACAGCATCCATGCCAGCATTATGACAATTTCAACATCATGGCAATGAATGCTCGATAGATGACAAATGGCGTGACACAGGCCAGCGCACAATGCGACGCATCGCCTCATCCCTTTAATCTTCAAATTTGACAGCAATAATATCAGCTACCACCATTTTGTCTAATTGACGCCGGCCAGCGCTTATTGATAGTTTCATCTGATGAAAAAGTTTGCGTCTGATTTGATTGACACGGCGCGCAATGCCTTGGCTGGCCGTGTCATACGTACCCCTGTTCTGCCGCTTGAAAGCAGCAAGATCGCCCCGTTCATCCCCACCGATACCCGCCTGTTCATGAAGCTTGAATTGTTTCAGCATACAGGTTCGTTCAAGGCGCGTGGTGCCTTGCTGGGGGTTGACTGGCTTGACGATGCGCAAAAGGCGAAAGGTGTTGCCACCTTTAGTGGCGGCAATCATGCGCTGGCCACTGCCTGGGCGGCACGCAAACAGGGCATTAGTGCCAAAGTCCTGATGACCGAGGCGGCTGACCCGATCCGTATCGACGGATGCCGCGCGCTGGGTGCCGAAGTTGTTCTGGTGCCTGATATGGGGCGTGCCCTGCCCATGCTTGACCAGATTGCTGCCGATGAAGGGCGGCATATCCTGCATCCCTTCAATGATGTGAATATGGCTTTCGGCGCGGCCACTTGCGGTGCCGAATTTGTCGAAGATGCGCCACCGCTTGATATGGTTGTTCTGCCAGTTGGTGGTGGTGGTTTGATTTCGGGCATGGCCGCGGCGATCAAGCGGCATAATCCCGATATCACGATCATCGGCGTTGAGCCCAAAGGGGCAGATAGCATGCATCGCAGCTTTGCCAGCGGTACCCCTGCCACGCTCGACAGGATCGACACGATTGCCGATAGTCTGGGCGCGCCAAAAGCGATGCCTGAGTCCTTTGCACTGGCACGCCAGAATGTTGATGAGCTTGTGCTTATTGATGATAGCGCGATGGCCGACACCATGTTGCTGATGCGTCATGCGCTAAGCCTGATTGCCGAACCGGCCTGTACGGCATCACTGGCCGCTACGCTGGGGCCTTTGCGTGATCGGATCAAGGGAAAATCGGTTGGTGTGCTGGCATGCGGTGCGAATATCAGTCCGGATCGCTATGCGCGCTACACCGCCGGTGCGTCCTTGCCGAAGGCCTGAACTGGTTCGTTCATTGCGCATTGATGCCGTTGCGCAGTAATTGCGCCAGCAAAGCATAGCCGACGCTGTTCATATGCAGCGGATCACTATCATAGAAAACCGCGCTAGGCTGGCCATCCGCATCAAGCATCGGCGTGTGCAGATCGATATAGTGCCATTTCGGATTGCTCGCGGCCAGCGCTTCGATATGCGCATTCAGTTCCAGAATATAAGGTTCGAGATGAGCGCGAAACGGGCTCGGCTTTACCGAGATCAGCTGGCATTTGGTGTCGGGCAACGCTTCGGAAACATGCGCCATAAACAGTTCGAATTCATGCTTTACCTGATCGACTGTCATGCCGCCGCCAATATCGTTATCACCAACATAAATCGCCAGATTTGCCGGTTTATGAGGTTGTACAGTGCGGTTGAAAAAGACCCGGCACGCCTCGATGGTCGCGCCGCCAAATCCCAGATTGACCAGATTGGATGACGACAGATCATCAGCCGCATGTTTCCATAAACGGAAGGTCGAGCTACCATAAAGCACGATGGTTTTATGGCTTTGCTGCTGTTCCAGCCGGTGCATTTCCAACTCGCGTATATCGGCCTCGAATTCCTCTTCGACCGGACTGACAAGCCCCAGATTGGTCACGATCGCGCCTTGCTCGTCAGGTGACATCACCTTGGCTTTTTCCGCCAGTGCGCGGGCTTCGGCCACATAGCCGCGGAATGTCTCTCGGTAATCCTGCAGAAATGCGTTCAAGGCCTCAAAATCATTCGTATCCGGCACGAAGTCGATGATGCGGAATGCCGGCTTGATCACGGCGGCATAGGTTGTTTCGGCAACCGGACAGTCGAAATTTGCCAGCGCGATCGGCACGATCATCGGATCGGGTTTCAGGCGCGCGGCCAGCAGAAACGCCCCTGCCTTTAACGGCCCTGGTGATGTCGGGGTGAAATTATCAGGCGTTTCCGATGTGCCTTCGGGGGCAATGGCGATCGGGCGGTTGGCATCAAACGCCTTTTGCGCTTCGACATACAGCTTTTCCTTGCGCCATTCCTTTTCCGGTTGCGTTTCGACCAGCCGGTCCGACTCGGGCGTATGCACAACGATATTATCAAGCCGCGAATAATAGCCATTGCGCCAGAATTCGGCCTTGCGGCTGGCACGCACAATACGTTGCCCGCCATCGCCATAATGCGGAAACAGGATTTTCGAACTGACAAAATGGCTGTCGATCGAAAAGGCATGGCCATTGGCAAGCGCATTTTCCGGCACCGCCGCCAGATGGTTATAGATGAAGATATTGGTCGGATTATCGGGCAGGTTTTCCATGCCCTGAATGACATAGGGTACCTGGTCAAATGCCAGCGAAAAATCCGCCTGCGACAGTTTGCGCAATGTCGCATGGTTCGCTTCGGCAGGCGCGCTGACAACGCGCGTATAGACCTTGTTGAGCTGTTCAAAAAACCGGTGTTCACGCTCGATCCCCTCCAGCGCATCCATGACCAGTCCGGCAACCGACCGTTCGGCTTCATTGCCGCTGATCACGGCGTTATAGATGCTGTCGAGCGCATAGCCGCGCGTGAACCGGTTTTTCAAAGCATGCACCGCGCCATGCAAGGGCGAGTCGACAGGGATCTTTGAGCCATTATGCGCCAGCAAGGTTGCCAGCAGGCCGGCCTCGCTATTATCGGCAAAATTGGTCAGCCCGCTGGCCGATTGCTGATAGCGCCCGACCTGCCAGATTTGCCGCTGGAACAAAGCCGCCGCCAGCATCGGTTCGGTATCGACCAGCGCCCGCATATTGGCATCGGATATTTTCAGCATCGTCGTATCGCGCGTTGGCAAAACCGAATAGGGCGCCATCATTCTGGTAAAGCCGTTCGACCATGACAAAGCCACGCCCGGGCGCACAATGGTACGCGATTTCCGCACCCGATTGCCATCAACCATGCTTTCGAAACTGGCATCAACACGCCCTGAAAACAGAATATACAGCCCGTCGCTGATCGCGCCTTCGGGGATAATCGCCTCGCCTTTGGGATACAGGCGCAATTCGGCAAAGGCCAGCAACCGCGTCAGATTATCCAGCCCCAATGGCGAGAAAAAAGCCCCCTCACGCAGCCGGTAGATCGTGTCACGGTCACTTTCATGCTTGACCCCTTCATGCAGCGACACATCATGATCTTCCTTCGGCTTGTAGATCCCTCTGGTTGACCATAACAGCCCGTTCGCCCGCGCCAGAATAAAGGCCATCAGCCGCGCGCCCAGCGCCGGATCGGCATAGACAAGATCATGCCACCGCTTCAGCGAAAAGCGGATATAGCTGCTGCCGGCATCAAGCGCGATATCCGACATATAGCGGCCGGGCGAATTCAGGCCGGAAATGCCCAAAGGCGTGAACGCCGCCTTTACCGTGGCAAATTCCGCCACACGGTCACCGGCGGTTCTGGAAAAGCGGGCAACGCCATCGGTCAGAATACACAGGCTGTCGGCAATTTCATTTTGCGTCAGCAGCTTCATGTCATCCGTCGCATATTCCATCGTGCCAGCGTCATTCAGCTTGGCTTCGGATGTTTTCGACAGTTTCAGCTCGATACCAACGCTGGCGGCGGCCGTGGTGATAATCTGCGCAATAGACATGATGACAAATCCGGCGATCCTGAACAAATATGGCGGTATCTGCCGCCTGCCCCCTTTATCTGATCGCCAGCCGCAAACATAAAGGGCTTAAATATCATCATGGTGCTGTCAAAATTGCATCATCCGCGCCATTTCTGCATCACCGCGCGGGTCAAAAGCGATCGTGGCATATTTCATGAAAATTGAGGCATATTATGGGTTTGCGACGCCGCCCTACTCCCAAAAAGGGCGATACTGGTGATTTTGGCACGGAATTTGCTGTTTCACAGGCGGGAAGTGGTAGCTTCTGCTCCTTACCATTATAAAACTTCGTCAAACCAAGCGGTTGCGGAACAACCCACTTCCCACTTTTCCACTCCCTATTTTCATGACTAGATGACTAGGTAATGGTTGCCCCGATAGACCCGTTCTTCGCGGCAACCAGCTTGCCCGCGCAGGATCGAACGGCATAATCCGGCATCATAAGAACCTTTCTATTGCGCTTTTGCACGGGCATTTATCTGGTCATGCTGACGCTGGATACGCTTTGGCCATGTGCTTTTGATATAAGATAGTGTAGCTATAATTTCGTCATCGGTTAGCTGATCTTCATAGGCTGGCATCTTGTTTGGATATGTTTTCCCAATCATTTTTTCAATGCCATATTTGGTCATTAAAAAGAGATATGAGTCAGGGTGGTGCCAAGTATGTCCTGTTTCATCATGCGGTGGTGCAGGCAAATAGCCATCAGCATCTCTCTGCTGCCAATTGGCTTGGCCTTCTAGCGACACA
>JBMZPN010000124.1:0-4878 GCA_049620845.1 Puniceispirillum sp. (SeqCode)
CACGTGCAATTTCTATGTCTGTTTTGTAGCTCACTTTTATTGCCCCAATGTCATGCCAGCGGTAATGCCAGCTTTGTTTGCCCACTCAACTGCGGGTACTTTTCCTTCATCTGAACGTACCCGTTTAATCAGAATACGTCCGCCATTCGCCTGAACTGTTACGCCCTCATCCGATACCGACACCACCTCACCCGGTGTGCCAGTCCCATCAACCCGGGCGCTGTCATAAATTTTCAGTTCCTGACCCTGAACCATTGTCCATGCCCCGGGGGCCGGGTTGGCTGCACGGATCGTGTTGTATACGGTATCGACAGGTGCTGACCAATCAAGTTCAGCTTCTTTTTTGCCAAACCATCCTTCATATGTACCGTCATCTAGGCGCTGGTCATGCTTGATGATCACGCCTGATTTCACCAGGTCAAGACCTTCAAGCATGGCGTCAACACCCATCGGGAACAGCTTTTTGAAATAGACATCACCAAGCGTTTCATCAGGCCCAATCGCACAAGTCTTTTGCAGCATGATCGGCCCTTCATCCAAACCATCATCAGGCCAAAAGATTGATAACCCAGTGCGGTCTTTCCCCATCGCAATTGGCCAGTTGATCGAAGACGGGCCACGATGCAACGGACACAAAGACGGGTGATACTGGAAGGTGCCATATTTCGGCGCGTTACGCACAGCTTCTGGCACAAATAAAAGCACATAAGCCATCATGCAGACGTCAGCTTCAAACGACTCCATCAACGCCAATGCCTCGGGCGTTTTCCATGATGCTGGCTGATGCACTGGCAAGCCTTTTTCGCGTGCATAGGTTGCCAAAACATCTTCCGGCTTACCTTCTTTTGTTGGGGCGCAACATACAGCGACAACATCTTCGCCGCGCTCCAGCAATTTTTCCAGAACAGCTTGGCCAAAAGCCTGCTGGCCGTGTAACACAATACGCATTATTTCCCTCTCAATCGAAAATGGGGCAGTTTATCCATGAAGATGTGATCTATTCGGCTGCAGCTTTTACCTCGCCAACAGCGCCTGATGCGATGATTTCATTCATCTCATCAGCTGAATAGCCTAGCACCTCTGACAAAATTTCAGCCGTATGCTCACCAAGCAATGGAGACCGCGTGACTTCAGCCGGGCTGGCAGATAATTTGATCGGACAACCAACCGAAATATATTCACCACGTTCCGGATGATCGACTTTAACCAGAGTACCAGTGGCATAAAGCCCCTCATCCTCGGCAATTTCTTTCATCGACAAAATTGGTCCGACCGGAATATCAAGCGGATTACAGACATCCATCACCTCAAATTTGGTTTTGGTCATTGTCCATTGTTCAATACGCTCAAAGATTTCGTTTAGTTTATCAAGCCGGTCGGCTGGCTTGGCATAGCCGTCCTTGGTTTTCCAATCTGGCTCACCAATCACATCACAAACCCGTTCCCAGATGGCGGCCTGAATGATGAAATAGGTATAGGCGTTCGGATCTTGCTCATAGCCTTTACAGCGCAAAATACGGCCCGGCTGACCGCCACCTGAATCATTGCCAGCACGCGGGGTCGCATCACCAAAGGGAATGCCTTCACCATATTGCGAATATTCAGCCAGTGGACCAGCTGCAAGGCGTTGTTGGTCACGCAATTTCACCCGTGCCAGATTCAACACTGAATCCTGCATGGCCGCGCTTACCTTTTGGCCTTTGCCAGTCTTCTCACGATGGAACAAGGCCGTTACGATACCAAGACATAAGTGAAGTCCGGTTCCAGAGTCACCAATTTGCGCACCAGTGACAAGCGGTGGGCCATCACGAAAGCCAGTTGTAGAAGCAGAACCACCAGCGCATTGCGCCACATTTTCATAAACCTTACAGTCCTGATATTTACCCGGACCAAAGCCTTTGATCGACGCCATGATAATGCGGGGATTAATTTCCTGAATCCGTTCCCAGGTGAACCCCATACGGTCAAGCGCACCCGGTGCAAAATTTTCCACCAACACGTCACAAGTCTCGATCAGACGGGTCAACACAGCTTTACCTGTCTCATTTTTTGAATTCAGTTCGATTGACCGCTTATTGTGGTTCAGCATGGTAAAATACAAGCTGTCCGCACCCGGCACATCGACAAGCTGTTTGCGTGTCGCATCACCAACGCCGGGGCGTTCCACTTTAATCACATCTGCCCCGAACCAAGCCAGTAATTGCGTACAGGTCGGGCCTGATTGCACATGGGTAAAATCCAGAACTTTGATACCTTCAAGAGCTTTCATTGTCATATCCTACATTTTGGCGATTTATATTGCCGAAGATTGATTACTTTTTGGAGACCACGCTTTGTGGGTTGAGGTTACCGATACGACCACTTTCGGTGCCGGCATTTTCATCAATGATCGCATTGACCAATGTTGGCTTGCCAGAATCCATCGCCTCATTCACCGCTTGTGTCAGTTCATCAGCGGATGTGACATAAGCGCCAACCCCGCCAAAGGCCTGCATCATCAGGTCATAACGTGAATCTTTGACAAATACGGTTGGGGCCACATCCGCCCCCCCAGTTGGATTGACATCCGTGCCGCGATAGATGCCGTTGTTGTTAAACACAACAATACATACTGGCAAATTATACCGGCAGATTGTTTCAATCTCCATGCCAGAGAACCCAAAGGCGCTATCACCTTCAACCGCCAGAACACGCTCGCCGGTCTCAACAGCGGCCGCAATGGCCGCGCCCATGCCAATACCCATAATGCCCCATGTGCCCACATCAAGACGCTTGCGCGGCTTGTAGACATCAATAATGCTGCGGGCAAAATCAAGGGTGTTGGCACCTTCATTCACCAAGATTGCATCTGGGCGTTGTTTTACAATTGTGCGCAAAGCACCAAGGGCGCTGTGAAAATCCATTGGCACCTGATTATTCATCAGTTTTGACGCCATTTTTGACAGATTCACATCTTTGCGTTCCTGAATGGCGTTGGTCCAATCAACCGGTGGCTTGGCCCATTTGTCACCCATGGCTTTGTTCATTTCTGACAAGCTTGACCCAATATCACCGACAACGGGCGCGGCGATCCAGACATTGCTGTCCATTTCACGCGGTTCGATATCGACCTGAATGAATTTCTTGGTACCGGGTTCACCCCAGGTTTTACCCTTGCCATGCGATAACAGCCAGTTCAGACGTGCACCAATCAACATCACCACATCAGCTTCTTTTAGAACCAGCGAGCGCGCGGCGCCTGCAGATTGCGGATGATCATCAGGCAACAGGCCTTTTGCCATGCTCATTGGCAGGTAAGGCACACCAGATTTTTCAACAAACTCCTTAATAGTTTGGTCAACCTGTGCGTAAGCCGCCCCTTTACCAAGGATGATCAATGGCTTCTTGGCTGATTTCAACACATCAAGTGCGCGGGTGACTGATTCAGGTGCTGGCAATTGCCGCGGTGCCGCATCAACAACTTTTACCAAAGAATTTTGGCCAGCCACAGCGTCCATAGTTTGGGCAAACAGCTTGGCAGGCAGGTCAAGATAAACACCACCCGGACGACCAGATACAGCGGCGCGAATAGCGCGCGCAACACCAATGCCGATATCTTCGGCATGCAAAACGCGAAACGCCGCTTTACACAATGGTTTGGCAATGGCCAATTGGTCCATTTCTTCATAGTCGCCTTGCTGCAAATCAACAATCTCACGCTCTGACGATCCACTGATCAGGATCATCGGAAAACAGTTTGTTGTGGCGTTGGCCAAAGCGGTCAGACCATTAAGAAAACCAGGGGCTGATACGGTCAAACATATCCCTGGTTTTTGCGTTAAATAGCCAGCGATCGACGCCGCATTACCGGCATGCTGTTCATGGCGGAATGAAATAACCCGCATGCCTTCGGCCTGTGCAAGACGGCCAAGATCGGTAATCGGAATTCCGGGGACACCATAGATTGTGTTGATATCATTCAATTTCAACGCATCAATAACCAGATGGAACCCATCTGTGAGGGCTTGTGATTCGGTCTCGCCATGGCTTTCTGCCGCACTTGTCGATGACATTACTATTTCTCCTTGATCTTGATTTTTTCGGCAGCAGCTTTCATCGCACGCTGCTTTGATTGGTCCAAATTATTCAACCGCGTCCAGCGGTCTTCGATATGGTCATGAAGACGCATGGTATGCTCACGCACAAGACGTGATGCCAGTTCAGCATCACGGGCTTCAAGCGCCTCAATAATTTCCATGTGATCTGCAACCGACCTTGACGCCCGGTCACTTTCCCCCATCGCCCGGCGCCGAACAGCATGCATATGCATCAACAACCCATCGGCTGTTGATCGCAATAATTCACTGCCCGACAATTCGAGGATCATTTGATGAAATTTAATATTCGCATCAGAATATTCACCTAATTCTGCCTTTGTCGCAGAGACGCTGTTGCGCATGGCAAAATTACGCAATGCCTGTAAATCGGCATCACTGGCTTCCCGCGTTGCGATATGCGCCGCCATGCTTTCCAGCGCCGCCCATGTTACAACCATGTCTAGAATTTCACCCAAAGACTTGCGGTGAATAAACACGCCCTTGCGCGGCACAATTTCGACAAGCCCATCTTGAGCAAGGCGTGCCAGCGCTTCACGGATGGGCGTGCGTGAAATGCCAAGCTGTTCGGCAAGCTGTCTTTCATCAAGACGCATATCTGCCTCGGCATCATAAATATCAATGTCTAGGATGGTTTCGCGCAACACTTCATAAATATGGTCTTTTAAGGTGAAGTTGATTGCCACAGGCTTTAACTTAACGTCTAGCGTCATCTGCTTCCCTCCCCGTTCGTACCATTTTTACCCTGGCCCGATTTTTACCTTGGCCCTAATATTTTCTCAGC
>JBMZPN010000125.1:0-4838 GCA_049620845.1 Puniceispirillum sp. (SeqCode)
AAGATACGCATCGAGCATCTTTGGCCATTGCTGACATTCAGCTTAGGTTACGACGCATGGCCATTGACGGATGGAGCAAGCTGGAACTACGAAACGATACGCATGTGATCGTAAAGTCCGCGAACCGCAAATTTGAACGCAAGGCAGCGGCGCGCAAAGTGCAGATGATGGTTGCCTTCATGGCGCAGAATTATACCCAGACATTGCGCATAGCCGATATCGCAGCGGTGGCCGGCATTTCAAAAGGCTATGCAATGGCGATTTTCAGCGCCTTTATGCGCCGCTCGCTAACGCAATATGTAAATGAATTGCGGCTTAATCACGCCCGCGCATTACTGATGGACACGAATGACAAGATTGTTGGCATTGCGCTGGATTCCGGCTTTGGATCGCTATCACAATTCTATAATCTGTTTCACCAGCAATTTGGTGTTTCACCATCCGCCTTTCGCGACAGCACACGCCGTTAATACGGCCCAAAAATCGGCAAATTATTTTAGTGTTCCAAGGGCGTAACCACCGCCCCGTACTGTGCGGATCAGATTTGAGCGCTTATCCTTGTCCGGTGCCGCGCCATTGATCGCTTTGCGCAAACGGCTGAAATGGACATCGACTGTCCGCTCTTCGACAAACACGCCATGCCCCCAGACCCGATCAAGCAGAAACGGCCGGCTGAACACCTGACCCGGGCGTTCGAACAATGTCAGAAGCAGTTGATATTCCTTTGGGCCAAGCGATACGATCTGGCCACCACGGCGCACTTCCATGCGGCTTGGGAAAATCTGCAGATCCTCAAATTCCATCACATCACTGGCCAGTGCCGGACGTGCGCGACGCAGCAGGGCTTTGACGCGCGATACCAACTCACGTGGTGAAAAGGGCTTGGAAATATAATCATCGGCACCTGTATCAAGACCCAGCGTGCGATCACCCTCTTCGCCACGGGCACTCAATATGATAACCGGCAAATTTTTGGTTTCGGGTCGCGAACGCAAAAGGCGGCAAACTTCAATCCCCGACATATACGGCATCATCCAGTCCAGGATGACAAGATCAGGCTGCAGTTCCTCGGCCATATTAACCGCTTGCTTGCCATCAGCCGCTTCAATTACGGTAAAGCCTGCCTGCCGCAAATTGAAAGACAATAGCTCAATCTGATTAGGCTCATCATCGGCAATCAGAATTTTGGCATTCATCGGTTAATCTTTCCCAATTGACATTTCGTCATGATGATTTTGAACTTGATTTATCTGCCTTTGGTCTCTCGTCATCCAGCTGGACACCTTCGACAAGGAAATATATTTCTTCGGCAATGCCTGTCATGTAATCACCGATGCGCTCAATATTCTTGCCAATAAACAGCAAATGTACACCGCTTCCGATTACCTTGCTGTCACCAGCCATCATGGCGATAACCTCATTGTAAAAAACGGTATGCACATGATCCAATTCAACATCACTGTTGCGTAGCTCGATTGCCGCTTTGATATCAAGATCACGATAGGCAGTCATGGCATCATCGATCATTTTTTCCGCCATATGACCCATGCGCCCGATATTTACATCCGGAATGGTTTCATGCCCTGACGCCGCGATAGCTTTGGTACGCCGCGCGATATTCTTGGAAAAATCACCAACGCGCTCAAAAATTGACGCTATCTTTGAAGCCACCACAACCCGACGCAAATCAGACGCCCGCGGTGACCGCAAGGCAATAATCTCAAAAGCGCTCTGAATAATTTCGGCTTCCAGAGCGTCAAGTTCCTTATCGCCATTGATTATCTGATCGAGGGTTTTTTCATCCTGCGTGGCAATCGCATCAAGCGCCATGACAAAACGCTCTCTAGCCAGATTGCCCAGCTTCTCAATGCGGACATTCAAATCATTCAAATCATCATCAAATGCAGATACTATATGTGAATTTTCCATATGTCTGTTATCCAATCTTGCCCGAAATATAAGCTTCTGTTTGCTTGTTCAGCGGGTTGGTGAAAACGTTCCTAGTCTGTCCAACTTCGATCAACTTACCAAGATGAAAATAGGCTGTTCGTTGCGAAATACGCGCTGCCTGTTGCATCGAGTGCGTGACAATCACGATCGAATATTCCGCACTCAGTTCATGTATCAGCGCTTCGACTTTCGCCGTTGCGATCGGGTCAAGCGCCGAACATGGCTCATCCATCAGAATGACTTCGGGACTAACCGCGATCGCCCGTGCAATACAAAGGCGCTGTTGCTGACCACCCGACAAGCCTGTCCCCGACTGGGTCAGCCTGTCATTCACCTCACTCCAAAGACCGGCGCGCTGCAATGACTCTTCGACAATAGCATCAAGATGCGCTTTATCGCTTGCCAGACCGTGAATGCGGGGGCCATAGGCAACATTGTCATAAATTGACTTCGGAAACGGGTTTGGTTTCTGAAACACCATGCCAACGCGTGCGCGTAAAGGCACAACATCAATTGATGGGTCATAAATATCCTGACCATCAAGCGCGATCGTGCCGCTAACACGACACGAATCAATTGTATCATTCATGCGGTTTAGACAACGCAGAAATGTTGACTTACCGCAACCTGAAGGGCCAATAAGCGAGATAACCTCTTTGCCGGCAATATCCAGCGACACATCATCAATAGCTTTTTTCTCACCATAGAAAACATTCACATTACGCGCTGTCATACGCACATTATCAACAAAGATATTTCCCATGCTGTTGGTATGAAATTCTGCCTTGCTCATGGCGTCACTCTCAATTTTGTCTTCAGATATGTTTAATTCCAGATTCTTGTGCATATACTCACCACGGTTACCAACGGCGTTCCAGACGTTTTCTAAGTATGATCGCAAATGCATTCATACTCACCAAAAACGCCAGCAAAACAATAATCGCTGCACTTGTTTTTTGAATAAACATGCGCTCGGCAAAGTCTGCCCACATGAAAATTTGCACGGGCAAGACAGTACCCGGATCCATCACACTGCCAGGCACATCCACGATAAAGGCAACCATACCGATCATCAATAGCGGGGCCGTTTCCCCAAGTGCCTGCGCCATACCGATAATTGTACCTGTCAGCATGCCCGGCATAGCCAAGGGTATAACATGATGGAAAATCACCTGCATGCGCGAAGCACCAACGCCATAGGCCGCATCACGCACACTTGGCGGCACCGCACGTATCGCGGCGCGTGACGAAATGATGATTGTCGGCAACGTCATCAATGCCAGCACGACGCCACCAATCAGGGGGATCGATCGCGGCATCCCGAAAATGCCAATAAAGATGGCCAGACCAAGGATACCAAACACCACCGATGGCACTGCCGCCAGATTGTTGATATTGATCTCGATAAATTCGGTAAGGCGGTTTTTTTTGGCAATTTCCTCAAGATAAACCGCCGTGGCCACACCAATCGGAAATGACAGCACAAGACATACCGCCAAAGTCATCATTGAACCGATAAAGGCGCCTTTGATGCCCGCCATTTCAGCATCACGCGAGGCGCTGCCAAAGATCAGATAGTCACTAAAATTATAGCTGATACGCCCCTGCTCATTCAGCATATCGACATAGCCGATGACTTTATCATTGATCCGGCGATCAGCCTCGGGTGTTTCACGCTTGATAAAGCCCCGCAGGAAACTATCAATATCATCATCGAGGGCAAAGCGTATTGGCTGAATGGTGCCAAATAATTCGGGATTCTTCTGTACGAATTTACGAAGACGTTCTTCGCTTCCTGATGAAACCATCTTGCCCGCCGCACGCTTTCCAGAGCGACCTTCGGGTATTACAACCGCAAACAGCGCCTCTCGGACAACAGCACGCGCATCACCATCATAAAGTGAACCCGTTGACAGATCACCTTTCGGGTCAAGCCGTTCCCGATCAAGCTCAACATCAAGCGTCACATAATACTGAAAAAATCCGGGCACTCCTTTTGAAATAATGGTTGCAAATAAGGTCACCAGAAAAACCAAGGCAATGGCAACTGCCAGCCGCCCATAAAAACGAAACCGCTTTTCCTGCCTGTTGCGGCGCGCAATATTCTGCTGTACCTGCCTGGTTGCCTGTTCTGGCGAAAGCAACCCTTGTCGTGACTTATTCATATTGCTCTCGGTATTTCTTTACAATCTGGAGCGCAAAGACATTCAACCCCAGCGTAATCACGATCAAGGTTAAAGCCAGGGCAAAGGCTGATAACGTCTTGGCTGACTCAAATTCCTGATCGCCAACAAGTATTGTTACAATTTGCGACGTCACTGTGGTGACAGCATCAAGCGGGTTAAAGGAAAGATTTGCCGCCAGCCCTGCTGCCATCACAACAATCATCGTTTCACCAACCGCACGTGATACAGCTAGCAGAACTGATGCAACAACCCCCGGCAAGGCGGCAGGCATAACGACGTTGCGCACCGTTTCATTCTTGGTTGACCCCAAGCCATAAGCCGCATCACGAAGCGCTTGCGGCACCGCATTGATAACATCGTCTGACAATGATGACACAAAGGGGATAATCATGATCCCCATTACCAATCCGGCAGCTAATGCAGATTCGGAAGCTATATCAAGCCCGATCAGCGACCCGCCTGTCCGTAATAGTGGAGCTACCGTCAGCGCGGCAAAAAATCCATAAACCACTGTTGGCACGCCAGCCAGAATCTCCATCAGCGGTTTGATAATCGCACGTTCACGCCTGCTGGCATATTCAGATAAGTAAATTGCGCTGAAAAGCCCAATCGGCACCGCTACACATAATGCTACAAGTGAAATAAGAAATGTCCCGACAAATAATGGCACCGAACCGTATAAAGCTGTGCCCCCGCCCGAGC
>JBMZPN010000126.1:0-4819 GCA_049620845.1 Puniceispirillum sp. (SeqCode)
TTTACCTGCTCGGCATAGAGTGGCAACTCATGAGGATTACTCATCATTGCGGTGACATGTGTCATCATACGATGTATCCGGCGCTTCATTCTCATGCGCCAAGGTTCGCCATCACGACGCCGTAAATTGGTCTGCACACGCGCGCTCCCACGTCTAACCGTATCAGCCAGAAGCGTGCCATTAGGCTGAAACACACGCGCCCGCAATTCAGAACCGAAACCAACCAACGGAATAAGATGCTGCATTGTTCGGCGCGATAATTTCCGGCGCGCAATCCCAACGTCAAGTTCGGCTTCAGCCAGAGCAAGTGACCGCGCGAGCGTAAATCCCTGCCGTTCGAGTGCCGTAAATTCAGACATGATAAGCGTGGTTCGGTATTGATCGATAGACAGAAGCCCGACCAGAAACACTGCCAGCGGAAATAGCATGATGGCCATGATACGGGCACTTAAACGGCTCATCCGGAACGGGGCTAGGCAGAGTCTACCCAGCTGTCTTAAACTTTTCTTTGCTAGACCCATTATGCTGTTCATTAAAATGAACTTGCTCCCGCATTTTGATACAACCAGTCAACCATTCGAAACCAAAGCAAAGCCCATATTTGAAAAGTCATCATGCTTTGTTTCAGACTGAATTAAGCTATCTTATATTTATAGCCGATACCATAAAGGGTTTCGATACCGTCAAATGCGTTATCATGCGCCCGTATTTTCCGGCGCAGTCTTTTTATATGGCTGTCGATGGTGCGGTCATCAAGAAAAATGGACTCACCATAGGCCGCATCCATAAGCTGATCCCGGTTTTTAACCATACCAGGCCGCGCTGCCAGTGCCTGCAGGATCAAAAATTCGGTAACAGTCAATTTGACCTCTTCGCCTTTCCAACTGCACAAATGGCGATCCGGATCCATGACCAGATCGCCCTGCTGGATAACATTTGGCCCGGCCGCGTCCATCACGCCCTCGGTTGCACGCCGCAATACCGCCCGAATGCGGGCAAGCAGCAAACGCTGGGAAAAAGGCTTGGTGATATAGTCATCTGCCCCCATGCCAAAGCCAAGTGCTTCATCAAGTTCATCATCCTTGCTGGTCAGAAAAATCACTGGAAGCTGGGAGTTTTTGCGTATTTTCTGTAATAGCTCGACACCATCCATACGCGGCATCTTGATATCCAAAACAGCCAGATCAACCGGCTGGCGTGCCAAACCCTGAAGGGCGGTTTCACCGTCATTATAGCAGTCGACATCAAAGCCTTCTGACTCCAGCATCAATGACACCGAAGTCAAAATATTTTGATCATCATCAACAAGTGCAATCCGATTTGCCATCACCCACTCTCCATGCGCTCTAGTCTATCTAAATTCTGATCTGATGCCAGTCTCTCGATGAGCAATTTCATCATGTAGCCTGAACAGATAGCAAGCGATCAAGGCTAATATGCGGCAGATTAACGCCAAAAGCGGCCTAATTTACGCCTTAATTTATGGCTTAATGCGCATCTGCCCAGCTATCGGCAATGCCAGCTTCAGCAACCAGCGGAACAGTCAGATCAACCACCGGCGAGGCTGCCGCTTCCATGATGCGGGTGATATGTGCGACCACTTCATCGGCACTGGCCGCGGGCGCTTCAAAAATAAGTTCGTCATGCACCTGAAGCAGCATATCGGCTTTAATGCCAGCTGCTTTGAGAGCGGGTGGGATGCGGATCATGGCACGTTTGATGATATCTGCGGCACTACCCTGAATGGGCGCGTTAATCGCCTGCCGTTCGGCAAAGCCACGATGCGCGGCATTGCCACCGACCATGCCGGTAATGTGAATCCGGCGTCCGAACAAGGTCTCGACAAACCCATCTTCACGCGCTTCCGTCTTGATACGCTCCATATAGTCACGAATGCCCGGGAAATTGTCAAAATAGGCGGCGATATAATCGCGTGCTTCGCCTTGTGGAATAGATAATTGACGCGCCAGCCCGAATGCCGAAATACCATAGATGATACCAAAATTGATTGCCTTTGCGCGGCGGCGTGTTTCGGCGTCCATCTGATCCAGTGGAATGCCAAATACTTCGGATGCGGTGCGCGCGTGGATATCAATGCCATCCTTGAACGCCTCAATCATGCTTTGCTCGCCAGCCACATGCGCAACCAGCCGCAATTCGATCTGTGAATAGTCAACCGAGATCAGCTTGCACCCTTCGGCGGCAATAAAGGCCGTGCGTATCTGCCGCCCCTCACTGGTGCGAATTGGAATATTTTGCACATTCGGGTCAGATGATGACAGGCGACCAGTGCTGGCCCCAACCATCGAAAATGAGGTATGGACCCGCCCTGTTGTGGCAAGGATCGAATCGACAAGCGCATCAGCATAGGTCGATTTGAGCTTGGCAAGATGGCGCCAGTCCAAAACTTTGCTGGCAATCTCGACGCCTGACGCTGCCAGATCTTCGAGCACATCTGCAGAGGTCGAATAAGCACCTGTCTTGGCTTTTTTACCGCCTTGCAATCCCATTTTGTCAAACAGGATTTCACCAAGCTGTTTTGGCGAGGCAATATTGAAATCTTCACCAGCCAGCTGCAAGATATCCTGCGCCAATGATTCCATCCGCGTGGCAAAATCATTTGACATACGCGCCAATATCGAACGGTCAACCGTGATGCCATATTGCTCCATCTGCGCCAGCACAGGAATGAGTGGTCGTTCCAGACGTTCGTAAACTGATGCCACCTTTTCACCGGCAAGACGGGGTTTCAGCAGCATCCATAAGCGCAAGGTGATATCGGCGTCTTCAGCCGCATAATCGAGCGCCGCTTCAGGTGCCAGATCGCTAAACGGTATCTGTTTCGCGCCTTTGCCACATAGGTCGGAAAATTTGATTGTTGTGTAATCAAGCCAGTGGCCAGCCAGATAATCCATCGAATGCCGTTCAACGCGCCCGCCATCCAGCACATATGACAAACACATAGTGTCATCGACAGGTGCCAGATTGATGCCGCCATTGCGGGCGCGCATCAGCACATGCGCGTCATATTTCAAATTATGCCCGATTTTCAGTACTGAGGAATCTTCGAAAAGCGGTCTGATTTCGGCCATTGCGGTGTCAAAATCAAGCTGCGCATAGCTGGCTGGCGCATCTTCATCCGAAAAATCAAGACCACCCTGCACAGCCATGCCGCCCGTAGCCGCCATGTCATTTGCCGCACCATGTCGCAATGGCACATAACAGGCCTGCCCCGGTGCGATCGCCATCGAAATGCCGACCAGATCAACTGCCGATGCATTCAGGCCGGTGGTTTCGGTATCAACCGCCAGAAATCCCTGTTTGCGGGCTTTATCTAGAAATGCGACCAAGGCATCATGGTCAGTGATAAGCGTATAATTAGTCTCAACATCACGCAGATTTTGCGCATCATGCATAGCTGTTGTGGTGCTATCCGTGGTTGCATCTTTATCTTCGGCATTCGCCGACAAGGTACCACCCATTGACCGGACAGCTGGCGCAGACGCAGAGTCACCAGCATCTGCCGACGCACCAATACGGACAAGCAGACGTTTGAAATTCTGGGCAACCAGAAATGATGTCAGCGCCTCCATGTCACGAACTGGCGTTTTCATTGCACCCATTTCTAGTGGTGTAGGCGCATCTTCACGCAATAAAACCAGTTGCCGCGAAATGCGCGCCTGTTCGGCATATTCGATCAGATTTTCGCGCCGCTTTGGCTGTTTGATCTCGCCTGCGCGTTCCAGCAGGCTGTCCAGATCGCCATAGATATTGATAAGCTCGGCGGCGGTTTTTATGCCAATGCCCGGCACCCCGGGGACATTATCGGATGAGTCACCAGCCAATGCCTGCACATCGACAACCTTGTCCGGCGTGACGCCAAATTTTTCTTCGACCTCGGCATCACCGATACGGCGCTGTTTCATCGGGTCAAGCATGGTCACATCGCCGCGCACCAGCTGCATCAGATCCTTGTCCGAAGATACGATGATGGTTTCCATATTGTCGGCTTCGGCCATTGCCGCATAGGTTGCGATCAGATCATCGGCTTCAAAACCTGCCGCTTCCATCATCGGCAAGCTAAGCGCGGTGGTTGCCTCGCGGACAAGGGCAAATTGCGGAATCAGTTCTTCGGGGGGTGCCGAACGGTTGGCTTTATAATCCGGATAAATATCCGAACGGAAAGTCTGACGCGATGTATCAAACACCACTGCCACATGGTCGGGCATCATGTCATCGATAAGTTTCATCAGCATCGAGGTGAAGCCATAGACAGCATTCACCGGCGTGCCATCAGGTCGGGTCATCATCGGCAAGGCATGAAACGCGCGGAAAATATAGCCCGAACCATCAATCAGCAAAAGCCGTGGTTTATGCGTGCCTGCATCACCATCTTTGCTGGCATTGTCATCCATCATCACATCCCCACATACCGAGCGTATTTTGTGGTCTTGCCTTTCAGCACCTAGCTGTCATCCGACATTGATTTTACATAGGTGCGCGAGCAATAGGGACACACAACCTTACCATCGACACCAAGCGTCAACCACACAAGCGGATGCCCAAGTGCACCGCCGCCGCCATTACAGGATACGCGTTGCTGGGTTGTCGGAATAACCGCCATATCTTCGGTCATAGTTTCTTGGTTTGTCATTATAATCCTCTTCACCCTGGCAGACAGGCAATCTGGCACGGGTCTGTTTACAGAGCGTGATGCGGGTCACGGCTCAGCACCTATATGATGGGTAAAATCTATCGCGCGCGCCGCCGCGATGCAATGACTTCGCCATGCATGATCCGAATTATTTGCAAGATAAGC
>JBMZPN010000127.1:0-4801 GCA_049620845.1 Puniceispirillum sp. (SeqCode)
GTTTTACATGAAATGCGACCAAAACGTATGACTGACGCGCATCATACACAGGGATTAGCCGAACTGGTCTGTTCCAACTCTTTTCGTTCGGATGATGCAACGGCAAACGCTGTCGGCGTACTTCATGAAGAAATGCGTATCTTGAATTCGGTGATCATGCAGCAAGCTGATAAGCATAAAGTGCCGGCTGGTGGTGCCCTAGCGGTTGATCGTGATGGTTTTTCCCAGGCTGTTGAGGCCGCATTAACTGCCGAACCATTGATCACAATCGAACGTGATGAAGTAACTGAAATTCCGGATAGCTGGAAACAGGTTATTATTGCGACAGGCCCCCTCACCTCACCATCTTTGGCCGAGATGATCCGCAAATGGGGCGGCGAAGATGATTTGGCTTTCTTTGACGCGATTGCGCCGATAGCGCATTTTGACAGTATCAATATGGATGTGGCGTGGTTTCAATCGCGCTATGACAAAGCTACCGATGGCGGCGATGGCAAAGATTATATCAATTGCCCGATGAATAAGGCGCAATATGAAGATTTTATCGATGCGCTCATTGATGGCGAAAAAATGTCTTTCAAAGAGTGGGAAGAAAACACACCTTATTTTGAAGGCTGCATGCCGATTGAGGTCATGGCATCTCGTGGACGTGAAACTCTGAGATTCGGTCCGATGAAGCCGGTTGGCCTGACCAACGCACATGATGGATCACGCCCCTATGCGGTGATTCAGCTTCGTCAGGATAATGCGCTTGGCACGCTGTATAATATGGTTGGGTTCCAAACGAAGCTCAAACATGCCGAGCAAGTACGCGTTTTTCAAACCATTCCAGGTCTTGAAGAGGCGCAATTTGCGCGGCTTGGGGGCTTGCACAGAAATACTTTTATCAATTCACCGCGCTTGCTTGATCCGCAACTGCGCATGAAAGCAATGCCACGCATTCGTTTTGCCGGCCAGATCACAGGCGTTGAAGGCTATGTTGAATCGGCAGCCATCGGCCTAATGGCCGGACAAATGGCGGCGTTGGAAATGAAGGGGATGGCATGGACACCCCCGCCTCCAGATACGGCTCATGGTGCTCTACTGTCACACATTACTGGCGGTGCCATGGCAGATAGTTTTCAACCGATGAATGTTAATTTTGGTCTGTTTCCCGAAATTGAAACACCGGCAGGAACGAAACGCCTAAAAGGTCGCGATCGCAAGGCAGCCTATGCCGGACGGGCACTTGACTCGGTGCGTGTATGGAAAGACAGCTACGCTAGTTAGTCGTGCGCATTAAATCCAAACAGACGCCAGCCAAGAAGACGCCACACCAGCAAATGATCGTCACTTTCAACATGATTACCACTTTGCCTGCGATATCCCATGATGGCGGCAAAATAGAGCCACCATTGACGATTTTTCCGCACCTGTAGCCTTAACGCTTTCAGATACGCGCTATCCAGCGATTGCGTTGTTGCCGTGTTTGGCATTTTTTGGCCGTGTAAAACGCCCCCGATTTTTTGTGCGACAACACCAATTTCATCATCACCCAGATACCGCCCGATCAGTTGCCAACATGCACTCCATGCGTCTGCTGATGATGCGGTTTCGTCCATAGTGCAGGCTTGCCATGCTTCAATCAATTTCAGAACATCATCACGTTTGATATCGTCATTGTGAATATGTGTCCGTAAACGAACAACCAAAGGGGCAATATTTGGCTGATGAGCACTTGCTTCATCGACTAGTGTATCATACCACCATTGCACACGAATGGCCGCCAGCATCGGTTCCTTGGGAATACGTATGGCATTTTCCAACTCGCCTGATAGACAAAGCAAATTTACCGCAAGCGAACGGCGCTGGGTCGTTTCAAAGCCAAATATCAATGCAATAGATGGATCTTGTGCCTTGAGCGCATTAATCGAGTCTTGATGGAACTGATGATCTGGCACGCGTTTGTTACTCATTAACGGCGATCAACCCTGCGGCGGCATCACGCCCTTCACTCATCAACACATTCCATGTCCGGCAGGCGGCAGCCGTTGACATGACTTCAAGGCTTATATTTTTCGGTTTCAACTGGGCGGCAAGCTCAGGATAAAGTTGCATTGGTGCTTGCCCCACACCCAGAATGAATAGAGGTGGTGGCGTATCGCCAAGCAATGGCACAAGATCATCAAGGCTTAAAGTTTCCAAGTCTGGGGGTGACCATACCACTGTCATCCGCGGCAAAACCATTACATTGCCAGCATGTCTGGTACCGCTAATACGAAATCCGTTATCACCATACCCGTGAATAAGCTGTAGGTCGCCTTTTCCAGAGAAGGTGTTGATCTCGACCATACCTAGCGCTCATACTCCGGCACCTCAACACCATCATCGTCTTCGTCAACGCGCTTCAGATCAAAGCGGGATAGCATACCGACAGCAATAAAGACTGATGAATAGGTGCCGATGATAACGCCCCATATCATGGCTAGGGCAAAGTCACGTAAAACAGCCCCGCCAAAAATGACAATCGCCGTAAGCGCAAGTAACGTTGTCACCGAAGTCATGACCGTGCGTGACAATGTTTCGTTCAGTGACCGGTTCAGAATATCTTTCTGTTCATGTGATTTATAGCGGCGCAAATTTTCGCGCACGCGGTCAAATACAACCACCGTGTCATTAATCGAATAACCAGCAATCGTTAGAATTGCCGCCACTGTTGCCAGATTGAATTCAAAGGCGGTTAAAGAGAACAATCCTATCGTTGTCAGCACATCATGCGCCAATGCCAAAATCGCCGCGATCGAGAACTGCCACTCAAAGCGGAACCAGATGTAAACAAGAATAGCCATGAGGGCGCACATAACGGCCAAAATGCCTTTTTCAGCCAGTTCCGCGCCAACGGTCGGGCCTACGAATTCGGTACGGCGAATGTCGTAATCGCTGCCAAGCATATCTGTAACCGCATTAATGGCGGCAATTTGTGCTTTTTCATCACCCTCCTGACGCTGAATACGGATCAGAATATCCGTTTCGGTGCCAAAACCTTGCAAGCTGACATCACCTAGATTCAGACTGCCTATATCGTTACGGATTTTCGATATATCTGCAGAGCCAGTTGTATTGCGCGCCTCAAGCAAGATACCGCCTTTGAAGTCAATACCGAGATTAAGACCAATCGTTGCAAACATCCCCACTGAAGCCAGAACCAGGAAAGCTGACAGAAACATGGTGATTTTCTGTAATTTCAGAAAATCAAAACTGGTGTCGCTAGGAACTAATTTTAAACGCATATCATATTTCCCTGATGGTCTATATTGAAGCCATTGCAAACATTCTGACCTAAAGTACCAGTTCGCTTGGTTTTTTACGCTCTAGCCACAGCACAATGAACAAACGTGTAACCATTACGGCGGTAAACATGGATGTGGCAATACCAATACCAAGCGTGACAGCAAAGCCCTTGATAGGCCCTGAGCCAAAAATATACAGGAACGAAGCGGCAAATAATGTGGTCAGGTTGGAGTCAACGATGGTAGAGATGGCACGCTGATAACCCCCATCAATAGCGGCCATTACCGACCGGCCACGCTTTAGCTCCTCGCGAATACGCTCAAAGATCAGCACATTCGCGTCTACCGCCATACCCATTGTCAGAACAATGCCGGCAATACCGGGCAAAGTCAGTGTGGCCTGTAAAGCTGACAAGGCGGCAACAATCAAAACAACATTCACCAGAAGCGCCATGTCGGCAAGGATGCCAAAAGTTCCATAGCTGAGGAACATATAGATTATGACAAGACAAAGCCCGACGATGGCAGCAATTTTACCAGCTTCAATCGAGTCAGCACCCAGACCTGGTCCGATCGAGCGTTCTTCCATCACAATCAAGGGCGCAGGTAGGGCACCTGCCCGCAGAATGAGAGATAATTCATTGGTTTCTGCTACGGTAAAGTTACCCGTTATCTGACCACTTCCAAAAATCTGACTTTGAATTGTTGGTGCGGATACAACTTTTCCATCCAGAATAATAGCAAACGGACGGCCAATATTTGATCCTGTAACACGCCCGAAGCGCTTGGCACCAGCTGAATCAAGCTGGAAACTGACGGCGGGTTGATTGTTCTGGTCAAAGCTGGCTGTTGCATTTTCCAGCATTTCACCACTGACCATCACGCGTTTTTCAACGACAAAATTACGGCCTTCTTCACTGTCACTTGGCAACAGCACACTTCCAGGGGGTACACGGCCACGCTCAACAGCTTCTTGAGCCGTTATACGCATGTCTACAAGCTGAAATGTCAGTTTTGCAGTACGGCCAAGCAGGCGTTTTACCGCTTCCGGGTCATCAACACCCGGTAATTGAACAAGCACACGGTCTAGACCTTGGCGTTGAATGATGGGTTCTTTCGTGCCTTCCGGGTCAAGCCGTCGACGAATGATTTCAATTGATTGTGCAATCGTGTTTGATTGTAATTCCGTCAAGCCAGCATCGGAAAATGAAATGGCAAAATCCAAAGCCTCATTGGTAATGTTCATGCCATTGCCAAGTTCATTGAACACGGTCTTGGCTTTGTCAGCATCATCAGCATTCCGGATCGTTACCCGAACAGCTTTATCTTTAACCTTCAAACCAGCGAAGCGAATCTTATCGTTTCGGAATTCCTGACGAATTGTCTCACCAATACTGTCCAGACGTTCCTGTTCGACAACATCCATATCAACGCGTAGCAACAGATGCGATCCGCCCTGAAGGTCAAGTCCAAGATTGATATGTTTGCCAGGAAGAAAACCAAAGGCAGATATGCCTGCGCTGTCTGTCTGG
>JBMZPN010000128.1:0-4796 GCA_049620845.1 Puniceispirillum sp. (SeqCode)
GCAGGTCATGTCAGGGACACGCTTCAGGGTGCTGGATTTACTGTCGAAAAATGCCCCGGCTTTGGCCGCAAGCGTAATATGCTGACGGGTATCAAACCGTCTGCTGATACACAGGGGTCAACTGTAACCCAAGTAAAACAGATTGCGATTATTGGTGGTGGTATTGCCGGTGCATCTGTTGCATCAGGCTTGAATAGACGTGGTATTGAGGCAACTATCTTTGATAGTGCGGATCGCCTGGCTTGCGGTGCGTCAGGTAACCGAATGGCAGTGCAAAGTCCACGTCTGGCTGTCGATCATAATGTTGCCAGTCAGCTTTCAGCTATGTGTCTTTCATTTGCGGCCAGATTATCAGATACGCTGGATTGCAGTATTGTGCGGCAGGTGATTTCGCTTGATTGGCCACAACGAGAGGCAGTGCGACAGGATAAATTCAGGCGGCAATACTGGCCAGAAAGCCTGATACGATTTGTTGACTCTGATGAGGCGTCCAAACTGTCTGGTATAGCGTTGCCGCTTGGTGGTGCCGTTCATGATTATGGGCGCATCATCAATCCGGTAAAATATGTAGAGTCTCTTGCCAAGGGGGCGACTTTGGCTTTGGCAACTAGCGTCAACGATATCAGCCGGACGGATTCGCAGGCTTTTCATATCAATGGCGATAAGGGTGCTGCCTATAATGCGGTTGTGCTGGCGGGTGGCGCGGATATGACCTCTATGCTCTCGCGCTTGCATAAAAGCGGTATTCCGCTTGACGTCACCTCGGGTCAGGTCAGCCATATCCCCACAAGCAAAGTATTACAGCCTTTGAAAGCGGGTCTGAGCTTTGGTGGGTATCTGACACCAGAACATGACGGGTTCCACGAACTTGGCGCAACGTTTGATCGAAATAACAATATGAGCATTTCAGATGCAGGGCACGCCCATAATATTGGTCTTTTGCCTGATGGTATGGCTGGATTGATAGATGACTCAAACAGTCAGAGTGATTTTACCGGACGGATGAGCCAGCGTGCCAGCGCCCCCGACCGTAACCCGATCATGGGACATCTGGGAGATCATATCTATTGTCTTGGAGCATTGGGCGCGCGTGGGATGACCTTTGCGCCTTTGCTCGGGGATATGCTAGCTGCCGAAATTACCGGCATGCCGGTATCGCTGTCGCGTGATATCCGTCATGCACTTGATCCGTTTCGCTTCAGGATGCGGTGAACGTTGCATTATAGTTTTTAAAGACCAAGCATTTCGCGGGCTGAAACAACCTTGCCATGCGTCGTGCAGGCAGGGCTAAGCAAAGTGATAAAAGCCGGGGCAATGTCTTCGGGTGCCGGTATCGTGCTTTGATCTTCGCCCGGGAAGGCTGATGCACGCATGCGTGTTGCCGTGGCGCCGGGGTTGAGCATGTTGACCCGCAGATTTGTCTGTTCTGTTTCTGCCGCCCAGCATGTGCCTAATGCCTCAAGGCCCGCTTTTGAAGCGGCATAGGCGCCCCAGAAAGCACGGGGATTGCTTGCCGCGCCAGATGATACCAGAATGGCGCGCCCTGCATCGCTTTGCAGAAGTAATGGCTCCATTGCCTTGATCATGTGCCATTGTGCGGTCAGATTGATCAAGATTGTATCGTTCCAAACGCTTTCTTCGTGATGTGATACAGGGGTTAGAGGCCCAATCATGCCCGCATTGGCCACAAGGCCGTCAAGGCGCCCCCATCGGCTTTGAATGGCGCCAGCCAGTCTTGGAATAGCAGGCGTGTCAGCTAAATCCAGCTCAACAATCGTGGCTTTGCTTCCAGCAGATTTAATCGCATCGTCGGTTTCTTCCAATGCACCTATCGTGCGGCCGGTGATTATCAACTCGGCACCAGCATCGGCGGCGGCTATAGCTACGGCACGGCCAATACCCCGGCTTGCCCCTGTTACAAGTATCAGCTTGCCATCAAGATCTTGACTGCTCATGGTTTGGTAAATGTCCCTGTATTTAGTTAATCACACCATGTGAAACGCGTTTTGCCGACAGGCCGGTGGCCAGCGTGATTGGATAGTCGCCGGTGAAACAGGCATCGCAAAATTGTGGGCTGTCAGGGTCACGCCGTGCTTCGCCCATTGCGCGATACAGACCATCAATCGATATGAAGTTGAGGCTGTCAGCCCCAATTTCCTTGGCGATCTCATCGACAGACATTTGTGCGGCAATAAGCTGGTCTTTATCAGGCGTGTCGACGCCATAAAAGCAGGGATTTATCGTTGGGGGGCTGGCAATACGCATATGTACTTCGGTGGCACCTGCAGCGCGCATCATCAAAACAATCTTGCGCGACGTTGTACCCCGCACGATCGAGTCATCAACCAGAATGACACGTTTGCCCGCGACCGTTGCCGGATTGGCGTTATGTTTCATCTTGACCGAGTCAGTCCGGCCTTTCTGCGTTGGCTGGATGAAGGTACGCCCGATATAGTGATTCCTGATGATGCCAAGCTCGAATGGTATATTTGCTGCCTCGGCATAACCAAGCGCGGCGGGAACACCTGAGTCAGGTACCGGAATGACCAGATCAGCATCTACATGCGACTCGCCAGCCAGTTCGGCACCAATTGATTTACGTGCGTGATAAACGCCGCGACCTTCAACAATACTGTCAGGGCGCGCAAAATAGATATATTCAAAGATACAGAAACGCGATGCCTGTTCCTGAAATGGCATGATTGACGTGATACCCTTTTTATCAATCACAACCATTTCACCAGGCAAGAGATCGCGGATAAATTCAGCACCAACAATGTCTAGCCCGCATGTTTCAGAGGATAGCACATAAGACTCATCACGCTTGCCAAGCACAAGCGGACGTACACCATGCGGGTCTCGAACGCCAATCAACATGTCATCGGCGATGCAAACCAGCGAATAAGCACCTTCGATCTGTTTCAGCGCGTCAATCAAGCGATTGCTAACGCCCTGATGATGAGAACGCGCAACCAGATGAACGATGATTTCGGTATCAGTTGACGATTGGAACAGACTGCCGGTTTGAACAAGCGAAGCGCGAAGTCGGGCGGCGTTGGTCAGATTACCATTATGCGCCAGGGCAAAACCGCCAAAGGCAAGTTCGGACGAGAAGGGCTGAATATTGCGGACTTCAGAAAGACCCGTTGTCGAATAGCGATTATGACCAATGGCAATATGGCCTTTGAGAGCTTGCATAGGTGCCGAATTGGCATCAAAGTTTTCGCCAACATGCCCGACACCGCGATGGGCATGAAAATTCTTGCCGTCAAAGCTGACAATGCCCGATGCCTCTTGCCCACGATGTTGAAGCGCGTGAAGGCCCAGGGCTGTATGAACGCTTGATTCGGGTGTGCCATATATTCCAAAGATCGCACATTCTTCGTGAAAATGGTCGTCGTCAAATGGATTGGTGGAGACACTGGTCATACAATTTTTCCTGTTGTAACGCGCAATCATATTTTGCGTCAGGTTATCCTCTTAAAGCCGAACGCCGTCAAGAAGCAGATATGATGTATCACGCGATCATTCTGTTTTTTTGGTCTCTTCGGCCTCATCAGCTAAAAGATCGAGTTTATCGCTTGCTGTTTCACTGACATCGGATAATGGAGTGTCTTCAGTATCGATGAGCTCTTTATCATCTGGGCTTTCGTCTAAAGGCACGTTTTCCAGCAGACGGTCACGCATATCTTCAGGTATTACACCTGAAAGGCTGTGAACGCTTTGTCGCATATATGGCGTACTATAGGCTTCAGTTACGATATTGGGTAGCTTGCTCTCACCATCAAGCGCAACGACTGCGGTCATATAGGCAATGAGAACAATCACATAGCCTCTAGCAAGTCCGAAAACAACGCCAAGCCATCGGTCAAGACTTCCCAAACCGGCACGTTTCAAACCAGGTGACATAAGGCTGGCAATCACGAACCAGACCACGACGGTTATGGCAAATGGCAGTGCCCATGATAGGGCTGCCGACAGCCCTTCAATATTGATGATATCAGCGATCACAGGTTCAAGTGCAGGGGCGCTTAGCTTGGCAACAAAGACCGAGATAACCCAGCCTAAAATACCCAAGAATTCTCGGGTCATGCCACGTAAGGTCGAAAACAGTGCTGATACAACCAGAACAACAACTACAGCATAATCAACTAAATTTAGGACAGAAAAATCAATCATCTTGAGATCCAAATGGTATTAAAATATTCGGCGATACTAACATCAGGTTATTCCCCCCATAATGTCAATCAGATCAGCCAGTGTAGATGGCTGTGCAACTGATATTTTTGACGATGTAGACAGTTTTTTGCGCGGTCGTGGCATGATGGCATTATCAAAACCCAGCTTTGCCGCTTCTTTCAAACGTGATTCGGCCTGTGCCACCTGACGTAATTCGGCTGACAATGCAACTTCGCCAAAAAATACGGTGCGCTTAGGTGCTGGCCGCCCTGTTACGGATGAGATCAGAGCCGCTGCTACTGCCAAATCTGCCGCTGTTTCGGATATTTTCATGCCGCCAGCGACATTCAGGAAAATATCCCGTCCTGACAATGGAACGCCGCACCGTGCTTCCAGAACCGCTGTTAACATGGCAAGGCGACTACTGTCCCAGCCAACAACATTCCGTCTTGGTGAGGCCAGCGATGAGGGCGCGACAAGCGCTTCGATTTCGACCAGAAGGGGACGACTTCCTTCAATACCGGCAAAAACAACCGCGCCAGTGACTTCGTCACGCCGGTCAGCTAGAAATAACTCGGAAGGGTTAGGCACCTCGGCTAGGCCAGTTTCGACCATTT
>JBMZPN010000129.1:0-4763 GCA_049620845.1 Puniceispirillum sp. (SeqCode)
CATATTAATGGCGGACACAATTATCATCACCGGTGCTGGAAGCGGTATCGGGCGGGCAACAGCACAGGCATTTCTTGACGCTGGTTACAAGGTCGGCTTGATTGGCCGGCGCAAGGAAACCCTCGATGAAACGGCTAACGGCCATGAAAACGCCCTTGTCCTGCCATGTGATGTCAGTGACGCCGAGGCTGTCGAAACCGCATTCAGTACCGCCTTTAGCATCTGGGGACGATTAGACGTTCTGTTTAACAATGCCGGTATTGGCAGTCCGGCCATGCCGATTGACGAAATCCCCGTCCAGACATGGCTGGATGTTGTGAATATCAACCTGACCGGATCATTTTTATGCGCCCGTGCGGCTTTTGCCCTGATGCGTAAACAATCACCGCAAGGTGGCCGCATCATCAATAATGGGTCGATTTCGGCGCATGCCCCACGCCCGGGTTCGGTGCCCTATACGTCAACCAAGCACGCGATTACTGGTCTGACCAAGACCCTGTCGCTGGATGGCCGCCCGTTTGATATTGCCTGCTCGCAAATTGATATAGGCAATGCGCTGACCGACATGGCGATACCGATGACCAAAGGCGTGCCGCAAGCCGATGGCACAATCAAGGCCGAAGCCACAATGGACGTTGCGCATGTTGCCGATGCTGTGTTGCATATGGCCAACCTGCCGCTAGAGACGAATGTGCAGTTTATGACGATCATGGCATCAAAGATGCCTTTTGTCGGGCGCGGCTAGAATATCCAGGCCTATATCCGCCTCTCGGCCATAATATGCAGACCGACAGAGTTATATTTGTTCACGAAATGTTACACGTGAAACAATTATAAAATGCTGTTCATAATCCAAGATCAAGTTGCTTATCCTGGCCGGACGATGTCTTGCGACGCTTGATCTGCATATCGTCATTACCCAAACGTATCCGGCGTGACAGGGGCACACCCTCTTTACGGCTGGCATGTTTCGACACGACGCGCGCCGCTTCATGCCGATGGGCAGATGATTTGCGTATATTGAACATCTGCTGACTGGCAAATTTGCGGGCAGTTTTTTCATCGACAATGGGTGCCGGATAGTCTGGTGCCTGATCTGGGCGTATCCATGGCGTATGAATCAGATTATCCGATATATGTTGAAGCTCGGGCACCCAGCGGCGAATAAAAATGCCGTTTGGATCCTGATCCCGGCTTTGCTTTACAGGGTTATAGATGCGGATCGTATTGATGCCGGTAATACCTGACTGCATCTGGCATTGGCTGTAATGAATGCCTGGTTCATAGTCGATAAAGCTACGCGCAAGGTGTAGTGCCGGCGACCGCCAATCCAGCCACAGATGATAGCTGGCGAAGCTCATGGTCATGGCACGCATACGAAAAGTCAGCCAGCCTGTTGCCGTCAGGGAGCGCATCACAGCATCAATAAGTGGATAACCTGTTCGCCCTTGCACCCATGCCGTGAAGCGTGAAGCGGCATCAGCATGGCTTTTATCAAGCGACTGATAGGCCGAATGCATAGGCTTGAATTCAATGGCAGGCTCATCTTCGAGTTTCTGGATAAAATGACAATGCCAATGCAGGCGGCTGTTAAAACTTTTCAGTGCGTTTGACCAGTCGCGCTGATAGCTGTCAGCTTTGTTGTCTAAGGCTGTCTTCCTGCGCGTGGATGCCTGGAACACCTCACGCATTGAAACGGCTCCAAAGGCCAGATGCGGCGAAAGCCGTGAACAGCTATCAGCCGCGGTAACAGGTGACGACATTTGATAACGATATTTCTGTCCGCGTGAGGTGAGAAAACTTTTCAGAAGTGAAATCGCCTCGTTACGTCCGCCTTTCTGCCGTTCAGCACAGCCATCATCCTCAAGACCCAATGAAGGGGCGCTAGGCAATGGCATAGCCTCAACCTTGACCGGTGAGAGATGATCTGGCGCGGGCAAAGCGGGCGCATTCATCATCTTGTCCCATTTACCAGCCCATCCCCGACGAGACTGAAGCGGACGATGAACGCCATGCTGCGGAAATTCATGCCAAGGACATTGATTGTCTTTGCACCAGCGTTTAACAGCCCTGTCACGCGCATATGTCCAGCCATTGCCAGTTTCCTCATGCGCATAGAGTGCTGTTATGCCATGTTTCTGGTGCAGGGAGGCCAGTATTTCTGGCATATCACCCACCCTTATGACCAATGGCTGCCCTAGTTTACGCAGGCTTTCATCGAGGCTGGAAAGCGTTTCAGATAAAAACGCATAGTGACGGAATGACATGTCAGGTTGCGCCCATAATTCTGGCTCGACAACATAAAGCGGCAATACATCGCCCGCAGCACAGGCCGCAACCAATGGTGCGTGATCCCAGACACGCAAATCCCTTTTGAACCAAACAACATGCATCACTTCACCACCTTGACCCAGAATATATGGGGTTTTGAAAGAACAATTCAAATAACCGGATAGATAGTGTGGATCATATTGCATCTACGGCGTCTGCTCCCATATAGCCTAGACCCATAGCGGCACCCATTTGGAATCTATTCACGTCTACAGTCATCGAGGATGCGCCATGTCACTTCAGCGTCTAAAAACTGATTTTGAGAACCGCGAAGAACTGATCGCGCATGTTGCCAGTATTAGCCCGCATATTGCTGATAGATCATTCAGTTCAACATTAGGCGGGGAAAAACCCGGTCAAGCCGCATTAGCCGCCATCAATCCGGCAAAATATGCGCAAACCCGTAATTATCTTGACGGTGATGTATCACGACTGTCGCCCTATATCCGGCATGGCATCATCACGCTGAACGATGTTCGCAACCATGCGCTTTCGATAAGTGGTGAGCCAAAACAAACTGAAAAATTTATTCAGGAACTAGCATGGCGGGATTACTGGCAAAGACGCTACCGTCAAAATCCGCACGACATATGGCATGACATCGAAGCCTATAAGACCGGTTTTACGGCAGATGATTATGCTGAAACGTTACCTGCGGATATTGAAGCTGGCGAAACGGGCGTTGCTGTTATCGATCACTTTATTCATGAACTCTGTTCTACTGGCTATCTTCACAATCATGCCCGCATGTATGTCGCGGCCTATGTCGTTCATTGGCGGCGCATTAAATGGCAAGCGGGGGCACAGTGGTTTCTGCATCATCTGCTTGATGGTGATCCGGCCAGTAACAATTTATCATGGCAATGGGTTGCCAGTACCTTTGCCAACAAACCGTATTTTTTCAACCTTGAGAATGTAAGCAAATACGCCTCTGCTGATCTCAATGTTTCGCCACAAGACAATGCGCCGCTTGCCTATTCGTACGAAGAATTAGACAGCATGCTGTTTCCCCATCGCGAGGTTGATAATGGCTAATCTGATAATTTTGCATGAAGATGCGCTGCGCCTAGACCATCCTATTTTCAATGATGTGACAAGAACGCTGGCTGATAAAGACGACTGGGAAAAACCTATTTTCATCTGGGATCCGGACTATTTCGCCGAAGCTGGCTATAGTTTCAAACGACTAGTTTTCATTTATGAAACGCTAAGCGCAATGCCGGTTGATATTTACCATGGCAAAATGAATGATGTGCTTTTGCAATTCATTCAGGAAAAGCACGTGACCACTCTATTTTTTCCGGAAACACCCAATCCGCAACTTTGCCAGTTCATTGATTTTGCAAGTCACCAGCTACCAACGCATATTATTGATGACGATGCCTTTGTTTCACTTAACCGTACACCCGACCTTGGGCGGTTTTTCCGCTATTGGAACAAAGCCAAGAAAGCGGCCTTGTCGTATAACGGTATCAGATCATAGATCAGGCAAGATTTCGATAGGAAGTCCGGCATAATTTTCAGCGAATGACTTCATCGCGGCATCGGATGAAAGAAGATAATCCATATCGGCACGTTGCAAGCGTTTTTCAAATTCCGAATGTCGGTGGTCGGTATGGAGCAAGGTTGTACAGAACCAGCTAAACCGTTCGACTTTCCAGACCCGACGAAGAACCCGCGTTGAATATTCCTGCAGTTGGGCTTCGCTTCCAGCACAATAGAAATCAATAAATGCCGCCGATAGTAAAGCTATGTCAGCAATGGCGAGGTTCAGTCCCTTCGCCCCAGTTGGCGGCACAATGTGGCCAGCATCGCCAGCTAGAAACAGGCGTCCGGATGACATGGGTTCGGATACAAATGACCGCATCGGGGTGATACCTTTTTGAATGATGTCACCGCGATTTTGTTTGACGCCAATGCGGATATCCAGCTCGTCCCACAACGCTTCATCCGACCAGTTATCAACATGATCATCATTATCAACCTGAATATAGAGGCGGCTAATTTCATTGGATCGCATCGACTGTAATGCAAAGCCCCTTGGGTGCTGGGCATAAATTACAACCTTATTCATCGGTGGTGCCTTGGCCAGAATGCCAAGCCATGAATAGGGATAAATCAGATCAAAATCACTTCGCTTGCTGGCCGGTATTGCATTCCGCGACACGCCGCGAAATCCATCACAGCCCGCCACAAAATCACAGTTCAAAACATTTTCTTTACCTTCATGCTGGTAAATCACCCGCGGAGATGAACTGTCAATGTCACGAATCTCAGTCACCTCGGCGTTGGTTATTATAACCGTGCCATTCTGCTGATGCTGACTGAATAAATCTTTGACAATTTCAGTCTGGCCATAGGCCATGACCTGTCTGCCACCATCATATTTTTCGATGCTGATTGGATGAATGCCGCCGTCAAAGGCAATGTCG
>JBMZPN010000130.1:0-4760 GCA_049620845.1 Puniceispirillum sp. (SeqCode)
TTGGGGCACGATCTGATCGGTCTTGCACAAACCGGCACAGGAAAAACCGCGGCCTTTCTTCTGCCGCTTATGACCCAGCTCAGCTATACGCCAAGCGTACGTGCTGGCCAACCGCCAAAGGCGCTGATACTGGCGCCGACGCGTGAACTTGCCAATCAGATTTCAGCCAACCTCTCGCGCCTGTCTGCCGATATGAATATACGGCATATTTGTGTATTTGGTGGTGCCCGCTATGAAGGGCAGATTCGTGGTCTGAAACGGGGTGTTGATATTGTTGTTGCCACCCCCGGACGGCTGATGGATCTTATGGAGCGCGGCTCGTTCGATCCATCCGGCATAACCCACTGGATTCTGGACGAAGCCGATCACATGCTTGATCTTGGCTTTTATCCGGCGATGAAACATATCGCGGCCGCCTTGCCAGCTGATCGCCAGACGATGCTGTTTTCCGCCACAATGCCCCCCGAAATCGAGAAACTTGGCAATGAATTCCTCACTGATCCAGAACGCGTAAAAGCCCCCCAGAGCGGTATCACCGCCGATAAGATCACCCAGCATGTAACCCTGATGGCCGAAGCTGATAAGCGTGATAAATTATGCGAAGTGCTGAACCATAAAGATACGGGGCAATGCCTGATCTTTGTACGTACCAAACGACGCGCTGATGCGCTTGGCAAATTCATGGAAGTACGCGGCTTTGCCGTTGACACATTACATGGCGATATGCGTCAGGGCTTGCGGCAGAAAGTATTGCGCAATTTCCGTGATGGCAGGTTGCAGGGCTTGATCGCAACTGACGTTGCCGCCCGCGGCATTGATATCGCTGGCTTGTCGCATGTGGTCAATTTTGATCTGACCGACACACCCGAGGCCTATGTTCACCGTATTGGCCGGACAGGCCGTGCGGGGCTTGGTGGCCTTGCTTTGTCTTTCTGCTCGCCATCCGAAGAACCCCGTCTTGCCGCTATCATTTCGGTTGTTGGCGCGCGCGTCGAACTTTTCGATATGGATGGCGAAGCGGTCACTGATTTTCAGGCCAAGCCTGCTAAAAGCAAAGGCCGAGGCCGCCAACGCCCGGGCAATCGCAGCGCATCAGGACGTAGAGGTGAGCGGTCAGAGGGTAACCGTTCGGAAAACCGCCGCCCGGATGGCGGCCGCAAGCCAGCGCGGAAATCCGACGATGTGGCAAGCACCAGAAAATGGTCTAAAAAGCCGTCTGACAGCAAATCACGGGCAAATAACAAATGGTCATCGCATGACGATAGCGCCAATGATGAAAACCGGTCGACACGCGGCGCGTCAAAACCCTCATCCAATAGCAGACCGCCGCGTGGTGGAAAAAATGGCGGCAAACCTGGTTTTGCCAAAAAACCATTTGGTAAAAAATCCTGGGGCAAAGCTGGTGACCGCCCTGAACGTGCAAATGATGACCGGTCACAAAAGCGCACCCGTCCACAAACCGGCGACACGTCAAAAAGAGACAGAAACCAGGATCAGGCGCGCAATAAGGATAGCAAGCCATCATTCAGTAAAAAGCCGTCCTTTGGCAAGAAACCACCCTTTGGTGCACGCACAGACTCTGGCGACAAACAGGATAAAGCACGCGGTTCAGGCCGCGGCAAAAGCCGTTCCGATAACCGGAATGACAACAGACCCGATAAGCGTAATAGCAAACCGGCCTTCGCCAAATCAGGCACCAAATCGGGCAAACCTAAATCCAAACCAAATGCGCGCGCGGGCGGCAAGCCTAATGCACGATCAGCAGGTGGTGAAAAGCGCCTACGCCGCAAGAAATAATACCTGACAGCAAGGCTAGGTCTGGATTGATTGGCGCAAAACAAATTTCTGGATTTTACCTGTCGATGTTTTTGGTAATTCGCCAAAAATAATCGCCTTTGGCCGTTTGAAACCTGCCATCTGCCCGCGGCACCATTCCATCAATTCTGCCTCGGTAATGGTCGCCCCGTCTTTAAGCTCGACGAAAGCGCATGGCACTTCACCCCATTTATCATCAGCTTTGGCAACGACCGCCGCCGCAGCAACATCGGGATGCCGGTAAAGATAACCCTCGACTTCCACCGACGAGATATTTTCGCCACCCGAAATGATTACGTCCTTCAGGCGATCCTTTATCTGCATATATCCGTTTTTATGCCACACCGCCGCGTCACCCGAATAGAACCAGCCATCGCGCATCGCTGCTGATGTTGCCGCTGGATCCTTGTAATAGCCTTTCATCACAAGATTACCGCGGATGACAATTTCCCCCTGCGTTTCGCCATCACGCGGCACTGCCTTGCCGGTTTCACTATCGACGACAGCACTGCCTTCGGCGACAGGAAAAGCAACGCCCTGCCAGCTTTGAATGTCAGCCTGTTCGGAAAATGATAATTCATCCCATTCCTCGCGCCACAGACATTGGGTAACATGGCCATAGGTTTCCGTCAGGCCGTAAACCTGCATGACTTCCAAGCCCATCGCCGCCGTCTTTTCCAGCATCGCCGCAGGTGGCGGCGCTCCGGCAGTCAGCACCTTGATCTTATAATCGAGCTTTGGCCGGGTATCTTCTGGCGCATTGACCAGCAAAGACAGGACAATTGGCGCGCCGCCAAAATGCGTAACGTGGTGCTTGTCTATCTCACCAAAGATCGACTCGGCGCTGATCGTCCGTGTCAGCACGATTGTGGCTGCCATAAGTGTCATCGTCCATGCATGTCCCCAGCCATTACAATGGAACATCGGCACCACATAAAGATAGGTTGGATGATGCGGCAATTCCCATGCGGTAACCGTGCCAACGCTCATCAGATATGACCCACGATGATGATAGACAACGCCTTTTGGCCGTCCGGATGTGCCAGATGTGTAACCTAGTGCCAGCGCCTGCCATTCATCTTCAGGCAGTTTCCAATCATAGGCGCTATCACCAGTGGCGATGAATTCTTCATAATCACGGTCACCAATATGTGGCATATCACCAACTGCCGGATCGCGGATATCCACAACCGGTATGTCACGACCCAGAAGTTTCAGCGCAGCATTCACGGTTTCATGAAATGCGGTATCGACGATCAGTAACCGGCTATCACTATTGTCCAGAATATAGGCGATCGTTTCGGCTTCAATTCTTGTGTTCAGTGTATTGAGAACACAGCCTGCCATGGGAATGCCGAAATGCGCTTCGAACATTTCGGGCGTGTTCGCTGCAATCACCGATACGGTATCACCAAGGCCAAGCCCCATATTGACCAGCGCGGATGCCAGCGCGCGGCAACGGCCATAGGTTTCTGACCAGCTATAGCGGCGTTCACCGTAAATCAGCGCTGTACGTTCGCCAAAAAGGTCAGTTGTGCGCTGGATAAAACTTAATGGTGAAAGCGGCACATAATTGGCCTTGTTTTTTTCCAGTGCCTCATAATGCTGATGCATATCCCTACCCCATCTCAAATTACATATGTTATTGCTATTATACTGGGTCACGCCAAATCAAGATTCCCATGATGCCGACAGGAATTTGCCTGTCAAGCATCGGCAATCTCAAAGTAACAATTTTAAAATTGTGTATTTGTCGCTAGGGTTAAGCATGACTAGAAATGATTTAAGTTCACATAAAGTCAAAGGCCCCTTGTCAGGCGTCAGGGTTCTGGATCTGTCACGCATTCTTGCAGGGCCTACCTGCACACAGTTGATGGGAGATTACGGCGCCGACATCATCAAGGTGGAAAAGCCCGGCCTTGGCGATGATACGCGCGCCTGGGGGCCGCCCTATGTCACCGGACATGACGACATGCCTACCGCCGAAAGCGCATATTTTCTCTCGTCAAACCGGAACAAACGCTCTTTTGCCATTGATATCACAACGCCCGAAGGTGCCGAAAAAGTACGGCAATTGGCAACCCAATGCGACATTATGGTCGAAAATTTTAAGGTTGGCGGGCTGGCAAAATATGGGCTTGATTATGATTCAATCACCGCCGTTAATCCGCAAATAATCTATTGCGCCATCAGCGGCTTTGGCCAGACTGGCCCCAATGCACATTTGCCCGGTTATGATCTGCTGGTACAGGCTTATGGCGGAATCATGAGCCTTACCGGTGAACCGGATGGCGAGCCAATGAAGGTCGGCGTTGCTGTTGCTGATGTTGTTTGCGGCCTTTATGCCTGTACGGCAGTGCTTGCCGCTTTACAACATCGCCATCAAACTGGCGAAGGCCAGTATATAGATATCGGTCTTGCCGATACGCAAATTGCATGGTTGATCAATAACGGCACCAATTATCTGACCTCAGGGCAGCCACCAAAACGCCTTGGCAATGCGCATCCAAATATTGTCCCTTATCAGGTTTTTGCCGCCATTGACGGATATATAATTGTCGCCGCTGGCAATGACGCGCAATATGCCCGCTTCTGCAATGCGATAGGGCGCGATGATCTTGCCACCCACGCCGACTATCTGACAAATGTAGACCGCGTCAAAAACCGTGATGCGCTGATCCCCGTTCTTGCCGCCGAAATTGCCCAACTTAACAAAGCTGAACTAGGCGTTAAAATGGAGCAACACGGCGTACCAGGTGGCCCCATCAATACCCTGCCGGATATATTCGCGTCAGAGCAGGTTTCCGCGCGTGAGATGAAAATTTCCATGCCGCACAGCACCTCCAAAAGCGGAACGGTTGATCTTATCGGCAATCCGGTCAAATTCAGTAAAACACCGGTTTCCTATCGTCATTCACCCCCAACATGCGGCGAACATAATGATG
>JBMZPN010000131.1:0-4752 GCA_049620845.1 Puniceispirillum sp. (SeqCode)
ACTCAATGTTTGTTAGACGCATCGTAATTCCGACTTTGTGACCTCAATGAACAAAACTGTCTGAGGTTCAGGTTAAAGCATGTCTCTAATATGTTGCAAAATTTCGGCTGAGTCGCCAGTGATGAATTGATCTGGGATGTTGTTTTGTTCATTGTCATGCAATTCAGCTTCTGGCCGTGACAGTAACCAGACAGGCAAACCAAGCGAACGTGCGGCATGAAGTTTGGCAATGCTGGCGGTACCGCCTGAATTTTTGGCACAAATATGCGTAATGTCATGGGTTTTAAAAAGCTTTTCCTCATCTTCGCTTTTTTTATTAGGAAGAGCATTTATAAATCTGAAATTACGTGATTTTTTTGTATTTTCTTCATTCAGCCCTCGTGCCCAGACATCAATCTGATCGCGTTCCTGAAAAGCCGCCAATGCCCCACTTCCACCAGCCAGAAACACACGGGCACCTGTGGGTAGAGCTTCTGCCATATCTGACCAGCTATCAAAATACCGCCAGCAATCGCCTTTACCCGCCTGCCATGCCGGACGCATATATCTTATCAGTTTTACCCTTGCCAGTATGGCGGCTTCATTGGCGTTTCTGCTTATCTGGGCGGCATAGGGATGCGTTACATCAACGATGGCATCAACGTCATGCGCATGGCAATAGTCGGCCAGCCCTTTGGCACCGCCGAACCCACCTTTGCGCGTTGGCACCATCAGATCAATTGGCGAGGGCGTCGCCCCAGCCAGCGAGGCGGTGATCTTTATTCGTGCGTCATCTTTCAACGTGCCTATGATTGTCCGTGCTTCGCTTGTGCCAGCTAAAATCAGTAGATGCATCACAATTCCAGACTGCCAGCCTGCCCCAGCAAGGCACCATCACGGCTGATTACCAATATTTCGATAGCGATATCATCACGCTTCAGATAAGTAAGTGCCGCATTTCGAGCCTGATCAGCAATCAGGCTGGCCAGTGCGTGCCGTTGGTCTGCGTCAGCCATTTGTACAATTTCAAGAACAGTATTGGCGTTGGCCACATCCGCATGACGAAAGCCCAGAGGCACCGCCAATTGTGCCAATTTTTCAAAATCCACCTGTGACCGTGCCGAATGCAGATCGACAGCACCTTGCGCCATTTTCACCAATTTACCAAAGCCCCCTGCGATGGTCAGGCAAGACACCGGATTTTTGCGCATATATTTCAACATGCCGCCAACAAAATCTCCCATATCCAGCAAGGCAATGTCAGGTAGATCATATCGCCCTTTGGCAAAGCTTTCAGAAGTAGCACCGGTTGATCCGATAACATGTGGCAAGGCATTTGCCCGCGCGACATCTATGCCGCGATGAATCGAAGCGATCCAAGCTGAACAGGAAAATGGCCGTACAACGCCTGTTGTCCCCAGAATTGATATGCCGCCTTCAATCCCCAGACGCGGATTCCATGTTTTCAAAGCAATCTTGTCACCATCAGGCACCGAAATTTCAATTTCAACATCACGTGTACCGCCCAAGGATAGCGCCAGCGCATCAATAACGTCACACATCATCTGACGTGGCACCGGATTAATCGCCGGTTCGCCCACTTCGATGGGCAAGCCCGGCTTTGTTACAACCCCGACGCCCGCCCCCTGACGAAACACCACGCCGCTATCGGGTGCACCCAACCGCACCGTGGCACAGATTAACGCACCATGCGTAACATCCGGATCATCTCCTGCATCCTTTACAACCCCAGCTAACGCCCAGCCCTCGCCTGAACGCGTTTCGGCGATTTTCAAATCGGCATTTTTGCCGCTTGGCGTCACAATAGTGACGCGATCAGGAAACTCGCCAGTCATCAAAGCCATGTAGGATGCATTCACGGCAGCGCTGGCACAGGTGCCCGTTGTCCATCCGAACCGTAAATTAGAGCTAAGCGTTGACGTCATAGGATTTTATCATTTTGTCTGAATGTGATGACCGCTTTATTTGTCGTCAAATTTTCGTGCAAAGGATAGCTAACAAGGATAATATCGCGCGTAATGACTAATGATAACAACCAAAATCAGACAGGTGTAGTGTCAATGGCACAGGATGGTGTCAAATCAGACGTTCCAAAAGGCAAAGCTAGCGGTGTTTTGCCTGCACTTGGCGGGGCTGACTGGCCTGTTTTTGAAGCTGGATGGGTCTGGATGGTTGGTGGCGGCCCTGGCGACCCCGGGCTATTGACCCTGCATGCGTTAAACGCCCTGCAACAGGCGGATATCATTATTTATGATGCGCTGGTTGATAAATCGCTTTTATGCTGGGCAAACCCGGATGCCGATATTGAATATGCCGGCAAGCGTGGCGGCAAACCATCGCCCAAACAACGGGATATTTCACTACGACTGATCGAACTGGCCAAGGCAGGCAAGCGTGTGTTGCGCCTGAAAGGCGGTGATCCGTTTGTGTTTGGCCGTGGTGGTGAGGAAGCGCAGACCCTCATTCAAGCTGGAATTAAATTGCGGGTCATTCCCGGTATTTCGGCGGGAATTGGCGGTCTGGCCTATGCCGGTATTCCAGTAACGCATCGTGATGTGAATCAGTCGGTAACCTTTTTATCCGGACATGACCGCACTGGTCTGATGCCCTCGGCGCTTGACTGGGACGCGCTATCCAAAGGATCACAGGTCATTGTCATGTATATGGCGATTAAACACATGCCTGACATCTGTGCAAAGCTAATTGCCGCTGGCCGCGACCCGCATGAACCTGTGGCGGTGGTCAATAATGCAACACGCGATGATATGCAGGTGCTGGAAACAACGCTGGTCAGGGCGCATGATGATATCACCTCATCAGGGATTGGCGCACCGGCAATCGTCTGTATCGGACGTGTTGCACTGATGCGGCAATGTCTTGACTGGATGGGGCAGATGCAGGGCATCCCCCCACGCAATCTTGATCCGCTTGACGTAAGGTCAGAATCGGATACCGGATAATGGCGTGTAAAGGTTTTGTCGTTAGCGGTTTGTCCTCAGGTAGCGGCAAAACTGTCATCACTCTTGGGCTTTTGAATGCTTTCCGCAAAGCCGGTATAGCTATTGCCGCGGCAAAATCGGGCCCTGATTATATTGATAGTGCTTTTCTGAAAGCTGCCGCCGGTAAAGCCGCGATCAATCTTGATAGCCACGCCATGACGCCGATGCTGATTGACAGTCTGCTGGATCGACATATTACACGGCAAAATGCTGACACATTGATTGTCGAGGGTGTCATGGGGCTTTTTGACGGTACGCATAATGGCCGCGGCAGCACGGCTGATCTGGCCTGCCATCTTGGCCTGCCCGTTATTCTGGTTATAGATGTGCGCAATACCGCCCAGAACGCAGCCGCCCTTGCCGCCGGACTTGATCATATTTTGCGCCAGCACGCGCACCAGCGCGCGAAACAGCACATCAAGGGCACATCAAATACACATATAGCTGGTCTCATTTTAAATCATGTGGCGTCACCGCGTCATCACACGCTGATTAGCGAAGCCATGGCACATTACGGCATTCCGATGCTTGGCAGCATCCCGACAACGGTTGATATTGATGTGCCTTCACGCCATCTTGGCCTTGTGCAAGCCGCCGATCTCGCCGCAACTGGTCGTCTTGATAGCGTGATTGATGCCGCTACGAAGCTGGTTGAAACACATCTTGACCTCAATCTTATTCAAGACCTTGCTGTACCGCTCGACCTACAGAGCTCAGCGCAAACAGCACTGGCTGTTCCCGCGCAGCATATCGCCATTGCCAATGATGCGGCATTCGGTTTTAGCTATAGCCATATTATCGATGAATGGGCGGCATCGGGTGCCACAATATCAACCTTTTCGCCGCTAAATGACGAAGCACCAGCAACCGATGCCGAATTTGTCTATATTCCGGGTGGTTATCCCGAACTGCATCTGCCGATCTTGAGCACCGCTTCACATTACATGAATGGGCTTAAAGATATGGCTAGCCGGAATATCCCCATATATGGCGAATGTGGGGGGTTTATGGTTTTGGGTGACGCGATCATTGATGCCGATGGAACCCGCTTTGCCATGGCTGGATTACTCGGGCTTGAAACGAGTTTTGCCAAGCGCAAACTGCATCTTGGCTATCGGAAGCTGACGGCCAAACATTCAGGCCTGTGGAAAAATAAACTTGCCTCAACCCTTATGGCGCATGAATTCCACTATACAACAGCCGTAAAATCGACTGGTGATGCGCTTTTTGATGCCGTGGATGCAGCGGGGCATGATGTCGGAACTATGGGGCTTATCAGGGACAGCGTTATGGGTTCTTATGCCCATATCATCGCCACGATCTAGTCTTATGCCTTAGCTTTAGATTTCCGTGGGCGCAAGACATGGACATGTTCGGAGTCGTATAAAGCGCTATCGCGGAAATCAATATCCTGATCGAGGCTTTTGCCGACAAAAATCAATGCCGTACGCGTGATCTTTTGTGCCTGAGCAGCTTTGTGCATATGCGCCAAATCAGTATGAAGATAGGCTTCATCCGGCCAGCCTACGCGATAGGCAATGATTACCGGACAGTCCGATCCGTAAAAAGGTGTCAGGTCACGTTCGATCTGGCGTAAGTTGCGTACAGACAGATGAATTGCCAGCGTGGCACCCGTTCGGCCAAGGCTCGATAGTTCTTCACCTTTTGGCATGGCTGACGATTTCATGGCTGTTCGGGTCAAGATAAGGCTCTGGCTGACCTCAGGTATGGTTAATTCGATGCCCAGTGCCGC
>JBMZPN010000132.1:0-4729 GCA_049620845.1 Puniceispirillum sp. (SeqCode)
CCAATTAACGGGTCATAGGCTTCGACCTCGACGCCAAAATCACGCAATATTCCCTCGGCCATTTCCCGATTAGGGCCATAGGCTGAGAAAGGCACAAGCGCATGGCTCCCTGCTTTGCAAAACGCCATATAGACCAGCGCGATGGCCGCCTGCCCGCCTGGCACGATGAAGGTGCGATGCGCCCCCTCAATAGTGGCGATGCGCGTGGCAAGCTCAAGCGTTGTGGGCGTTCCATAAAGACCATAGGAGTAACCGTTCTCGACATGCTGCCAATCGTCACTTACCTTTTCCTGACTATCAAAAACAACTGTCGAGCCACGATAGATAGGCGTGGTCAAAGCATTAAAATCAGTTCGTGCTTGCGGGGTCGGGTCAAGTAATTTAGTGCGCCAATCCATGTTGATTTCCTGTCACAGTCACCGAATAATCGGCATTATAATTGATGACCATATGGCTATACACACCGTAAAGTCACGCAGAAAAAGCACAGCTTTCAGGCGTATAAATCATGCATGTCATAGCTTGAACAGCCGCTGAAGAATGCTACAAAGGAACTATGGATAGTAAAATCAGAAAACTCGAAGAATTAACCGCCATTCTGCAAGCTGAATTATCGCAGATGAGTGACGAGCTTTACGCCCAGCAAAAAGATATCGAACAATTGCGTATCGAAATAGGAACCCTCAAAAGCAAATTACAAAATGTTCCAACCGATAGCGGTATCCTGACCGCCGATGAAGACACGCCACCACCGCATTATTAAATTGTTTCAGACAGTAGAAAATACTATGGCACCGCTGGCTTGAAGTGAGCCAGGCAGACATAGTCTATCTGACTTAAATCTGCGCAAACACATATCTTTGACATCGGCATGCCATGCCTTTTACCATGCATGATAACCAGCTATTACAGGAGTCTAGATCGTGGCCATTGAACGTATGCATACCAGCCAGCGTATGAGCAAAATTGTAACGCATAATGAAACTATTTATCTTTGCGGTCAGGTCGGCAATCGCGGCGATTCAATCGAAGCGCAAACCACCGAAGCCTTGTCGCGTGTCGATGCCCTGCTGGCCGAAGCTGGTAGCTCAAAACAGCATCTGCTACAGGCCATCATATGGCTGAAAACGATGGATGATTTTGACGCTATGAACAAAGTCTGGGAAGCATGGGTTCCTGATGGCGCCGCGCCCGCGCGAGCCTGCGGCCGTGTTGAAATGGCATCCGCAGAATTGCTGGTTGAAGTCACCGTTATCGCCGCAAAGCCATAGAGGATCCATCACTTTCGAGGAAGCCGGATATGTCAGCGCCAGACACAATGACACTTTTGGGATGCCAAATAGATATCCCGGCAATGACATCATCAATCGAACGCGATGCCCATTTGGCCGCAACAGCCAATAAGGTGCGAAAGCAATTATCGGATCAGCATGCTGATCTTGTCATATTGCCTGAGCTTTCAAACATTGATTACGCGCGTGCAACCTTTGACTGCTTGCATGAACTTGCCGAGCCGCTGGCAGGTGCATCTTTTGAAATATGGCGCGATGTAGCCCGCGAATATCAAACCTTTATCAGCTATGGCTTTGCCCGACGGGATCAGAACGGCACTTTTATCTGTACGGCCATCGTCAATCCCGATGGCGATCTGGTGGGGCATTATGACAAGCTTCATCTGGCACATTACGGCGCGTCGATGGAAAAAGACTATTTCCAGCGTGGTAATCACCTATTCACTTTTAACGTTAAACAATTCTGCCTTGCCCCGATCATCTGTTATGACATACGCATGCCCGAACTGACCCGAACCTTGACACTCGATCATGGCGTTGATGTCATTCTGCATAGCGGTGCCTATTTCCGCGATCCGTCATTTCCATCCTGGCATGCGTTTGCGACAACACGTGCTATCGAAAATCAGGTGTTTCTTATGTCACTTAATCGCGCTGGCAAAAATTATGGCAAATCACTATTCTGCTGGCCATGGATGGATGAAACCATCCAACCCGTGGCTTTTGCCGAAACACAGGAAGATTTCAAATTCGTCACGATTAACAAAGATATGATGCTTGATGCGCGCCGTGAATACGCGTTTCTAAAGGATCGCCTTGATGACTATGCCCTGCCATTGATGGCAGAATAGCAAACTATGTTTTCTTCATTTTTTCGTTATATCAGCCAGTCAACTATCGAGCATAGCCTGAACAAGGCTTATGCCAAGCGCCTGGATGAACGTGGCAGCACCCCTCAAGGCGTGTTCTGGAATTCACGGCAAAATCAGATGGTACGCTTTGCCGCTCTTTTATCGGTGGTGACAGGGCATGTAGCTTGGCAGAAAACGGCACCTCGCCCCCTTAGCATCGCTGATATTGGTTGTGGATACGGTGCCATGCTGGAATTCATTCATACACGTCCGCAATTTGCCAATCTGCGCTATATGGGGCTCGACATAAATCCGGCAATGATCGCCGCATGCAAAGACAATTTCCCCCATCAAGCTCATCTGTTCAGCCTTGGCAAAAAACCAGTTTCAACAGTCGATTTCAGCGTATTTTCTGGCACCTTCAACCTATGCCATATCGATGATACAAAACAGTGGGAAGCCTATATGTTTGGCTGCCTTGACGCCTGCTGGCGGCATAGCCGCATGGGCATGGCGCTCAATCTGTTATGTGCCCCTGAGGCAAAAATAAGTAACCACATTTTCTATGCAAATCGGGCTGATTTCATTGCCAAGGCCAGCGCGCGTTTTGGCAATACCCGTGCAATCGCCACCCGCGAGGTAAAAGGGGATTACACCTTTCTAATCACCCGAAGCTGATAATTCAGCTTATCAGACACCTGCCCGTTTTAATACTTTACCGGCACGTGCGCCCGATGCGCCGCCATTCTGCCAAGCGATCTGGCCATTGACGATAACGGCGACAATACCCGACGCATATTGCTTGGGTTTTTCATAGGTGGCTTTATCGATCACTGTATCCGGATCAAAAATCGTAATGTCAGCATAATAACCTTGCCGGATCAGGCCGCGCTCTTTCAGCATGAAATTATCAGCCGACAGACCGGTCATACGATGTACCGCTTCATAAAGGGGCATAAGTTGCTTTTCGCGTACATAATGCCCCAGCACGCGCGGAAAGGTTCCCCAAAGGCGGGGATGCGGATGCGCATCCTCAGGCAGCCCATCCGAGCCGATCATGGCATTTTCCGACGTCATGATCCGGTCAATATCAGCTTCATCCATCATGAAATAAATAGCCCCACCCGGTATCAGCTTTTCCATGGCATCTAGCGGGCTGAGGCCAAGTTCATCGGCAATATCATCCAGATCTCTACCGCTCATTTCGGGATGCGGATCCGACCATGTCACAATCGTGCGCAACGCACCCATAACATTGGTTTTGTTAAGAACAGTCGAACAGGCCTCATAGGGATATATGTCCAGTGCCACCGATTGGGTTTTACGAGCCGCCGCCATGATTTTCAGCGTTTCAGCACTACGCCCGAAATTCTGTTTCCCCTGACATTTATGATGCGAAATTATAATTGGCACATTGGCGCTGGCACCAATCTGGATTGATTCTTCGACACTTTCGACAACATGATCGGCTTCATCGCGCATATGCGTTGTATAGATACCGTCATAATCCGCCAGAACACTGGCAAGTTCGATAACTTCCTCGGTAGGTGCCGCATGTGCCGGATCATAGAACAGCCCCGTTGACAGGCCAATTGACCCATCACGCATCGCCTGTGCAAGCTGGCTTTTCATATAGGCAATTTCATCGGCTGTGGCGGCGCGATCCAGATCGTCGCCCATCGCATTCATGCGCAAGGTGGTATGCCCCGTCAGAAAAGCGCTATTCACCGATGGTTGCGCGGCCTCAACCTTGGCCATATAGCTGGCCAGATCCGGCGCAACAAATTCTTCGGATTTGAACACCAGCCGCAACAAACCGGGGGGCTCTCTATCCAGATCATAGGGCGCACCACTAATCCCGCAATTACCGCAGATCACCGTTGTCACGCCTTGGCTAAGCTTGGCTTCCATTTCGGGGCGGATAATCAGCGCGGCATCGTCATGCGTATGCACATCAATAAAACCGGGCGCAACCACCAGCCCATCTGCATCTGTCTCTTGTGCGGCGTCGAGATGGGACAAATCACCAATAGCCACAATCCGGTCACCCGAAATGCCAATATCGGCTTTGATGCCTGCGGTACCACTGCCATCAATGACCAATCCGTTGCGGATGATGTGATCCGGAATATTATCTTTTGGCATTTGTTTTCCTGCGTGCATGGTCTAGCTAGATCAATATGAACACGTCAAGTAAACACCATCTCGGCCAGCACGTCTAATATGCTAGCGTTTTAGGGTCTAGATAAAGACCTAAAACCATCTCAACATGCCGACAATACCGGCGGCGGCATAGAAGAACTGCAGGAACAGAATGCCTCTATGTTTGCCAGCATAAGCCCATAGACCAATTGAAATGGCAGACACGAATAGTAATGTGAAGCCAACAAACTCTGCCCCTACATTCAAAGCTACCAGCATCGAATAAGTGATGGCGGTAATCACACCAAACCATTCGAGATATTTCGGGTTTCTAAACAATGCGGCCTCTCCTATTATATGGTTATAATCTAGATATAGCGGTGCCATTCATCATGTCTATCGATATTAAAACGCAGAACAATAACAGCTTTGAAATCACGGTCG
>JBMZPN010000133.1:0-4672 GCA_049620845.1 Puniceispirillum sp. (SeqCode)
AGGAATCTTTCGGGCAGGTTCTGTTTATGCGGCATGCGCTGGCACCGGGTGGTGGCGACCCCAGTCATTTTGACATGTCTGAATGCGCCACACAGCGCAATCTTGATGAAGTCGGACGGCGACAAGCGCGCAAGACCGGCACACAAATCACGCAGCTTGGCGTATCATTCAAGTCGGTTTATTCCAGCCAGTGGTGCCGCTGTCTGGAAACGGCAAGATTGCTTGACCAGGGTGTGGTTACAGAATTACCCGGGCTGAATTCATTTTATCAGGGCATTGTACCGCGGGATGAAACGCTACAAAGTCTGCGTCAGTTTCTGGCTCGACTTGATCGCAATGATAAACCTGTTCTGATGGTGACGCATTTCGTGACTATTAGCGCGATCACCGGCATGTCCGTTTCGAGTGGCGGCGCTGTTGCCTATGATGTCGAAACAGGCGAAGCTGTCGAAGTCATCTTCTAACGCCATGTGAACAGGTTCCCATGAGTATTTTTTTAATCATAATTCTGGCAGGTATTGGCGCCTGCATCATTTTTGACCTGTGGCAAATATGCCTATACCGCGTTACTGGTGTTCCGGCGACTAACTGGGGGGTGATAGGGCGCTGGCTGATCATCGCCTTGACCACGGGCAAGCTGGTCAATGACAGGCTAGATGACACGCCAATGATAAAATATGAAGCGGTGGCAGGCTGGACGCTTCATTATGCCGTGTCGATTGGTTACGCCGCTATATTTGCCATGCTGATCTATAGAACGCCCTATCTTGCTGCCACATGGCTTGATGGTGTCTATTTCGGGGCGGCGAGTGTGATCGTGCCGTGGTTCATGTTTCTGCCCTGTCTAGGCAAAGGCATTCTGGCACGCAAAACACCGAAACCAGTTTTGGTGTCGGGGCTGGCATTGATCGGGCATATCATTTTTGGCGTTGCAATGGCGCTTGGTTTTGCTCTATTGGGCTGATGAGGCTGAGGCCTTTAGACATGGGTGAAGCCGGAAGGGTGCGTGCTTGATATGCTGTTACATGAATGGTTATCACTAGCTTTCATATGTCTGATGGGGGCAATGTCACCCGGGCCAAGTCTGCTGGTCATATTGGCCTGTACGGCTGATGGCGGCAAATCTTCGGGTTTCATGGCGTCGGTTGGACATGGGATTGGCGTATCGCTCTATGCGCTTGCCTCGGCAACGGGTCTCGGGTTGCTGTTAATTGCCAGTCCGGTGGCGCTAGGCGTTTTACAGTTTCTGGGTGCCTGTTTTCTGTTTTATATCGGCTGGAAGCTGTTTGTGAGCGCGCTTCGTCCTGCCTCTGCGCATAATGCCGCCGCGGCGATGCCGCTTAGCCATATGTTTCGTGATGGTTTTCTGATTGCCATATTTAATCCCAAAATTGCGATTTTCTTCCTGTCGGTCTTTAGCCAGTTTCTGAACCCCGGACAATCAGGGTTTGTGCATGTGCAAATGGCGCTGGTGGCAGGCACGATTGACACGCTGGTCTATGTTGGTGTGGTGCTGTTGGCTAGTAGCCCTGTGGTGAACAGGCTGTTGATCGCACCAAACCGATATCGTGATTTATCGATTGGTAGTTTTCTGATGCTGGTGTCTTTAGGGCTTGTGTTTAAGCAATTTTTGGGCTGATGAGGCCATATATCTACCCCCGACTAAGTTGTAACACGGGTCAATGTTTAATATAAATTATCTAATTTAGACTGTTTACAAACTGTCTGCATAGCACCTAGACTTTTAGCGCTGTATTTATGAATGGAGGTCGTTATGAGCTTAGCGCCAGCGCCAAGGCCAGATAATGAAGAGCGCCGTGTTCAGGTCGTTCAAAACACCGGCATCATTGATACCAATCAAGGGGACTTGTTTCGCGTCTATTGTGAAATTGCCAAAGATTTGCTGGATTATGATGCGGCTATTTTCAGCCTGTTCGATAGCGAGGATCAGTGCCACATTTCCAAGGTCGGTATGCCGAATAATGATCCGGATACCAAAGGCAATCGCAATACCAGCCTGTGCTCTTACGTACTGCTGGAAACCGAGCCCCTGTTAATTCCGAATATTTGCGAGCATGAAGTCTATAGCCAGTCTCCCGCCGTTCAGTCGGGTGAATTTACTGGTGGCTACGCTGGCTTTCCGGTGATTAACAAAGATAATTATGCGCTTGGCACATTATGCATGCTGAACTGGACGCCGAAGGAAACGTCTCCAGACAAGGTCGCGCTGGTGAAAAAGCTGACCAAGCGGATTGCCCACCAGCTGGACACGCATACCGAACAAAAAGAAGTCACGTCACAGAAAATCATAAAGGCCATGGATGTTTTTTATGATCGCTTCGGGACGTCTAATAACCGTGATTTCAGAAACTTCATGTCATTATTGAGCAATGTGCCTGTTGAAATTGGCAAGCTGGACATGTTTGTCAAAGCTGGCTTATGCGAGGCCGATGAAAATGGTCGTGGCAAGCTTACTACCGAAGGTCAGAAATTTCAGGTTGAGATGGGGTTGCAAACCAAGGTGCTGAATAAGGTGCGCGTTGAGGGTGATGCTGCCGACTCGATGGTCAATGATATGCTTAATCAATTGGAAGCGCTGTAAAATGTACGCAAAAATCTACCAGTATAAATTTGCCAATGTTAATGAAGCAAAAGTGGCCGCGGCATTCTGTTCGGATTATCTAGGCGGCAAAATTTCCGAGTATAAATTTCAGGCGATTAATGTTGCGATTGGCAAAGGTGGTGATCTGTCGATCCTGATCAAGTTTGAAGATATCAACAAACTGAAGAAATATGAGGAAAAGGCGCAAAGCTTCATTAATGAACTTAAAAGCAGTTTTGTTTTCAAGGAAAACCATTTTGCAGGTGTTTTCGTGCTCAATTACGAAGCCGAAGCAAGCGCGAGCGAGCTGAAGATGACCGGTCCGATTAAGGTGCTTGACGAGAGCAATGCCTAGGCTTGCAAGCTCAACATAAGAGGCAGGGTTGCGCGTTAGTCGCGCTTGGCCTGATCCAGAAACCGGTTACGCAAATCGGCATCTTTCTCAAATATACCGGTAAAGCGCGTTGTCAGCATCGATACATCAGGCTTGCGCACCCCGCGCGTGGTCATACATTGATGCTGGGCATCCATCAGGATAGCTACACCTTTCGGCTTTAACGCTGTCTGAATACAGTTTGCGACCTGCGCGGTGAGGGTTTCCTGTGTTTGCAGACGCTTGGCAAAGCTATCAAGCACGCGTGCCAGCTTGGAAATACCAACTACACGCTTGTCAGGCATGTAGGCAATATGCGCAACGCCCAGAATAGGCACCATATGATGTTCGCAATGACTTTCCATACGGATGTTGCGGAGCATGACCATGTCGTCATAGCCTTCGACCTCTTCAAAGGTGCGCTCAAGCATTTCCTTTGGATCTTCGGTATAGCCAACGCAGAATTCTTTCCATGCGCGTGCCACCCGACCGGGGGTGCCAACAAGCCCTTCGCGCGTCGGGTCATCCCCAGCCCAGCGTAGCAGAACCTCAACAGCGGCTTCGGCTTCCTCGCGTGTGGGACTGGCTGTTACCTTTGAAAGGTCAGTATCTGTTTCTTGAGAAACGGCTTCGTCATTAGCGTCGTATGGTGTCATCATTTAATTCATACTCATCAAACGGTCAAAACGATATAGACAGTCTATAGTGGGGTTGCGGCGGCTATTATACAAGATATCTTTCATCACAGCATATGGATTAATGGCTTTTATCCAGCCCAATGCAATAATATTCCTTATGGATGAAATGAATGAGCTTGTCAAAGCAGCCTATTCCCAAATTTCAAAGCACAGATCGGGGGTTGTCTGCCCCGGTATTGACTTTATGCATGTGCGGTTTTGCAATAAAATATCGAGGTTAACGGCGCGGTCATGCGCAAAGCTGCCATTGATACGCGTGACAAGAAGCTGATCAACCGCATAGGCACTGGCTTCGTACCAGGGAACGCCGCCAACGACAAAAATATCCTTTTCCGGATGCTTGTCCTGCACATCCTGCAAGATTTCATGCGGTGTCATCTGTTGCCAGTTATAGATGCCAAGACTGCCCGGGGCGGCAATATCACGTGAACTGACAATATAGAATGCGCGTTCGTCATCGATGGTTTTGATCGAGCCGGAACAGCCAATACGGACAGCATCGAGCGTGTGTTGCATATACCATTGCTGGTCTTCGATGAAGGTACCTTCCCACGGCAATTTGCCTTCAAAGCCAATTTCACCATTCTGTCCGACAGCCACAATCGACTTAATCACGTGTTGGCACCATTCTCTGCTTCATTGTATTTTATCTCTCTAATTAAGTAATTATTCCAGGGCAGAATTCAACAGCCATGCGCATGACCTTTTGTGTTTTCACGATGTTTTTGGCAATGCGTCATTGGGTAGTGTGTCATTGGACAAAGCATCTTTGATTGTTCTCATCCATAATGAATCCAGATCGATCAGCGCGTCTTTATCGAACTGGCTGATATCTTCCCAATAGCGGCCACTTGGCACATAATAATCAAGCTCGGCTTCGCGGTTCAGGGCGATAGCTATCTGGTCTGCGTCAATCGTATGCATCGGTACTTCTGCGTCACCAGAAGCCAATGCGGCGATCGACATACGCGGAAATACAAGCCGTGATATGCCATCGGA
>JBMZPN010000134.1:0-4628 GCA_049620845.1 Puniceispirillum sp. (SeqCode)
ATTTGCAAGCAGGCCATCTGCACCATGCGCCACCAAAGCGGCGAGCGGAAAAGACGCCACGATATTTTCGATTTCGCTATCACGCGATTCATTAAAATGGATCGGTACATACATTTCGGCTCACCTATGTCAGACATTGCCCTATTACTCGGCAACCAGCATATGCTTTTGGTCATATCAAGCTTGAATCATTCACCGAATTAACCAATTTGCCCCATAAAAAACATCAAACGCAAAAAAGGCAGGGAAAATCCCTGCCTTTTCGGTATTTCGTAGCGGTAGAGCCTAACGCTTTGAGAACTGGAAGCTCTTACGCGCTTTTGCCTTACCGTATTTCTTACGCTCGACAACACGTGGGTCACGCGTCAGGAAGCCACCTGCTTTCAAGGCAGGGCGCAGACCCGGCTCAAAGTGCGTCAATGCGCGGCTGATACCGTGGCGAACCGCGCCAGCCTGACCTGACAGGCCACCACCTTTAACCGTTGCGATCACGTCAAATTCACCAACGCGCTCAACCGTTTCAAATGGCTGGGCAAGGATCATTTGCAAAACCGGACGTGCGAAATAAACGCTGATGTCACGACCATTGATTTTGATCTGGCCAGTACCGCGCTTTACCCATACACGGGCAGATGCGTCTTTACGGCGACCTGTTGCGTATGAACGGCCAAGGCTGTCGATTTTTGGCTCGGCAGGAGTAGCTACTTCAACTGGAGCAGCGTCGCCACTGCCACCTTCGGCAAGCGCGCCAAGTGCGGCCATACCTGAAGCTTCTGGTGCAGATGCGGCTTCAACAGCTTTTTCGGCTACTGGCTTTTCGTCTTCGTTCTGAGTTTCCTTAGCCATGACTACCTCTTATTCTTTTCGTTCATGCTAGCGATATCGAGTACCACTGGCTGCTGTGCTTCATGCGGATGCGATGGACCGGCATAGATATGCAGATTACGCATCGCCTGACGGCCAAGCGGGCCGCGCGGGATCATGCGCTCGACAGCTTTTTCGACAACGCGCGTTGGAAAACGGCCATCAAGAATTTTCTCGGCTGTGCGTTCCTTGATACCGCCCGGATAACCGGTGTGCCAGTAATAGGTCTTTTGTGAACGCTTGTTACCTGTCAGCTTCACCTTGTCGGCATTGACAACGATGATGTGATCGCCGCAATCCATATTCGGTGTATAGGTTGGCTTGTGCTTGCCCCGTACACGCATGGCGATCAGAGACGCCAGACGTCCCAGAACCAGATCCTGCGCATCGACAACGAACCAGTTCTTTTCGATGTCTTTGGGTGTTGCAACATATGTCCTTGGCAAAGGCATAAAACAATCTCCAATTTTGAAATGAAACAGACTGGCCAATTCATCTTTGCTGGCCGATCTGCGAAACTGGGCAGTTTATAGGGCGATAAAAGCACGCCGTCAAACAAAAAAAATAAATCAATATTTATATAATTGCATAAATTCAGTGACTTATATATGTGGTTTTATTTTACCACATATATTTAGCCGCATTTCACCCCCGCCCAGACAAATTCAGTCCTGGTTTGCTTTTATCACAATCATGCCTATACTGCCGGACTATACAGGCCAAACACAACCAGACCAGACCAGACCAGACAAAAGCAAACAATCATGTTTATCCTCATCGATAATTACGACAGTTTCACATGGAACCTGTGGCATTTCCTGTCTGATCTTGGTGCCAAAGTCGACATTGTGCGCAATGACGTTGCCACCGCCGATGATATCATCGCGCGCGCGCCGCAGGGCATTATCGTCTCACCCGGGCCAGGCACCCCCGATGATGCTGGCATCACCATTGACCTGATACGTGCGGCAAAAGGCAAAATTCCCCTGCTTGGTGTTTGCTTGGGGCATCAAGCGCTAGCCGTTGCCTTTGGCGCGTCAATCATGCGCGTTGACCCGCCTGTTCATGGCAAATTATCAATGGTCAAGCGCACCCATAGTAACGCGGTCAGCACCGACATTTTCGCCAACTGCCCCGAAGACTTTCCGGTCACCAGATATCATTCACTCGTGGTTGATGAAGCGACCTTGCCCGACGAATTGACCGTAACCGCGCGTACGGCGGCGGGCGCGATCATGGGGCTATCGCATTGTCAGGCTGAATTGCACGGCGTCCAGTTCCATCCCGAGTCAATCGCATCGGTGGCGGGATACCGTATTCTGGGTAATTTCCTGAAAATCTGCGGCCATGACCTGCCGGATGAAGACACGCTGGCGGTACTGGAAACGCAAATCCTGCGTCTTGATCAGCGCTTCCCCGACCAGATGCACGCCTAAGAATTTTTATTCCCAAAAAAAAGGGCGCGGATCATCTCCACGCCCCTCATCTATTCATAATTATTATCTATGCTATGCGCCTTAGGCTGCCTTGCGTGCACCCTTGGTCGCTTTATCAAGCGCCTGTTCCAGATCGGCAAGAATATCGTCAATATGCTCGATCCCGATCGACAGACGGATATAGCCCTGACTTACACCGGCCGCTTGCTGCTCTTCAGGTGTCAGTTGCGAATGCGTTGTTGACGCCGGATGGATGGCCAGCGAACGGGCATCACCGATATTGGCGACATGATGGAACAGTTCCAGCGAGTCGACAAAGGCTTTACCTGCTTCCAGACCACCTTCCAGTTCAAACCCGACAAGGCCGCCATAGCCACCTTTGAGATACTGATAGGCACGGCGCGCGGGTTCGGCATCCTGCAGGCGTGGATAATTGACCTTGGCAATACCCGGATAGCTATCAAGGAAATCAGCCACGGCACTGGCATTCTTGCTATGCTCACGGATCCGCAATGGCAGGGTTTCAAGCCCCTGAATAAGCTGGAACGCATTGAACGGGCTTAGCGGTGCGCCTAGATCGCGTAGCAATGTAACGCGCGCTTTCAGAACATAGGCAATCGGTCCCAATGGCTTGGCCGCCTCGACCCAGACCGCACCATGATAGGATGGATCAGGTTGGTTCAGGGCTGGTTGACGCTCGGGGAACGCGCCCCAGTCGAAATTACCACCATCAATGATAATGCCGCCAATCGATGTGCCATGCCCGCCAATATATTTGGTCAGGGAATGGACAATAATCGCCGCACCATGATCGAAAGGCCGTGCCAGCAAAGGCGCCGCCGTATTATCGACAATCAATGGGATACCCAGAGGCCGGCCAATATCGGCCACTTCCTGAATTGGAAACACTTCCAGCTTCGGATTAGGCAGAGTCTCGGCATAATAGGCACGGGTGCGCTCATCTGTCGCCGCGGCGAAATTTTCCGGATTGGACGGATCGACAAAACGCACCTCGATGCCTTGCTGGGCAAGGGTGTTTTTGAACAGATTCCATGTACCACCGTAAATATCGGTTGAACTGACGATATTATCACCGGCAACCGCCAGATTCTGGATCGCATAGGCCGAAGCCACCTGCCCTGACGCAACCGCCAGTGACGCAACACCGCCTTCGATTGCCGCCAGGCGCTTTTCCAGCACATCCGTTGTCGGATTCATGATCCGCGTGTAGATATTACCCAGTTCGGCAAGGCCAAACAGATTGGCCGCATGATCGGTTGAACCAAATTCATAGGATGTCGTCTGATAGATTGGCACCGCCACGGCATTGGTGGCTGGATCCTGTCTGAAACCGGCATGTAGCGCGGCTGTTTCAGGATGCAGGACAGGTGAAGATGTAGGCTGATTTTCAGAATTAGACATTTTGTCTCCTCTTTAGTGTTTTAGACGGAATGTCAGGGCGCACAAGCTAGAATCAAATACCCAACCCGTTTCAAGAGAGGTCAGCTCAACAATAAAATATGCCAAAACAGGTTTTGACACGGTGATAACATAGCTACGGATTTCATCCGGCTAGCTAGGCAATAAACGCCTCGGCTTTGGCGGACGTAAGGTGTGACTTTACGTTGTTCAGAAAGTCATCCAGATCGCGCTTTAGCCGTATTTATGAATCGCCCGCAATTTGACTGTTAAATCGGCGATGAGGGATAAAAACATACTAAAAGGCACGCTGTCAACGCGGCTTTGCGGAATACAATTCCAAATATTGACACAATTTTGGTAAAACTTACCTATAATCTTGAAAAATGCATTTTAATGGTTTGGCATTCACCCAAGCAAAACATTCAGGCCAACAAATATTCATGCCAGTAACGAAACATTAACCACGCCATGGTACTATTGAGCATGGTATTACAAACTCGCATTTTCAGTTACATATCTCACTCGCGCGTCCTGATGATGCAAAGCTTGTTGCTGTCGTTCCTGTTGTTCTCATCACCTGTGCTGGCGGCTGATCTGGATAAGGGGATACGCGCCTATGATGCTGGCAATTATGCCGCCGCACATGCCGAATTTCGTTCCTTGGCCGAACGTGGCGACGCAGTCGCGCAAGTTTATCTTGCTATAATGTATTATAATGGGAAAGGCACGTCACGAAATTATGACGCGGCGATAAAATGGTATCATCTCGCGGCCAAGCAGGGATATGCAAAAGCGCAATATAATCTTGGTGCTATTTACTACACCGGCCAAGGTGCGCCACAAAATTATGTTAAAGCGGTGCGCTGGTTTCGTCTCGCGGCCAAGCAGGGATATGCAAAAGCGCAA
>JBMZPN010000135.1:0-4615 GCA_049620845.1 Puniceispirillum sp. (SeqCode)
GGCACCATAACAATGCCACAGTCATTTTGGGTAAGTATAAGTGCAGGGTTAATATGCTCAGCTATATCAGCAAGCGGATTAGCCTGCGCAAAGCTCTCGGCTTCGCGGGCAATCAAGGCTGGCACATGCGAAAGGGCGTAAATTTGCCCATGCGGATGGTCAAGCGTCACCCCGATTTCACGTCCCCTATTTTCAAAAGGAAGCACATATTGAATCCGCTCATCCTGCATCAAGGCATCCCAGCGATGACCAAGTGCCGCGATTAGCAAACTGATCCGGTCAACGCCAATCGTGGCAAAAGATGAATGATGATCTGCGCTATAGCAAACCACATCACAAAATCCGATACCGGGCACTGTCTCAACGCCAAGCTCGGGCGGCGTGCCTGCCGCGCCCGACAAAGCCGAAAAACGGTTGCTGAAAATCGCAACCTCATAATCGGTCGCAGGCATATCGGTGAGCTTGCCGCCTTTGGTTGCCGGACAAAGCGGGCAATCGGCGGCATCCGGTAAAAAGGTACGCCCCTGCCGGGCACCAGCGTGACACACCCATTCACGCAGTAGCGGATGCCAACGCATATGCGCGTCAGCGCTTGGTACTGCCGGCAAACTATCAAGCAGTTCATACTCACGCGCGCTTTCGGCATATAACCAAAGGCTCCGCTCGTTCCCACGATCAACATATTTTGTATGAAAATCTGCCATTAGTTTAGCGTAGGCAACCAGCCAGCATGCGCATCAAGAAGCTCATCAACCATCTTCCATATCTGATCCAGGTTCAGTTCGGCACCTGTATGCGGATCCATCATTACCGCATGATAGACATGTTCTTTTTTACCCGTGATGATGGCCTCCACAGTCAACGCCTGAACATTAATGCTGTTTTGCATGATCGCGGCAAGATGCGGAGGCAGATCGGCAACCACCTGAGGCGTGATACCGCGACCATCGACAATACAAGGCACCTCGACACAGCTATTGGCAGGTAGATTTCCGATCAACCCGTCATTCAGCACATTACCGTTGATCAATTCAGGCGTATCATTTGCCACCGCATGAATGATCCGCGCTGCATATTCAACCGACTTTTCACAATGAATGGGACTGTCCGACAGAAGCGCCTGTTCCTGTGCGTCCCATTTTTCAATCTGGTCTTCACAGCGGCGAATATATTCATTGATAGGAATGTCGAATTGTTGAATTAACTCAGGCTGGTCATTCTTGATGAACCATGGCGTATATTCAGCAAAATGCTCGGATGACTCCGTTACAAAATATCCAAGCCGCCGCAACATTTCATAGCGCACATGATTTGTACAACCATCGTAATTCACCCCATAATCACGCCCATCAATCAAAGCATGCAGACGTGGATAGAGATCCTCGAGACTGCCATCAGCATGCCGCTTGGCAAATTTGGTGTAGAAAGCAACATGGTTAATGCCGGCACATTCAAACTCGATATCATCAATGGATTCACCCAGATCACGCGCCAGATCAATCGCGGTGCCCTGTACCGAATGACACAAGCCAACATAACGCAAATCAGGCACCAACCGCGATAAGGCCAGACAGTTGATCGCCATTGGATTGACATATTGCAGCATCAAAGCATCGGGGCATATTTCCATCATGTCGCGGGCAATATCAGCCAGAACCGGAACTGTCCGCAAACCACGCATCACCCCACCAACGCCCAATGTATCAGCAATTGTCTGCGTAAGGCCGTATTTGGCCGGAATCTCAAAATCAATCACAGTTGCCGGTTTATATCCACCAACCTGAATCATGATGATAACAAAATCTGCCCCTTTCAAAGCTGTGCGTCGATCAGTCGTTGCGGTAATCGTCGGGGTGGCATTGACTGTTGCGCTGATTTTTTCAGCGACCAGCTGTGATGTTTTCAGCCGTTTTTCATCAATATCCTGAAGCGACACATGGCAGTCTTTGAAACAATCTTCCAGCAATACATCAGTCAGAATATTCTGCATGAAAACGGTACTACCGGCGCCTATCATTGCAATCTTGATCATCTTTGTACCCTACCCAAATCAGCCCTTGCTGGCGCCAAAGGTGAGACCGGCAATAAAATGCTTTTGCATAAGAAAGAAAATAATCACCGGAGGTAAAGCGGCCACGATCGATCCTGCCGAAATCAGATGATAAGCGGAAATCCATTGCCCGTTCAGCGATTTCAGACCAGCCGTCACCGGCATCGCATGCTGTCCCTGAATCAGAACCGTTGCCCAGAAATAATCATTCCAGATGAAGGTGAAAATCAGCACACAAAGCGCAGCAATTGCCGGACGGATCAGGGGCAGAACCACCGCCCAGAAAATCTTGAACTCGGATGCACCATCTATTCGCGCCGCTTCGACAAGCTCATAGGGCAAGGCGCGGATAAAATTACGCATGAACAGCGTGCAAAATCCGGTCTGGAAGGCAATATGGAACATGGCAAGGCCGGTAACGGTATCATATAGCCCCATCTGAAAGGTCAGATCACGCACCGGAATCATCAAAATCTGAAACGGTATAAAATTGCCTGCGACAAACAGAAAGAAAATCAGCAGATTACCCTTGAACCGGTAAATCGCCAGCGCAAAACCGGTCATACAGCTCAAGGCCACAGCGCCAATCACCGTCGGTATGGTGATTTTAAAACTGTTTATGATGAACATGAACATGGGCGTATTGGTAAAAACATCGGTCAAATTCTGAATCGCCTGCCATTCGTCTGGCACGCCCCATAAATTGCCCGAGGTTATATCGGCCGCCCCGCGCACCGCCGTCATCACCACGCCAAGCAATGGCACCAGCCATATTAATAGGGAGGCTGGCAGGGCAATTTTATAAAGCATCTGATTGACTGGACGGGCATTTTCAATGGGCGTTGGAAACATGCCTATAGCCCCCGCTTTTCATCGCGATACATGCGGTAAATGAAAAACAGAATATAAACCATCATGATCGAAAACAGAATCGTGGCTATAGCCGAGCCATATCCCATCCGATACCCATATTCGCTCAACGCCTGTTCAAACATGTAATAGGCAAGCACATTCGTTGACCCCCAAGGGCCACCTTGTGTCATGATAGCAATTAAATCAAAACTTCGCAGTGACCCGATAATCGTGACCACAACAGCGATAAAGGTCGCAGGACGTAATTGCGGCAGAATAATATTCCAGAACAGGGAAAATCCGGTCGCCCCATCCATGCGCCCAGCTTCAATCTGGTCTGCACTGACATTATTGAGTCCGGTAAGATATAAAATCATGCAATAGGCAATTTGCGGATAAAGGCCGGCAAAGATAATCCCGTATGTTGCATAATCTTCATCGGCCAGAATAGCCCAGCCTTCAAGCCCGACCAGATTCAGCAACGGTGCGATAATGCCGTAATTTGGCTCATAAAACCATGTAAAGACCAGACCAATTACAACCTGCGAAATGACAAAGGGAAAAAAGAACAGTGACTTTATCAGCCGGATACCAAACACCACCTGATTGAGAAACAGTGCCAGAGCCAGACCGACAGGCACCGCGCCCATGAAACAGATAAGCCAGCGGACGTTGTTCCATAACGCCGTATAGAATTCTTCGTCATCCATCAATTCGACATAATTTTCCAGACCGACATAGGTCGCTGGTGAAAGCCCGTCCCATTGATACAGGCTGATCGAGAGTGACGACATGATTGGCCACAAAACATATATGGCAAAAAGCAGAATGCCCGGCGTCAGAAATAGCCATGGCATAAGTGTTCGCTGATTGCGCTTCCACCAACCCGACTGGCGAAGCGTCACATTCGTTTGTGCATCCTGCGCTGTTGTCATCAGCCTAGACCAATACAGATATTAAAATCAGAAAATAAAATTGAATAATGAAACAGGAAGGCCAGTCATAACCGGCCTTCCCAAAATTATATTACTTGTAGACGCGCTGACGCGCCTTTTCCAAACGCTTCAGGATCGCATCACGGCGCTCAGGCTTCACCATATATTCCTGGAAACCCTTCATGCCGGCAGATGCCATTTCAGCAGGCGCATCACGGTCATAGAACTGTGCCATCGCATAGGCATTGTTCAGCATATCGTTACCGGCCTTAAGGAATTTGTCATCCTTAACGGTTGATTTATTGTTGATCGGTAACTGACCAAGAATGCCGTTGATTTCGGTCTGCACATCGGCACGCGCCATAAAGATCAAGAAACGCTTGGCGTCAGTCTTGTTCTTGGCATTTGCCGGAATGTGGATCGTATCAGTTGGTGCTTCTTCGGCCATTGGAATACCGGGGGTGATTTCCGGAAACTGGAAAAAGCCAAGCTGGTCGTCAGTCAGACCTGCCTCACGCAAAGGTGCAACCGCAAAGTTACCCATCACATACATGGCCGCTTCACCCTTGACCATAGGTGTCAGGGCTTCCTGCCAGCTATAGGCGGCATGGTTTTCAAGGAAATAGCCCGGCTTAACCAGCTCGTCCCACTTGTCAAAAGTGGCCTGTACGCGCGGGTCAGTATAAGGCACCTTGCCAAGGGCAAGATCCATATGGAATTCGTAACCATTTGTCCGCAGGTTCAGATAGTCAAACACACCGGCTGTAGTCCATAGATA
>JBMZPN010000136.1:0-4611 GCA_049620845.1 Puniceispirillum sp. (SeqCode)
GTTCAGCGCGATAAAGAACAATAGCGTGATCAAGTAACTGGCTGGCAGAACGGCTGCTTTGGTCAACCGCTTGCATGATATTCCGCAAATGCTCACGATTATGTGCATTGGTTGATTTGCTGAGAGCTAACTGACTTTCGGATTTAACAAGAGACAGGGGGGTGCGGATATGATGCGCGGCTTCGGCAATAAAGGTTTCGGTTTGCCGCAAAGTTGTTCGCAGGCGCGCAATAAAGCCATTTAATGATTGAACTAACGGGGCTAATTCTTCAGGTGTTGGATGTCTCACCGGACGCAAGTCGTTGGGGCCGCGGCGACTAACAGCGTCAGCCAGCAATTTTATAGGGCGCAGAAAAGATGTCGTAACAAACAGCGCCATAAAGATGGCAAAGCCAAAAAAGCTGATCCCAATGATACTGGCAGTTTGTGAAATATCACGAATTATTGTTTCCTGAAAAAGTTGCGTCTGGGCGATTGTAATACGGACAAATTTCGTTTCCCCTCGCACAACAAAACCGCGATGAATCGTCGCCTGTCTTAGTTTGTTATTGCGAAAATCAATTGAGCTGAAAACCGGACGATCTTCCTGTTCGGGTATGATTCCAGGTTTCAGATCCTCATAGCCGGTAAGAAAATCACCATCAAGATCGATACGGTAATAGACTTTATCTTCGCTGGTTGCCCCGAGCATGGTGAAAATATTGTACGGCAGGTCAATCTCTACATCATCTTCAATCGTGCGCGTTTGCTCGAGTATTGACAGGGCGGCAGTTTCCAGAAGCGCGTCCTGAGTCGCCTGCACCGCATGCGTTGTGACATTGCGCATGGTGAAAAACAGCAAAGCCGAAATAACGATGGCGGTCACTACCAGCGGTAATAAAAGCCGCCAACGAAGAGACACAGGTTTTTTGCTATATGGTTTGATGCCAGATGATTTCATGCCAGATGATTTCATGATTTCGTCAACTTATAACCAATCCCGCGCATGGTCTGGATGCGAACAACGCAGCCGATCAGTTTTTTGCGGACACGGGCAATATAGACTTCGATGGTATTTTCGCTGATGGTCTCGGAGATATTGAAAATACGGTCGGTAAGCTGTTCTTTTGTGAACAATATATCGGGCGCATTCATGAATATCTCCAGCAAACGTAATTCACGGTTACGCAACATGTGGATGGTTTCGGGCGTTTGCAATTCGGCAGTCAGAGGATTCAGAGCGATATCACCAAAGACAAGCTGTGTTTGCGTGCTTCCGGTATGACGCCGAAGAACCGCCCGACACCGCGCTTCAAGTTCGGCAAAGTCGAATGGTTTGATGATGTAATCATCCGCGCCGATATCAAGCAAATCTACCTTGTCGGACACTTCCGAACGTGCGGTCATGACGATAATGGGTAGAGATATTTTCTGTGACCGAAGCGAGCGTAGAAAAGTGCGCCCGTCTCCATCAGGAAGCATGATATCAAGAAGCATGATATCATAATGCGTCAGCGATATAAGTTCTTCGGCAAGTCTGACCGTTTCCGCTATGTCAGCATTGTGACCTTGCAGTGTGAAATGATCGGCCAGAGATTTGGCTAATTTTGCTGTATCTTCGACAATTAATATTTTCACATCTAATTTGTTTCGTGTCAGGTTTGTGTCAGCTTCATAGTGAATAGTATGAAAGAGTCCTAATTTGTCAAAATAAATTAGGCTATTTTTAGTGGAGGGATAACTAATGAAAATAATTTCAAAAATGGCTTTGGCTGCTGTATTCAGCGTTGGCCTTGTCGGGCAGTCTTATGCTGCTGAATGTATTGCACCAGCTAACCCTGGCGGCGGTTGGGACTTTACCTGCCGTAGTATTACCAAGATCATGCATGATATCGGTGCGGTTGATGCCCCGATTCAGGTGACTAATATGGCTGGCGGCGGCGGCGGTCTCGCCTTTACGCATGTTGTGAATGAGCGCAATAGCGATGACGCACTGATTGTTGCAGCATCTACAGCAACAGCTACTCGTCTGGCACAGAATGCCTATTCAGGCATGACATCTGATCAGGTTCGTTTCCTCGGTGCTATTGGTGCTGACCCGGGCGTGATCGTTGTTGCCAAGGACTCACCATATAAGAATCTAAATGATCTGCTGGATGCGGTTATTGCCGATCCGTCAAAGCATGCTTTTGCAGGTGGTTCAGCCGCAGGTGGTTATGACCATCTCAAAGTTCTGATGGCTCTGAAGCGTAAAGGCTTTACCGATATCAAAAAGATTAAATATATCGGTGTTGACGGTGATGCCGATGCTATTACCCAGACCGTTGGTGGCTTTACAGCGGCAATGACTGGCGACATTTCAGGTGTTGTTGGCTTTATCAAGTCAGGTGATGTGCGCGTTCTTGCATCATTTACTGACGAGCGTATCCCGGGATTTGAAGATATTCCGACTGCCAAAGAGCAAGGCATTGATGTCATTGCCGTGAACTGGCGTGGTCTTTACACCCCAAAGGGTGCTTCGGACGCATCTTACAAGAAGTGGACAGAAGCGCTTCGCAAGGTTGGCGCTTCGGCTGAATGGAAAGAAGCCATGATGGCGAATGGTCTTGCACCGTTCAACAAAGTTGGTGGTGACTTCCAGTCATATGTTGACGGCGTGATCGGTGAAGTCCGTGCCATGTCAACCGAACTGGGTGTTATGAAGTAATGTCCGATCGTATAACCGGACTTATTGTTGCTGTGCTAGCGCTTGCATTTTTTGCAGGCGCTAGTCAGCTTGAGTCACCCTTTTTTGCTGATCCGGTAGGGCCTAAAACCTTTCCGTATATTATTGCGGCGATTGCTTTTATTTCGGGCGTGACGATGGTGGTTTTGCCCGACCCAGAACCGAAATGGCCGGGCTTGATGATGCTGGGCAGGATTTCGATAGCGGTGGTGGTTCTGGTTTTCTATGCCTATGCGTTAAAGCCGCTTGGGTTTTTACTGCCCACTGCATTGGCGGCAGGGGCGCTATCCTATCAGATTGTTCCAAGCCGCTTGCCAGCGGCATTGATAGGGATTGGCCTATCAGGAATATTATTCGTTATTTTTAAATTTGCGCTGGGTCTCGGGTTATTTGCCCTACCACGCTGGTTGTGGAGCTAGAGTCATATGGATCTGCTTGCAAATCTTGCGCTTGGTTTTTCAGTCGCGCTGACCCCAACAACACTGGCTTTGGCAGTTGCGGGCTGTATTCTGGGGACGATGATAGGTGCCTTGCCGGGACTTGGCCCGTCAAATGGCGTGGCCATTTTGATTCCCTTATCATTTTCCTTCGGGCTAGATGCAACGCAGGCGCTGGTATTGATGACAGCGGTTTATTATGGCGCCATGTATGGTGGACGTATTTCGTCGATTTTGCTGAATATTCCGGGTGATGAGCCCGCCATGATGACCACCTTAGATGGTTATCCAATGGCCAAACAGGGACGTGCTGGCGATGCGCTTGTGTTATCGGGTGTTGCATCCTTTGTTGGCGCTCTTTTGGCGACAGTGGGGTTGATGCTGCTTGCGCCAATCCTCGCACGTGTGGCTTTTCTGTTTGGGCCGGCCGAATATTTTGCCCTTTATTTGCTGGCTTTTTGTACATTAGGTGGCATCGGATCAAAAAATCAGGCCAAGGCTGCGATTGCGGTTTGTCTTGGTCTTGGCATTGCCATGATTGGTGTCGATAGCTCGACAGGTCTGACACGGTTTACAGGTGGTAGTCTGCATCTGTTTGATGGTGTTGATTTTCTTGTTGCCATTGTCGGGTTGTTTGCCGTGGCCGAGGTGTTTGTCTTTATTGAAAGTCATGGCAAGGATTCGGCGATTGGTGTTCAGCTTGAAAAAGTCACGATACCTATCCGTGATATTATCAGCACGCGATGGACGATGCTTCGTTCGACAGTTATCGGTTTTGTTGCGGGTCTTTTGCCAGGTGCTGGCGCGTCACTGGGCAGTTTTCTTGCCTATATGAGCGAAAAAGCTGTCACCCCTGATAAGACGAATTTTGGTAAGGGTGATCCGCGTGGTATTGCAGCACCCGAAGCTGGCAATAATGCCGCCGCTGGTGGTGCCCTGGTGCCGATGTTGACGCTGGGTGTGCCGGGGTCAGGCACAACGGCTGTATTGCTTGCTTTGCTGATGACGCTGAATATTACGCCAGGGCCTTTGCTGTTTACCGAGCGTCCCGAAGTTGTCTGGGGACTTATTGCATCATTGTTGATTGCCAATTTTGTCCTTCTGATCCTCAATGTGCCGCTTGTAAAGGTGTTCAGCCGTATTCTGCAAGTGCCTGCGGCAGTCTTGTTGCCTGCGGTGACGATGATTTCCTTCGTTGGTATATTTTCGTTGTCAGGTAGCCATTTTGATCTTCTTCTCATGATCGGCTTTGGTGTACTTGGCTATGTGTTGCGCAAATTATCGATCCCTGCTGTACCTGTAATTTTGGGTATCCTTCTGGGTGGTCATATGGAGGTCAGTCTGCGCCGTGCTATGGTGCTTTCAGATGGCGACTGGTTTTATCTGTTTTCGTCGCCAATTGCGATTGGCTTATGGGTGGCTGCGTTCTTGGGCTTTATTGCACCGTTATTTCTGCGATCCTATCTCAAA
>JBMZPN010000137.1:0-4592 GCA_049620845.1 Puniceispirillum sp. (SeqCode)
CGTCGCGATATCAACACAACGAGCTGTATCAGGCTTGGCTTTACCTTCGAGCAGACCCGGGATTTCACGGAACTGACGGCGCACTTCCTGAATCATGTCAAAGGCGGCGTCACCAACAGCTGTCATGGTCAGGGCGCTGACGATGAACGGGAAGATACCACCGATGAACATGCCGCAAAGAACGAGCGGATCATTGATCGCCAGCACAAAGCCGTCCATGCTTGCCGAGATTTTTTCGATATAGGCACTGATCAGCGCAAGTGCGGCAAGCGCCGCGGCACTGATGGCAAAACCTTTACCGATCGCGGCAGTTGTATTGCCAACCTCGTCAAGCGAGTCGGTGATTTCACGTGTTTCAGAGCCCATCTCGGCCATTTCTGCAATACCGCCAGCATTATCAGCAACGGGGCCATAGGCGTCGATCGCCATGGTGATGCCAACAGTTGACAACATACCAACAGCGGCCAGACCAACACCGTAAAGACCTGCAGACATATTCGCAAAGAAGATGATCGTGGCGATGGTCAAAACCGGAATGGCCACTGACTGCATGCCCAGAGCAAGGCCTGAGATCATGATCGTTGCCGGACCTGTTTCACCGTCTTTGGCAATCTTACGAACTGGCGCACCGCCCGTGTAATATTCGGTTACCAGACCAACGATGATACCGCCAATCGCGCCAACCAGAACTGCTGACCAGACACCGACGCTAGCACCCATGCCTGTCACCACGAGATAGGCGGCGGCGATAAAGACAACGGATGAACCGATGGTGCCAAAGCGCAAAGCGACATCAGGGCTTTTGCCCGAGAACATTTTCACGGCCAGAATACCTGCAAGCGAACAAAGCAGACCAGCCGAAGCAAGTGCCAGTGGCATGAACTGCAGAGCCAGACGGTCACCGCCTAGGCTGTCAACGGTGGCAAGCGACATGGAAGCAGCCAGCGCAATCGAAGCAATCATCGAACCACAATATGACTCAAAGATGTCCGAACCCATACCGGCAACGTCACCAACATTGTCACCTACGTTATCGGCGATAACGGCTGGGTTGCGTGGATCATCCTCAGGAATGCCAGCTTCAACCTTACCAACAAGGTCAGCACCGACATCGGCGCTTTTGGTGAAAATGCCACCACCAACGCGGCTAAACAAAGCCACTGATGAGCCACCCATAGCAAAACCTTCGATCGAGTGGATCGTATGGATATCACCTGCGAAATAGTAATACAGGATACCAACACCGAACAGACCCATAGAGGCAACTGTCAGACCCATGATCGAGCCACCAAAGAAAGCTACGTTAAGCGCTTCTGCGGCACCTTTTGAATTAGCGGCTACAGCTGTACGTACATTGGCTTTGGTAGCTGAATACATGCCGATATATCCGGCAATGCCCGAGCAAAGCGCACCAACGGTAAAGGCAACGGCTGTCTGCCAGCCCAATCCGAAATAGAGTGCCACGATACAGATCGCGCAGAAAATGGCGAGCCGCTTATATTCGCTGGCCATAAAGACCATGGCACCAAGATGGATTTCATCGGCGATTTCTTTAACTCTGCCTTCTCCGGCCGGAGTCTGCAGGATTCTGACATAGATCAGAAGTGCCGCTATCAAGCCCAGAATACCAAGGCTGATCGGCAAAATTGCTGTGGTAAGCATGAAAAGATCCTCTTGCTTAAAAAGATAAGTAGATGGTTTGCCTATGGCCTCCCCCGGATGTCATGCAAACCGCCGCGTTTATAACGACAATGGGCTATGGTGTAAAGCGGCGATAAATGCATGCTATGAGGGTTACATTTTTGAAAATCATCTGGTTCAGAGCATAGCTGTATGTGATTAAAATTTTTCTTGGCTCATTCATGCAATTTATTTGAATTCTGGTGCATTAAATGACAGCTTTACCGCAACGGTCTGATTGTTTTTAATGATCTGTGAAATATTAAAGTAAAGGTTCCAAATTCCATGCCAGATGATGCCCGACTTTTGTACGGAAAGCATGTTCGCCAGACTATCCTCGATGATGCCGCATCCGATATTGAAAAACTGTCAAAGAAACGCCCAACAGGAAAGCTTGTTTCAGTCGGCATTGGTGATGTCGACGAGATCGCTGTCTATATCCGTGGACAGTCGCGTGCTGCCGCTTCGGTAGGCTTGCCATTTTCCGAACAGCACTGGCCTGCTGACCTGACGCAGGAAGAATGCAAAAGGCGGCTGGTTGAAATGAACGACGATCCAGATGTTCTGGGTGTCATTCTGCAACGTCCGGTGCCAAATCATATAAATGTGCGTTCACTGCAATCAGCGATTCATCCGCTGAAAGATGTCGAGGGCATGAATCCGGCTTCAATCGGTAACATTGTCTATAATGAAACCGCGCTGGCACCATGTACTGCTGCCGCATCGGTTGAGATGATAAGGGCAACCGGCCTCGAACTTAAAGGTCTTGAAGTGGTGATGGTCGGCCATTCGGAAATTGTTGGCAAGCCTGCCGCTTTCATGCTGATGGCCGAAGGTGCGACAGTGACTGTATGCCATCACATGACCCGATCCGTGGCCGCGCATACGCGGCGCGCTGATGCTGTGCTTGTGGCTGTGGGTATCCCAAATTTTCTGAAGGCGGATATGGTTAAGCCAGGTGCCGCGGTTATCGATATTGGCATTAATCAGATTACGGATGAAGATGGTCAGTCTAGGATCGTTGGTGATGCAGATACCGAAGCAGTTGCCGATATAGCAAGCTGGATTACCCCCGTGCCTGGTGGTGTTGGCCCTGTTACCGTGGCGATGCTGATGCGCAATGCGGCGCGGGCATTTCAAAAGCAGGTTGAGCTGGGCTGGACGGGGTAATGGACATGTTGAGCGACACATTCAAACCCCAGCCCTATTGGTGGGATGATGTTGATTTTGGCGCTCAGCAAACCACCGACACGCCCGAAATACCCAGCAAAACAGATGTGCTGATTGTTGGCGCAGGCTATGCGGGATTGCATGCCGCCATTGTGCTGGCGCGGGCTGGTTCGGATGTGCTGGTGGTCGATGCCGAGCATATCGGTTATGGCGCATCAACACGCAATGGCGGGATGATCTCGTCAGGCGTGAATGTAGGCAAGCATGTGAAGCTTGAAAAAAACCTTGAAAGCGCAATGCTTGATGAAGCATCACAATCCTATAGCTGGCTTGCCGAATTTGTGAAAACGGAAAAGATTGACGCTGTGTATCAGCAATGCGGACGCTTTGTTGGTGCGCATTCCAAGCCAGCGCTGAAAAAACTGGCAGGGCGGCTGGATCGGCTGAATGATCTGACCGCGGCTGATGCCTATATGGTCGCGCCTGAAGATACGCGTCAGGAAATAGCTTCGGATTTTTATCATGGCGGGATGGTTTTGCAACGGTCAGGCGCGGTACATCCGGGCAAGCTCTATGATGGTGTGTTGAAGGTTGCACAAAAGGCGGGTGTTACGATTGTCGGCAAGGTACGGGCTGGCAAGATCAATCGACGTGATGGCCAGTTATATATCGAGACAAGTGCCGGTGAGGTGCAAGCCGAAAATGTACTTATCACCACGAATGGCTATACGGGTGGTTTTGAGCCATGGCTGAAAAGACGTGTTGTGCCTGTGCCATCTTATCAGATAGCTACCGAACCACTTGGCAAGACCGAGATAAAGGCACGTTTTCCCAATTTACGCATGATCGCCGATACCAAAAGGCTGTTATATTATTTCCGGCCATCGCCTGACCGGACGCGAATTCTGTTTGGCGGGCGTGCGCATTATCTGGCGCATGATCCCTATGCCGGTGCGCGCATGTTGCATAAGGGGCTGGTAAATGTGTTTCCCGATCTGGCCGATATCCGCCTCAGTCATGGCTGGTGGGGCTATGTTGCCTATACGATGGATGGCGTGCCGCATATCGGCGAAAGCCAGAAAGGCGTCTATCACGCTGTTGGTTGTCATGGTAGTGGCGTTGTCATGATGAGCTGGCTGGGATACAGGCTTGGTATGCGGCTTGCGGGTGCGGCCAATAGCAAAAGCATGTTTGAAGACCGTAAATTATCTGCGTTCCCATTTTATAACGGGCAACCTTGGTTCCTGCCTATCATGGGCAAGCTTTATCAAATACAGGATTGGTTTGATGTCCGATTACGATAAATCACGTACATATTTAGCTTCCGATCAGGTTTGCGCCCATCGCGGGGCATCCGGAACAGCGCCGGAGAATACCATGATGGCTTTGGAAAAAGCCTGTCATATGGATGTTGGAAGTGTCGAATTTGATATTTCCTTGCTTGGTGATGGTAGCCCCGTGATTCATCATGATGGTAAATTTGGCCGGACTGTTAGCGGTTCTGCGCGGCTACAGGATCTTGCACTTGGTGATATCGCTGGATGCGATGCGGGCGCATGGTTTGGTGATGAATTTGCGGGGCAATCAATACCATTATTGCAGGATGTGCTGGTGCTTCTTGGCAATTATGCAAAGCTACCGATACTGGATGTCAAAATTCATCACGATGAGCATCATGCCTTCGCTGATGCGCTTGCCAAAACACTGACTAAGATTATCGATCAGATCAATCTTGATGATTA
>JBMZPN010000138.1:0-4589 GCA_049620845.1 Puniceispirillum sp. (SeqCode)
CGGTTCCCCACCGATAAATCACATCCCATGGATACGCCTGAGCAGAGTCAAAATTTTGCATATATGCTGTAAGGCTGGACAGGTCTTTGCGCAGACCCTTGATCTTTTTATCCTGATACGGATGTTCAACCTGCCATGTATCGGCGTTGATGGCGGCACGTTTGACGAGCGATACAAAATGCGCCAACTGCGAAGCGTCAATCGTAGCTATTGCCCGTACGCGTCCCAAAGCCGTTTCGCGCGCATTGATCCATGCGTGAATCAGCGCAGGATGATTAATCAGAAAGGGCGCCATGCCCAGACCTGTCGAATTGCCAACGCCAATCCGGCGGCGAATATCAGGCGCAAGCGTCACGGCTGTGGCTGGCTCCTGTATTCTGGCCATATGTTCAACCATATCAATCGTAAAGGCGCGTATCAGCCATACAGCCAGTAATTCAGGCTGGAAAGACCCGGCAAATTCAGGCCGGTCAGCCCAAACGCTTCGGTCTGCGGCACCAAATTTTCCGGAACCGTAAACGGCGCTTGTCCGCATGAGATAGCCAATCGGTTCAATCTTTGCCAGATCAGGCTGATTGCCAGCGGCTAGACAGTCGCGGACGTAATCAAACAGCCTGACGGACTTGTTAGCGCGCGATAGAACGAACTCGCCGTCAGAAATGCGGCCAGCTTCCTGAAGCGGCACGTTATTTTTCAGGCGCGCGATGTCTGCTTCGGTAACATCGCCATCATGCAGGCTGAAAGTGGCATCCCACGCTTCGGCAATGACACGGTCGGATCGCAATTCATCGGGTAGATCATGCGCAAATGCAACCAGCGTATAGGTTCGCTGGGGGCCAATGGCCGTGTATGTGGCAACGCCGACACCATTGGCATCAATTTGCCAGACCGGACGTTTGAAGCTCCAGTTTTCACGTTTGAGACGGCGCAGCAAAACGCGCATGAAGCTGAGCCTGCTCTGGTGAAAAGACCCCATCCGCGCCAACCGCATCACATCATTGCCTGAGCGAAGTGCTATATGCGTCTGATTTTTTGCCGTGACTCTGCTTTCCATCGATATGCCCTAGTTAAGCTCAAGCATTTATTGCCCAAAAATTGTTATCATAAAAACGTAACCAGTTCTCTCCCATGATTGCGGCGGTTTCTGTCTTTGAAAAGCCACGAGCGAGCAAACCAGCCTCAATATTATCAAAATGGCGATTATCCTGAAACCAGTCTGGCATGGGGGGAAAGCCTGCATTTGCGGCTGATCCTTCACCATAGTCGATCTCTTTTGTCCACCGGCCAACGCGCATCCATTCGACAACGGAATCCGGCTGATCCTGACATAGATCAGAACCGAGGCCGATATTATCTATACCCATCAAATCGGCTGTTCGCGCGATCATGTCGCAAAAGCTATCTAGCGTGCAATCCGATTTATCTTTCAGATGATGCGGATAAAGCGAAAAACCAAGCATGCCGCCAGATTCGCCAAGCGCTTTTAGAATATCATCGGATTTGTTGCGTTTAGCAGGATGCCAGAAATCAGGATTGGCATGTGTGATGGCTATCGGGCGTTCGGATATGGCGATGGCTTCAAGAGTCGAACGTTCGGCTGAATGGCTCATATCAACGACCAGGCCAACGCGGTTCATCTCCTTGATAACCTGACGCCCCATGCGTGTGATTCCGGTATCCTCATCTTCATAGCAACCGGTGGCCAGTAGTGATTGGTTGTTATAGGTAAGCTGCATAAAGCGTGCGCCAAGCGTGTGGCATATTTCAACGAGTCCGATATCGTCTTCGATAGGTGACGGATTTTGAAAACCAAAGAAGATAGCGGTAAGGTTTCCGGCTTTTGCGCGGCGCACATCATCACCTGTTTTTCCGTGGAAAATAAGCTCTGGAAAACGTTCAAACCACAGGTTCCACTTTTCTATATTGGCAACCGTCTCACGGAAGTTTTCATGATAGGCAATCGTCACATGAACAGCATCAACATTGCCTTCGCGCATTTGGCGGAATATTTTTTCAGACCAGTTGGCATATTGTAGATTATCGATGCGATGCATGATTATTCCGGCGTTCCTGATGAAATATATGATGTTTTGACAGTGGTATAAAATTCTTCGGCATAACCGCCTTGTTCCCTTGGACCATATGAGCTGTCGCCGCGCCCGCCAAAGGGAACATGATAATCGGTGCCAGCGGTGGCAAGATTGATCATTACACAGCCAGTGCGGGCGTTACGACGAAAATGTGATGCACGGGCAAGTGACTTGGTAATGATCCCCGACGTTAATCCGAAATTCGTGTCATTCACAAGGCCTAGAGCTTCACCATATGAACCCGCTTTGATAACACAGGCGATAGGCGCAAACATTTCCTCGCGATTGATACGCCAGTCATTGCTGGTATTGGCAACCAAAGCCGGCGTCATGTAATAGCCCTCGGTCTCGCGCGTTACGCGTTCGCCACCACACAGGATTTCGCCGCCTTCGCTTTTGGCAAGATCAATATAAGCCATGTTTTCATTTAACTGGGTCTCGCTTACGACCGGCCCCAGCTGGGTGCCGTCTTTCAGCGCATGATCAACAACCATAGATGTGGTAGCTGATGCCAGCTTTTCGACAAATTCATCATGAATTTTTTCATGAACGATCAGGCGCGATGACGCAGTGCATTTCTGGCCAGTGCCGCCAAAAGCCCCGCCAAGTGCACAGGTGACAGCCAGATCAAGATCACCATCTTCCATGACAGCCAATGCGTTCTTTGATCCCATCTCCATTTGAACTTTAGTCAGGTTGCCAATTGCCGACGTGGCGATCTGTTTGCCAATATCAACCGAACCGGTAAAGCTGATGGCGTTAATCGCGGTGCTTTCGACAAGTGCCTGACCAATGCTACTGCCTGGTCCCATCACCAGATTGAACAGACCTTTGGGCAAGTCCTGCCGTGCGATGATGTCTGCCAGCGCAACCGCCGAAGCAGGCACCAGATTGGCCGGTTTCCAGATAACGGCATTGCCGAATGCCAGTGCAGGTGCGATTTTCCAGACGGCGGTTGCTGTCGGGAAATTCCAGGGGCTGATGATGGCGACAACGCCCACGGGTTCACGCCGAACATCAATTTCAATATTGGGGCGTACAGAGTCCGCCGTATCGCCTATCTGGCGTAATGTCTCTGCCGCATAATAGGTAAAGAACTGGCCAGCGCGGTAAATTTCGCCTTTGCCTTCGGCTAGCGGTTTTCCTTCTTCCCGACTCAATAAAGTGCCAAGCTCGGTGCTGCGTTCCATCAATTCATTGCCAATATTCATAAGCGCTGTCTGGCGGGCTTCAAGGCCAGTATTTGCCCAGATTTTTTGCGCTGCTTCAGCCGCTTCAAAAGCCTTGTCTAATTGTGCCTGGCTTGCCTGAGCATATGTACCGATAAGATCGCCAAGGTCAGAGGGATTACGGTTTTCAATGGTGCTGTCACCCTCAAGCCATTCGCCCGCGATGAAATTTTTCTGTACTGCCATGCTATGCTCCATGCTTTTGCATATGGTAAATTATGTTGTGCCGAATTCAGTTCTAGTTTTCTTCGATGACAGAAAAACGTCGCCCATCAACCTGTGTAAATTCGGTTATGCTATCTTTATCTACGCCTTCAATACAGGCAACATTGTAGGCAAAGCAAGGTTTGCTTCGCCGCCAGTGATGCGTATAAATGCCACAGTTTTTGCAGAAATAATGCCGCGCCACCTTTGTGTTCCATTGATAGAGTCCAAGACTTTCCTCACCTGACACAAGAACAAATTCCTCTGGTTCTGCTTGTGCCATAAGCGCATTTTTGCGACTGCAAAGCGAACAGTTGCATTTCACAAAATCACGAAGCTCGGTATGGACTTCGAATTGAACGTTACCGCAATGGCAAGAACCTTTGAGCACAGTCATTTACGCGTCCTGTTTCTGATGAAGCTAACTGACATAAATTGTATTTACATGCTAGGCCAAGATTTATCTAAACACACTGCCTCAAGAAATGCTTTATATCAATGTGAATTCTTGAAAGCAAAAATACCAATTATCTGAAACTTACAGGATTACAGTTAGGTGCTTTCACATTGGTAAAATTGCTGATAGAGAGAATATTCAGACTCGTGATTTAGATGCTTATCCGTTTTATGAGAGTGCGGTATATGTGGCGAGATAGTCTTACAAAACCAGCTGTTGTACTTACGCTATTTGCCTTTGGCATGGTCATTATTCCAATTAATGACGCGCTTATAAAGCTGATGAGTGTCTATCTCTCACTCGGGCAAATCATGCTCGTGCGGGCGATATTTTCAATTATTATTATAATATTTGTCAGTCGTGGCATTTCCAAAATGTTTACATTACCTCTGCGTGTATTCTGGCTTTTTGTGGGACGCGGCATGTGTATTGTGGTGGCAATGATTAGCTTCTTTGCCGCGCTTGGTAGCTTGCCACTGGCTATAGCCATTTCGATATTCTTTGTGTCTCCGCTTTTTATCACCTTGTTGTCAGTGCCAATACTTGGGGAAACTATAGGCATACATCGCGCTATTGCCGTTTTGATTGGTCTGGCGGGAATGTTTGTCA
>JBMZPN010000139.1:0-4503 GCA_049620845.1 Puniceispirillum sp. (SeqCode)
ATCAGGCCGTGATCCGTTCGGCATTGCTGTGTGAAGCCGACTCCGGCATCTGTGCTAATTGCTATGGCCGTGATCTGGCGCGTGGTACCGATGTCAATATGGGTGAGGCTGTCGGTGTGATTGCCGCCCAGTCAATCGGCGAACCGGGCACCCAGCTGACCATGCGTACCTTCCACGTTGGTGGTGCGGCGCAGCGAGATGCCCAGCAGTCAAACATCGAAGCCACAATTGGCGGTACCGTGAAGCTTGAAGATGCCACATTGGTTACCGACAAGAACGATGTTCCTATTGTCATGAGCCGGAATACCGAATTGCTCATTCTCGATGAAAAGGGACGCGAGCGTCTCCGTCACCGTCTGCCATATGGTGGTAAGCTGTTGGTCAAGGATGGCGAAGAGATTGCCGCTGGTAAAATCCTGATCGAATGGGATCCATATACGATGCCAATCATCACCGAAATGAATGGTACGGCACATTATGTCGATCTGACTGATGGCGTGTCTGTTCGTGAGGTGACTGACGATACAACAGGTATTTCAAGCCGTGAAGTGGTTGACTGGAAAGCCGCCGCTGGCGGGGCAAATCTGCGCCCACGCATTACCTTGCGTGATGACAAGGGCGAGGTTTTGACTCTGGCTAACGGTCTTGAGGCACGTTACTTCCTGTCAGCAGGAGCGATTCTGTCGATTGAGAATGGTGCTGAGGTACAGGCTGGCGATGTTCTCGCGCGTATCCCGCGTGAGTCATCAAAGACCCGTGACATCACCGGTGGTCTGCCGCGTGTTGCCGAGCTTTTTGAGGCACGCAAGCCAAAAGACTTTGCCGTTATCGCCGAGGCTGATGGCCGCGTTGAATTTGGCAATGACTATAAAGCCAAGCGTCGTATCCGCGTGGTACCTCTTGATGGTGATATGGACGCCGTTGAATATCTGTTGCCAAAAGGCCGCCCGCTGGCTGTCAATGAAGGTGATGTTGTTCGTAAAGGTGACCTGTTGCTTGATGGTAGTCCGGTACCGCATGACATCCTCAGCATTCTGGGTGTCGAGGAACTAGCCGCCTATCTGGTCAAGGAAATTCAGGACGTCTATCGTCTGCAAGGTGTTAAGATCAATGACAAGCATATCGAAGTCATTGTCCGCCAGATGTTGCAGAAGGTCGAAGTCGAAGAAGCTGGCGACAGCACATTCCTTGTTGGCGAACAGGTTGACCGTGAAGAATTTGCTATGGCCAACACAGCTCTCGAAGCTGAAGGTCTGCGCACGGCAACGGCACATCCGGTTCTGCTTGGTATTACCAAGGCGTCTTTGCAGACAAAATCATTCATCTCTGCCGCGTCGTTCCAGGAAACAACCCGCGTTCTGACCGAAGCCGCCGTAAGTGGCCGTCAGGATACGCTGGATGGCCTGAAAGAAAACGTCATTGTTGGTCGTTTGATTCCGGCAGGAACCGGTTCGGTGATGAATCGGCTTCGTCGGATTGCTTCAGAACGTGATAAAGGCATCATGGCACAGCGTGCTGCTGCCGCGCCAGCACTTGAAAGCAGTGAATTTGCCGCCGAATCGGAAGAAACGGTGGTTGAAAGCGACGTATAATTGGTATGAGAGTGCTAATTATACATAATTTGAAAAAAAATGGGTTTAACGGACGGGTTTGCGTAAAAAGCGCTTGACCCATCCACCCCCAAAAACATAGTATCCGCCAACCTTTTAGACCTTGGTGGTGGTTCACACTGCTAACCGCAGTAGTCGTACCAGACGCAGGGCCTGTATATTAGGTGGCAAAAATTACTCCGCTTGCGGAGATTAAACCGAGGGTTTTGCTCTGATTTTCAGAGGAAATCCCTTTGTTGCACGTTTTGTGCTTATTTGGTCGAGACAAAAAAGGGGCAGTAATGCCAACGATTAACCAGTTGATCCGTCACGGGCGCAAACGTCCTGTTGAACGTACAAAAGTTCCGGCAATGGAAGCATGTCCACAAAAGCGTGGCGTATGCACCAGAGTCTATACAACAACACCTAAGAAGCCGAACTCGGCGCTTCGTAAGGTTGCCCGTGTGCGCCTGACGAACGGGTTTGAGGTTTCTAGCTATATTCCTGGCGAAGGTCACAACCTGCAGGAGCACTCAGTTGTGCTTATTCGGGGCGGCCGCGTAAAGGATTTGCCGGGTGTTCGCTATCACATTATTCGCGGTACTTTGGACACCCAAGGTGTGGCTGACCGTCGTCAGCGTCGTTCAAAATACGGCGCCAAGCGTCCTAAGTAAGAAGAGGCAGATATGTCACGTCGTCATAGAGCAGAAAAACGGCCGGTACTTCCGGATCCAAAGTTCAAAGATGCAGTTGTTTCGAAGTTTATGTCATGCCTTATGTATGACGGTAAGCGTTCGATCGCTGAAAAAATTGTTTATGGTGCCTTTGATCGTATCGAAGCCAAATCTGGCAACGAACCTGTCAAGGTTTTCCATGATGCGCTTGAAAATGTCCGTCCTAATCTTGAAGTGCGCTCACGCCGTGTTGGTGGTGCGACATATCAGGTTCCGGTCGAGGTGCGCGCTGACCGTGCGCAGGCACTGGCTATTCGCTGGCTGATTGATAGTTCACGCAAACGTGGTGAAACAACCATGGTTGACCGTCTGTCTGCTGAATTGCTTGACGCATCTAATAACCGTGGCAACGCGGTAAAGAAGCGCGAAGACACCCATAAAATGGCTGAGGCAAACCGAGCCTTTTCGCATTACCGCTGGTAAGCCTGAAAGCAGGAGCAATAATATGTCACGTGAATATCCATTAGAGCGTTACCGTAATTTTGGCATTATGGCTCATATTGATGCAGGCAAGACAACTGCAACTGAGCGTATCCTCTATTACACTGGTCGGTCACATAAGATCGGTGAAGTTCATGATGGCAACGCCACTATGGACTGGATGGAACAGGAGCAGGAGCGCGGCATTACCATTACATCTGCGGCAACGACCTGTATGTGGTTCCGCACAAATGATGGAACAACGCCATCAGGTGAGCATGGCGCTACCGAAGACGAAGCCAAATTCCGTTTCAACATCATTGACACCCCGGGTCACGTTGACTTCACGATTGAAGTTGAGCGTTCATTGGCGGTTCTTGATGGTGCAGTTTGTGTGCTGGATGCAAATGCTGGTGTTGAGCCGCAGACTGAAACAGTCTGGCGTCAGGCAGACCGCTATTCAGTGCCGCGTATTGTATTCGTCAACAAGATGGATAAGACAGGCGCAGACTTCTTTAACTGTGTTGATATGATCCGTGACCGTACTGGTGCGGTGCCATTGCCTGTGCAGATGCCAATCGGTGCTGAAACCGAGCTTGAAGGCATTATTAACCTGGTTACCATGAAAGAGTGGGTCTGGGATTCAGAAGACCTTGGCGCGTCTTGGACAGTTAAAGACATTCGCCCTGAACTGGCTGAAAAAGCTGCCGAAATGCGCGCTTATTTGATCGAGATCGCTGTCGAGCAGGACGATGTGGCAATGGAAGCCTTCCTTGAAGGTGAAGAGCCTGATGAAGCGACTTTGCAGCGTTTGATCCGTCTTGGCACTTTGAACATGTCATTCGTACCAGTGCTTTGTGGTTCGGCGTTCAAGAACAAAGGTGTTCAGCCGATGTTGAACGCTGTTATCGATTACCTGCCTGGTCCGTTGGATGTCCCTGCATATAAAGGTTTTGCCCCTGGTGACGTGACTGAAACACGCGACATTGCGCGTAGTGCAGATGATAGCGAGCCGCTTTCGGGTCTGGCCTTCAAGATCATGAATGACCCGTTTGTTGGTTCACTGACATTCGTTCGTGTCTATTCGGGTACTCTAAACAAGGGTGACAGCATCCTGAATTCAACCAAAGGCAAGCGCGAGCGTGTCGGTAGAATGATGCTGATGCATTCTAATAACCGTGAAGAAATCGATGTGGCCTATGCAGGTGACATTGTTGCATTGGCGGGCATGAAAGAAAGCACAACTGGTGACACATTATGTGACAACGCAAATCCGGTTGTTCTTGAAACAATGACATTCCCGGATCCGGTTATCGAAATCGCGGTTGAGCCAAAATCAAAGAATGACCAGGAAAAAATGTCTACTGGACTTCAGCGTCTAGCGGCTGAAGATCCTTCATTCCAGGTGACAACCGACATTGAATCAGGCCAGACCATCATGCGGGGTATGGGTGAACTTCACCTCGATATTCTGGTTGACCGTCTGAAGCGTGAATTCAAGGTTGAAGCGAATATCGGTGCGCCGCAGGTGGCCTATCGTGAAACCATCACCAAGGAAGTTGACATCGATTACACCCACAAGAAACAGTCGGGTGGTACAGGTCAGTTTGCACGCGTTAAAATCAAATTTGCGCCACTTGCTGAAGGTAATTTCGAATTCACCAACACGGTTGTTGGCGGTAACGTCCCCAAGGAATTTATTCCTGGCGTTGAAAAAGGCATCATCATGGCCAAGGAAAGCGGAACAATCGCTGGCTTCC
>JBMZPN010000140.1:0-4483 GCA_049620845.1 Puniceispirillum sp. (SeqCode)
TTTAACTAATGCGTGTTCATGTTTTGATTGGTTCTATGTTGGTGGCGGCAAGTCTGGCTGCTGAAGCTGGTGAACCTATTGTTGTGCTAAAATATGGCCAGCGTGGTGCTAGCCAAGAATACGCCGATGATACCAGCAATCATCCGTTCCGAATGGATCCAAATTATCAACAGTCACACAAAGTGATGCCTGATGAAACGCTGGGCCACATTTTGCAGGCCTATTATGGCGGTAGTGGGCTGAATATGAAATTTGTTGAAATGGCGATTGTTCAGTTTAACAAGCATGCCTTTGTGCGTGGCAACCCCAATTTTCTTTATGCAGACAAAACATTGCATTTGCCATCGGTGAACCAGATTCAAGGTCTGGCGCTGGGTAAAAAAGAAAAGTTTCAGCAAGGTGAGAGTTATGGTGGGCAGCAAAATGAAATCTTTTTCTTCGGTGGATAAATTACTTCTTCGGGCGTGGATGCTATCAACAATTTGCACGATGCCTCCTGCGATAGCAGGTGATTTTATCAGCGGCGCCCAGCTAAAAGATCATGTGCGCTCTGAGTTGATGTTGCGAGGGTTGAACAGCCGCCCAGAGATTTCAGACACCCGCCGGTTTCGCGCTTGTGAAGCTCCATTGCAGGTCACGCCAATGTTTGGTGGCTATAAAACGGTGCGTTTATCCTGCCCAGATATTGACGGGTTCAAAATTGCTATCCGCACGCAAATTGATAGTTTTGTTGATAATGCAGCCAAAACTGAACCAAATCTGAGTCATGAGGCTACATTTGCCAAATTTGTTGTGCTGGCAAAAAGCCTGCAGGCAGGGGAAATTATTGGCGCTGACGATGTTAGGCTTGTCACCCGTGATGCTAATCCCGGCATTGGCTATTTTCGTCATATAAATGATGTTGTTGGCCGCAAGACAAAACGGGCTATAAATATCAATCAAGTCGTCCGAACTCGGCATCTGGAGCTTGATTATGCTATCCAGAAAGATCAGTCTGTGATCATTGAGTCCAAAATTGGCCCTGTAACGGTTGTCAGCGAGGGTCTTGCTGTTGAATATGCGCAACTTGGTGAGCTTGTAAAAGTTAAAAATAACTCAAGTGGGCAGGTTGTTGAGGGTGTCGCAGTTTCTGAAAAAAAAATTCGCATTCGAGCTAAATAATTTGAAAAGCGTGTCGTTAATCGAAACATTGGAGGTCAACTGAGATGGTTGAGAGCATTAAAAATACCATTAGCCGTATGGAGCCACGCAAGGCAAACAATAACCATGCGGTGTCGCAATCAGCGAATAAATCAGCCACAACAACATCAGCAACTGATAGTGTAAAGCTGAAATCAGCTGAAAATATGTCCGCAATCAAGGAAATGGCTGCTTCAGCGCCAATTGACCGGGCTAATGTAGACCGGATTAAAGACGCAATTAAACGAGGCGAATACCCGATCGATATTAATCGGATTTCAGATGCGCTGCTTGATGCGTACAAGGAAATGAAAAGTTAGTACCGGACATTTACTATGTCTGACACGGCCTCTATCAACGATCTACTGCAACGTGTCGAGCAAATGCTTGACACGCTAGATGTGCCTAACCAATCTTCAAAAGAGTTCCTGAACGCTTGCGATCAACTAGACCTTTATCTTAATAACCAAAAAGCATTCTTGATGGCTGACAGTGCGCTATTGGAACCGCATAAGAGCCGCGTGGCGGCCATTATTGAAAGGCTGACTGGTTTGCAAAAACGTGCCGAAATAAGGGCCGACATTCCAACCGCTCTGCAAAAATATATTGCCGAACAGTCGGATTAAGTCGCATACTCAACTTACCTAATACACTGGCTATCTTGGTCGGTTACTCAGTGGTGATGAGAATGATCGCAAATCTTACAGAGTTCTTGCACAACCCTGTTGCCCAGACAATCGTTGGAGCTGCGCTTGTTTTGATTTTTATGACAGCGCTTGTTTTTGCGGCGTTGCTAGGGCGTCAGCGCCGCTCTCTCGAACAATTACAAGGTATTTCCAGTAGTCTGTCGCATCTTCAAGAAAGCTTTGTCAGAACCAATCTGAATCTAGAATCTGTGGCAAACAAATTGCAAAATTTAGAGTCGCAATATGCTGAATTTTCAGAAAATTATGAGCTCAGCAAGGTAGAGCTGGCGAGATTGGCAGAAGCCATGGGCGGCGAGAGTCAGTTGACTAAAGCCATTGATTTGGCGCGTGGCGGGGCAAGTTCGGAAGAAATCACGCTGGCCACTGGGCTTGGCGAAGAAGAAGCCAGCGCCATTGTTAAATTTCACGGGTCACCAAAACGTTGAACAAGTGTTAGCGGTATCCAGAATTATAGTTTCTCGGAATTATACCTACATCGTGAAGACGGATTTAGAACACGCAAGTACCGTGTAGCGATTGCCCCGCTTGATCCGTACGGTACCAGTGTCACGTTCAATCTCGATGCGGATATCATCAATTTTTGTGGTGATGGAAGATTTGCTGGATGACAGGATCTTCACCTCTTTTTCATGGCCATAACCGATGATCTTTGCCATATCTCCAACATTAGTGTCGTTCAAGATGATCTCGGCAATGCCAAAGGCGCCGCTATTACATTCATATTTTTCGTGACGGAACCGTTCTGTCGGGCAGGCCGTCAGGCCCGCGCAACATGTGGCCAAGAGAATAAAATGGGTGAGCCGCCGGTGCATCATTAGGTCGGTGCTTTAGGTGTTTCATCCGCGTGAGCCTCTTGCGACTGGTCGCCTTTTATCTCGGTGTCACCCTCGCTCACGCCTTGCGTTTGGCCAGCTTCTGTTCCGGTATCAGCTTTACTCACCTCTGGCGGTTCTTCAGTGTTTTTATCATCGTCTGACTTTAGGGATGCGGATCTATCGTTATCATCCGCCTCTGCCGTTTCATCATTGTTGTTTGCATCGGTATCACGATCGGTGAAATCATCATTATGATGTTCGATAATATTGCCATCCTTGTCTACCCGGACGGCCTTCCCTGATTGGATCAGTTTATCCGCATCCTGGGTTTGCGCATCTATGATAGTACCGGCTAAGAAGCGTACACCATTAACTTCGCCAGGCTCAGTCATTTGTATACGTGACCATTGATCTGTTTCAATTGGCGCGTCGCTGTCTTCATTTACAGCTGATTCGGAAACAGTCGTTAAATTGATGCTGAGCGCAGTTGTATCGAGCTTCGGCAATGATGTTAATGATGGACTCCGATTGAATTCTTGGAGATTCGCGATGCGGTGGCGCAATAGATATATGCGCGCCGCTAAAATGCCAAGTCGACGCAATTCATCAGTCTCGTTAGACAGCGCCATAGTCATGAAATTAGTCATGTCTTCGAGCGGCGCACCACTGAATTTTTCAATCAGCGCATCGCGAACCCGAACAGTCTCGGGCGCAAGTGAAATTGATGACCCGGGGCCGGTGCCGTTACTTAGAGATGCTCTACTCATTTTATTACCTTTAGCTGATTTTGGCATCCTATTTGCAAAATTTACACCAAATTGGCCTTCGGCGCCCAGTTAATTATTAAGTCTTTAACAACAGATTTCTAATAGAAATGAACAAGATTGGCTCATATTTGAACTTTCACGCACAGGCGCTGGCCCTTCGTTCGCGCCGTAATGAAGTGCTTGCGTCAAATATAGCCAATGCGGCCACTCCTAACTTTAAAGCGCGTGATTTAGACTTTGATACGGAAATCCGGCGACATATTGGAGTTGGCCCCCTTCACACAACAGATGACCAGCATTTGCCAACCACAATTAATCCCGTACGCGATCGCATGCTTTACCGTGATCCAATTAATCCATCAATGGATGGTAATACTGTGGAAATGGCTGTTGAGCAGATGGAGTTTTCTGAAAACGTAATTCGTTATCAAACCACATTGAGCTTTTTAAACAAGCGAATTAGTGGGCTGATGTCTGCGATCAGAGGTGAATAATGAGCAACATTAAAAACGTCTTTGACATATCTGGCCGCGCAATGGCATCACAGCTTGTTCGTTTAAACACGGTTGCAAGCAATCTTGCAAATGCCGGAACTGTCTCAGGAACCAAAGAGGAAGCGTTTCGCTCCCTAAAGCCTGTATTTGCGACAAAGTTTGCCGACTCATTTGAAAAGAATGGTGTCGCTACCGTCGACGTTGTTGGCATTGAGCGCGTTGATCGCGATCCGGTGCGGGCGCACATGCCTAATCACCCGTCTGCTGATGCTGATGGCTATGTCTATCGAGCGGCGGTCGATGAAAATGAAGAGATGATTGAAATGGTGGAAGCAAGCCGCCAATACCAAAACAATGTTGAAGTGATCTCAACATTACGCGCATTGATGATGCGTACAATTAATATGGGTAAATAGGGTTCAATTCAGGAGACCTAGACTATGAGTACGATTGATAACAACAACTCTTTGAACACCATTTTGAAAGAGCTTGGCATTCAAAAGCCTGTTGAAGAAAAAGGG
>JBMZPN010000141.1:0-4423 GCA_049620845.1 Puniceispirillum sp. (SeqCode)
AGCGGCGCCTTCGATTATAAGCTTAGGCGTACCAACACCATCCATAACGCCAGAAACCAGCGAATGAACGGGCTTGATTGAAGCAACAACGCTAATTTCAGCTTGCGCTACTGTGATGCCCGACGAGAGTAAAGTTGTAGCCAGAAGGGCGGATTTGATTAAACGCATGTTGAGCTCCAGTAACGATGTATGAAAGACAATATGATTGACGTTATGTTATAACATCATTAGACCTACATAATATCGATTGTTATTACAAGACCAAATCGACATAATCCGGACTACCCATTCATGCTAAGAGAGACATATGCTCGTATCCCTAGAGAACGCTGGAATTTACCGATCCAAAAAATGGCTCGTTCGCGGTGTGACGATGAGCGTCGATTCTGGTGAAATTGTTACGCTGATCGGGCCTAATGGATCGGGTAAATCCACAACCGCCAAGTTGGCCTTGGGTGTGCTGGACGTGGATGAGGGGACAGCGCATCGCAAACCAAAATTGCGCGCCAGCTATGTACCCCAAAAACTCGAATTAAGCTGGACATTGCCACTGACTGTCAGCCGCTTTCTTATGCTCACGCATAAAGCCAATAAAAGCCAGATTGACAACGCATTATCCGCTACGCAGACAACGCATCTGGCAAAAGTACAGATGAGCAATCTGTCCGGTGGAGAATTTCAGCGCGTTCTGCTTGCAAGAGCCGTCATGAGTTCACCCGAATTACTGGTGCTTGATGAACCTGTTCAGGGCGTGGATTATAATGGCGAGGTTGCGCTTTATAATCTGATCGATGATATTCGCAATCGGTTTGATTGTGGCATCCTTCTGATTTCTCATGATTTGCACGTTGTGATGTCTACAACGGATCGGGTTATTTGTCTGAACGGCCATGTATGTTGTTCAGGAACGCCAGCATCGGTTGCCTCCAGTGACGAATTTAAATCCCTGTTTGGCGAGCGCGCCGCTTCCGGTCTGGCGCTCTATCAGCACCGGCATGATCATGAACATCTTCCGGATGGAAGTGTTGAAAGCAAAGCTGACGTAGTCAAGCACGATCATCACATGGATGGGGACATATTAACGTCGTCCGGCAAAAACCGTTTCAGTGCCAACAGGACTAACGCAGATGCTGGATGATTTCTTTGTCCGTGCCCTAATTGGCGGAATTGGTGTTGCCTTGGTGGCGGGTCCACTTGGCTGTTTCATAATCTGGCGGCGGCTTGCCTATTTTGGAGATACGCTATCCCATTCGGCACTGCTGGGTGTCGCTTTGGCATTGCTTTTCGAGCTAAATATAACAATCGCCGTATTTAGTGTTTCAGTTGCCGTTTCACTGCTGCTGGTGTTGCTGCAAGGTCGCGCCAGTCTGTCTTCGGATGCTTTGCTTGGTTTGCTTGCCCATTCCGCTTTGGCCATTGGTCTTGTGGTACTGGCATTTATGACCTGGGTAAGGGTTGATCTGATGGGGTTTCTTTTTGGCGATATCCTCTCGATCACAACGCTTGATCTTGCCATAATCTGGGGCGGCGGCCTTTCTGTGCTCATTGTGCTTGGGTTCATTTGGCGATCATTATTCGCCGCGACTGTAAGTTACGAACTCGCCGTGGCAGAAGGTGCCAAGCCCGATCAGGTCAATATAATTTTCATGATTTTGATGGCCGGCGTTATCGCTGTTTCATTAAAGATCGTGGGCGTCATGCTCATTACCGCCTTGCTGATCATCCCTGCGGCAGCCGCACGGCGCTTATCAAGCTCGCCAGAGCAGATGGCCATTTTCGCCATCCTTGTTGGTGTGATTTCGGTTTCCTTTGGTCTTTTCGGCTCGCTTGAACTGGACACGCCAGCCGGACCGAGCATTGTTGTGGCGGCACTCATATGCTATATTCTTTCTGTAATGCCAGTGCCGACATTCCGATTCAGGACGAATAGTCAGAACAGTAAAACGTCTGATAGCAACCACGGTGTTAAATTGAATGATGGATAGTACCAGCCTGTCTCAAAACCAAAAACTTGTCCTGGACGTTCTCGATAAAGGAACCGTCCCGATGAGCGCGTATATGATACTTGATGAGCTCAAGGGGTCTGGTGTCCGCGCCCCGCTTCAGGTTTATCGTGCGCTGGAAAAGCTGATTTCAATCGGTCGGGTTCACCGGCTTGAGAGCCTGAATGCCTTTATTACCTGTTCGCATTTGTCATGTGACAAAATTGGTGTGCCAGCTTTCGTCATTTGCGATAAATGCGAGCATGTAGAAGAAATATGTGACGATACCGTTTCGTTATTTCTTGCCAAAATGGAAGAAAAGACAAAATTCAAAACCTCCAAATCCAGCATTGAGCTTCGCGGCATTTGTGATGCTTGTGAAGATGCGTAATCTAACTCATCGCATCATTGCTGCTTGCTGTCTGATCATCGGATCGGTTTCCGTTTCGATTGCGCATCCGCATATGTGGGTTGACCTGAAAAGCCAGATTATTCTCGATGGCAATGAAAAGGTGTCGGCCATTTATCAGGAATGGCTTTTTGACGATTTTTTCTCGGCAGCGATGATTGAGGAAGCCGCCCTTCACCCCGAAGGCGTCGAAATTGCCATCAGGCAGAAAATTGACGAGCTTATGCAGAATCTGGAGCCTTATGGTTTTTTCACGGTGGCAAAGCGTGGTGAAGATACATTACCGCTGAAACAGCGTGGCAAGGCTGTCGCCGAAATTCGGGAGAACCGTGTCTGGATGGGATTTACCGTTGCAATCGAAAACCATGTCGATCTTACGGAGCAGAATTTTTCCTACGCCATTTTTGACCCGACCTATTATATCGAGATGTATCATCCCGAGGGGGCAATTGTTTCCTTTGATGGTGACGCCCCAGATGATTGCGGCGTTGAAATCGTGCAGCCGAATCCGTCAGCTGAAGCTATCGCTTTGTCACGGTCTGCCAGCCTAGATGTCAATCCTGACAATACGATTGGCCGGCTATTTGCGGAAACAGTGCGTGTAGAATGCAAATGAGTGGTCGTAGGTTAGCCGTCCTGTGCGCTGTTGCGCTCGTTCTTCTGCTGGCGATGTTCCTCTGGCAGGCACCTGCGGTCAATCTTGCCTGGTCGGAATATCTGATATTGGTACAATCCGTTCAGCGCGATTTGCATCTGAGCCTGTCAGGCGCGTTGCGGAATATTGAAGCTGATGGATTTGGTGCATCGCTTGCGCTGATCGGGCTCAGCTTTCTTTATGGTGTGTTTCATGCAGCTGGCCCTGGACATGGTAAAATTGTGATCTCGACCTATCTGCTATCGCATGAAAGCCAATTACGCCGCGGGGTGATCTTGTCCTTTGCATCGGCGCTGGTTCAAGGCCTGACCGCAATTGTCATTGTCACCCTTGCTGTTTGGTTGCTGAATTTGTCGATGCGGCAGACACGCGGCATGGCAAATGATGTCGAGGTGGCCAGTTTTGCCCTGATTACGCTGATGGGGCTGATGATCATGGCATCGCGCCTGTGGCAATTGCGTAAAGCACCCACAGCCAAGGCAATATCCGGCCAGCATGAACATAAGCATGGTCATGCGCATGGGCATTGCGATCATGCGCATGGTCCAAGCCAGAGCGATCTTGACGCCGCGCTGTCACTGCGCACATTTATCGGCATTGTTTTGTCAATTGGTATCCGGCCATGCTCGGGTGCAGTGATCGTGCTGTTGCTTGCCTATTCACTTGATCTTGGCATGGTTGGGCTGTTTGCGGTGCTGGCCATGTCGCTTGGCACGGCAATCACCGTTAGCGTACTTGCAAGCATGTCTGTCTATCTCCGCGAAGCCGCCAAGCGGTTACTTGTCATGATGCCCGATGGCGGTGCTGTCACAGGACGCATTATGGATATTGTCGGTTTGATTGGCGGCGTTGTTATTTTTGCTTTTGGTATTAGTAACAGTTGATACCAAAGAGAATGCTGCCTTCCTTTTAAATGCGCATTGGTATGTCAGAGAGCCATGTATGATCCCGTTTGCCGCTTTGTTTGGAAAATTCTTCCTTTCTCGCTTTACTGAAAAAAGCTATAAAACTCAGACGGGTGTAAGCTCGCATCCACTGGCAAACCAACTTTTCAAATCTTCCCTCCAAATCAAAGTTCTGCAACAAGAGTTGCAGAATTAAAAATGTGATGTCAAGAGGAAGATTCTGGGATCCCTGAGGATTCTGGGTTACTTTGGCACTGGTGTGATTTGGTCTTTTACAAAGTGAAATGGGAAAGGTTTGGTGGGTTTGTTTTGAAATGTTGATTGCGTAGGAAACTCAAAAAAGGAGGGAAAATTTGAAAATTTGATTCGCCAAGGAACGTGAGAATATACCGTCCTGAGATGGACCCTACTTACGTAGTGTGGAAATGCGGGTATGGATGGGAAGAGTTCCTGCTGTCATTCATGTTTGATC
>JBMZPN010000142.1:0-4390 GCA_049620845.1 Puniceispirillum sp. (SeqCode)
GAACGGCATCCAGCGGGCTGGTAAGTTCGGTTTTGAGACGTTTCGTCCTATGCGTGCCAATAGCATAGCGATGCGCTTCATCGCGAAGCCGTTGCAGAAAATGCATGGCCGAGGCGTTTGGCGGCAAGGTAAAGCTCTGACGGCCATTCATATGAAATTGTTCACGGCCAGCGTTACGGTCAGGGCCTTTTGAAATGGCCACAACATCAATATCGGCCACGCCTAACTCTTCCATCACTTCGGTCACGGCTGATAGCTGGCCTTTGCCACCATCAATCAGCAATAAATCAGGCCAGTTATCAGACAGGCGATCCGGATCTTCTTTCAATGCGCGTTCAAAGCGGCGGTTGATGACCTGACGCATCATTTCGAAATCATCACCTTGAACGGTGCCGAATTTGCCTTCATCCTTGATATTGAAACGGCGATAGGCAGATTTCATAAAGCCTTCAGCGCCCGCCACAACCATGCCCCCGACAGCGTGTTTGCCCTGAATATGCGAATTGTCATAGATTTCAATCCGCTCGGGTGGTGCCGCCAGTTCAAGCGCTTCGGCAAGTTCACCCAGAAGGCGGCGTTGCGAGGCCGAATTGGCCAGATGCCGCGCCAGTGCTTCTTCGGCATTTTTAATCGCCATCTTCATGATCTTGTGGCGTGCCCCGCGTTGCGGGCTGCTCAGCTTGACTGTCCGTCCGGCCTGACTCGACAGCGCTTCACTGACCAGCTCGGCATCTTCGGGCATTTCGCATAGCAAAATTTCGGCTGGGGCTTCCTTGTCATCATAGAACTGCCCCATAAAGGCGGTCAGCGTTTCGGCGGGCGGTGTCGTGCCCGGATGAGTCAGAAAATACGAGCGGTTGCCATAGTTCGATCCGCCGCGAATAAAGAAAATCTGGATACATGATCTGGCACCGCTTTGGGCGATGGCGATGATATCGGCATCTTTCAGATTTGGGATATTGATATCCTGGCTTGCCTGAATGCCGGTGAGGGCACGGATACGATTGCGCCAGATCGCCGCCGTTTCAAATTCCAGCTTGTCAGCCGCATCATGCATACGCCGCGCGTAATCGCGTTGAATTTGCGCTGAATCGCCTGACAGGAAACGGCGCGCCTGATTCATCTGTTTGGCATAGTCGGCTTTATTGACATAACCGACACAGGGCGCGGTACAGCGTTTGATCTGATATTGCAGACAGGGGCGCGTGCGCGTGGCAAAAACCGAATCCGAACAGGTGCGCAGCATAAAGGCGCGTGCCAGATCGGCAACTGTCCGGTTCACCGATCCGGCCGATGCAAAGGGGCCAAAATAATCGCCCTTGCGGTTCTTGCGGCCACGATGCTTGGCCAGCTGGCCGAAATCATGATCGGCGGTCAGCAATATCTGCGGCAGGCTTTTATCGTCGCGCAGCAGAATATTGTAACGCGGCTTCATTTTCTTGATCAGATTTGACTCAAGCAGCAAAGCTTCGATTTCGGATTTGGTGACAATCACCTCAAGCTTTTCGGTTTCGCTGACCATCCGCATGATCCGGTTGGAAAGCCGGTTCGGCTGCGTATAGCTCGTGACCCGCCGCAACAGATCGCGCGCTTTGCCAACATACAGAACTTCGCCCATCCCATTGGTCATCCGGTACACACCAGGCTGATGCGGTAATACCTTCAGCTCTTCTTTCAGATAGTTGATCCCACGCCAGATATCTGGCGGCAGATTGCCTATCTTGGCGTCATCTTCAAGGGTGTGTTTCTGCGTGCTCATAAAATTAATCTAAGCCTTTCAAAGACTTTGGCATAGCCCCGAATCGCGGCCATATGATTCTAAATTTGCGGGTAAAATTCTATCCCCTAACCCTGTGGATAAAATTGGGGACAAATAGGCATTTTGGGTGCCATCTCCCTTATTTACTGCGAAAATAACCACTTTGCCTAAATTTTAGGCATATTTATATAAATAAATAAAATCAATAAGTTAGAATATGGCAATAGGGAAAATGAAATAAAATTCATATTTATTTTCTTATATTTCGATTGAATTGTGGCAATTTTGTCATCTTGTGCAAAACACCACCTGATTCGGTCAAAAATTCATACGCCTATCGCTGTGAAATCGTAAAACAGCAAAACCGGAAAAATATCTAGAAAACAAAGCAAAAGCAGAATTTGATAAAGTCACAAGGCCATCATCGCCAGTAAATTTGCTGTCTGTAAACTCACCGTCGGCGCCCGCGTTTCTTGGGTGGTGCGCCCGGTGTGCCGGCGGGAAATCCATAGCCCTGTGCCACCGAGCTTGGCACCCCCGGCGCGGTGAGTCCCAGTTCGGCAGCTTCCATCCGGCGGATTTCGTCACGCAGGCGGGCGGCTTCTTCAAATTCCAGATTGGCGGCGGCGTCTTTCATGCTGGCTTCCAGATCGGCGATAACGGTTTTGAAGTTATTGCCCACCAGCGCGCCTTCCTTGCTACCGGCTTGCGGTGTCAGATGGTCAGCGCGCTCATACACCGAATCCAGCACATCGGTAATGTCCTTCTTGATAGATTCGGGGGTAATGCCATGCGCCTTGTTCCATGCTTCCTGCTTGGCGCGGCGCCGGTTGGTTTCATCAAGCGCATATTGCATCGAGTCGGTGATTGTATCGCCATATAATATCACCCGCCCATCGACATTACGCGCGGCGCGGCCAATCGTCTGCACCAGCGATGTTTTCGACCGCAGAAAGCCCTCTTTATCGGCATCCAGAATCCCGACCAGCGCACATTCGGGAATATCCAGCCCCTCGCGCAGCAGATTGATCCCGATCAGAATATCAAATACCCCCAGCCGCAGATCGCGCATAATCTCGATCCGTTCCAGCGTGTCGATATCCGAATGCAGATAGCGCACTTTCAATCCGGCTTCGAACATATATTCGCTTAAGGCTTCAGCCATTTTCTTGGTCAAGGTCGTAATCAGCACGCGCTGGCCTTTGGCGGCGGCATCGCGGCATTCGGCGATGATATCATCGACCTGATTGCCGGTTGGCCGCACAATACATTCCGGATCGGTCAGTCCGGTTGGACGCACGATCTGTTCGGAAAACACCCCGCCGGTGCGTTCCATCTCATAGGTACCGGGCGTTGCCGATACATAGATTGTCTGTGGCCGGAACCCTTCCCATTCCTCGAATTTCAAAGGCCGGTTATCCATGCATGATGGCAGGCGAAAGCCATGCTCGGCCAGAGTCGATTTGCGCGCAAAGTCGCCCTTATACATCGCCCCCAGCTGTGGCACGGTGACATGGCTTTCATCGACAATCAGCAGGGCATTTTCGGGCAGATATTCAAACAATGTCGGCGGCGGCTCGCCTGGTCCTCGTCCGGACAGATAGCGCGAATAATTCTCGATCCCCGCACAGACACCGGTGGCCTCGATCATTTCGACATCGAATTGCGTGCGCTGTTCGATCCGTTGCGCTTCCAGCAATTTATTCGCGGCGGTCAGTTCGGCGATACGCGCTTTCAGCTCGGTCTTGATAGATTTACACGCTTGCTGCAATGTCGGGCGCGGTGTCACATAATGCGAATTGGCAAACACCGTGATCGCGGGCAGGCTGTCAAATTTTTCACCAGTCAGCGGGTCAAATTCATGGATCGATTCAACCTCGTCACCAAACAGTGAAATCCGCCATGCCCGGTCTTCAAGGTGCGCCGGAAACAGCTCTACCGAATCCCCGCGCACGCGAAAGGTGCCGCGCACGAAATTCGTATCATTGCGCTTATATTGCAGTTCGGTGAATTTGCGCAGCATATCCTGACGCGGGAAATCTTCACCGCTGGTGATCTTCTGCGTCATCGTCGAATAGGTTTCGACCGACCCGATACCATAGATGCATGATACCGACGCAACGATAATCACATCGTCACGTTCCAGCAAAGATCGCGTTGCCGAATGCCGCATCCGGTCAATCTGTTCATTGATCGATGATTCCTTTTCGATATAGGTATCGCTACGCGGCACATAGGCTTCGGGCTGGTAATAATCGTAATAGGACACGAAATATTCGACCGCATTATTGGGGAATAGCGACTTCATCTCGCCATAAAGCTGGGCGGCCAGCGTTTTATTCGGCGCAAGGATCAGCGTTGGCCGCTTCATTTCGCGGATCACATGCGCGGCGGTAAAGGTCTTGCCCGATCCGGTCACGCCCAGCAGTACCTGATCACGCTCACCCTGTTTCACCCCTTCGATCAATTCGGCAATCGCCGTTGGCTGATCACCATTTGGCGTGAATTCCGATTGCAGATCGAAATCGGCGGGTGCGCGCGCCCGCGTGATGATCAGATTATCTGCCAGTTTGTCGGGCGTAACTTTATTGGGCAGCTTATCCGGCGCGGCGTTTTCGGCGGCGGCTTTTG
>JBMZPN010000143.1:0-4388 GCA_049620845.1 Puniceispirillum sp. (SeqCode)
CTGATCCGGTCAATATCACACAGGCACTGGCCAAAGGCGCGCGAAATTACGGCGTCAAGATCTTTCAGGGTGTCAAGGTAACAGCGATTAATCAGGCGGATGGGCGCGTCAGTGGTGTGATGACCGATGAAGGGGCTATCACCGCAGATTATGTGGTCAATGCAGGTGGCATGTGGGCGCGCGAAATAGGCGCTATGGCGGGCGTGGCTGTGCCACTTCATGCGTGTGAGCATTTTTATATTGTGACCGAGGCGATTGAAGGGCTGACACCTAATCTGCCGGTTCTGCGGGTGCCGGATGAATGCGCCTATTATAAGGAAGATGCAGGCAAGATGCTGCTTGGTGCTTTTGAGCCCAATTCGAAACCGTGGGGTATGGATGGTATTCCTGAAGATTTTGAATTTGATTCATTGCCCGAAGATTTCGACCATTTTGAGCCTATTCTCGAACGTGCGGTAGAACGATTACCGGCATTGGCAACGGCAGGTATCCAGACATTCTTTAACGGGCCTGAGAGCTTTACGCCGGATGATCGTTATATTCTGGGCGAAGCTCCCGAATTAGAGAATTTCTTTGTTGCGGCGGGTTTCAATTCGGTGGGTATCCAGTCGGCAGGCGGTGCCGGTATGGCGCTGGCCGAATGGATGGATACTGGCAATGCCCCGATGGATTTGTGGGATGTTGATATCCGCCGGATGATGCCGTTTCAGGCAAATAGGCGTTATCTCAAAACCCGCGTTTCGGAAACGCTTGGCCTGTTATATGCCGATCATTTTCCCTATCGTCAGGTTGAAAGCGCGCGCGATGTGCGCCAGTCGCCAGTTCATGATCGTCTGAAAAAGGCGGGTGCCTGTTTTGGCGAGACAAGCGGATGGGAACGTGCGAACTGGTTTCTGCCATCATCCGAAATCGCCAAAGGTACAGTGCCAGCATATGAATATAGCTGGAAGCGACAAAACTGGTTTGACTATAGTGCCAGCGAGCATAAGGCGATACGTGAAAAGGTTGGCATGTTTGACATGTCGAGCTTTGGTAAGATCAAGATCATTGGCAAGGATGCCGAGGCTGTTTTACAGATCATTGCCGCAAATGATGTCGCTGTTGCACCAGGCAAGATTGTCTATACGCAATTTCTGAATGAGGCTGGCCATATAGAGGCTGATGTTACAATCACCCGACTATCGTCAGATGAATTCCTGATCGTGACACCTGCCGCCACTGTTCGCCGTGACCTGCACTGGATCAACGGGCATATTCCCGATGGTGCGCATGCCGTGGCGATTGATGTCACCGCGTCCGAGTCTGTGCTTGTTGTCATGGGGCCTGAGGCGCGTGATTTTCTGCAACCATTGACTCCGCAAAGTCTGGCGAATGAAGATTTTGCCTTTGGTACGATGCAGGATATCGAGATAGGCCATGCTATTGCCCGCGCGCATCGCGTGACCTATGTCGGCGAGCTTGGCTGGGAACTTTATGTTTCGGCGGATATGTCGAACCATGTGTTTGATACGATTATGGCGCGCGCCAAAGATCATCCCTTGCAGCTATGCGGCCTGCATGCACTTGATAGCTGCCGGATTGAAAAGGCCTTTCGGCATTTTGGCCATGACATTTCAAACGAGGATCATGTGCTGGAAGCAGGGCTTGGTTTTGCTGTGAAGGAAACCAAGCCAGCAACAAAATTTGGCGGCATGATCGGAGCTGAAGCGGTAAAGGCAAAGCGCAATGACGGGCTAGATCAGCGGTTAATGCAATTCCGCCTGAAAGATCCGGAACCACTTCTTTATCATAATGAAGCGATTTTGCGTGATGGCGAGATTATCGGATTTCTGACCAGCGGCAATTACGGACACCATCTTGGTGGGGCGATTGGCCTTGGATATGTCGCTTGTGCCGATGCTGGCGAGACGGCTGAGTCGCAGTTGCAATCTCATTACCAAATCGATGTTGCCGGTAAAAAGATAGATGCCGAAGTCAGCTTCAAGCCGATGTATGACCCGAAAGCAGAGCAGGTACGACTTTAGTCAAACTCTATTCATACAGTTAGAAGAAAGGATGAACCGATGTGGCAGAACAGATCAATTCCTCACTCTTCCCGCCGAAGTGGTGGTCGTGAAGCGCGCCGCTCGGTTCGTGCAGCCCCGCTTGCCGATGAGCTGCGTCCGGTGCGCGCCGGCCTGTCGGGCGGCACATTCAAACCCTTGAATGATGCTTCGGTTAAGGCAATCGAAGATACGGTCTATCAGATACTGGATGAAATCGGTCTAAGTCAGGCACCTGAAACTGGTGTGAAATATATGACCGATGCAGGCGCTATCGCTGGTGATGATGGCCGGGTTCGGTTTCCGCGGGCACTTGTCGAGGATACGCTTGCCAAGGCCGCGCGCAATATTACGCTTCATGGTCAGGATGAGAAGCATGACATGTTGCTATCTGGATCACGCGTACATTTCGGCACAGCTGGTGCGGCTGTGCATGTTGTTGATGTGCAGAATAACTGTTACCGCGAATCCTATCTTGCCGATATTTATGACGCGGCACGCATTGTCGAGAATATGGACAATATTCATTTCTTCCAGCGTCCGATGGTCGCGCGCGACATTCCCGATCCGGCTGATCTCGATTTCAACACTGTCTATGCGGCCATAAAGGGCACCACCAAACATGTCGGCTGCAGCTTTACCGAAGCGCCTTTCATGAAGCCGGCGATAGATATGTTGCACATGGTTGCAGGCGGTGAAGATAAGTGGCGTGCACGCCCGTTTGTTTCGAACAGCAATTGCTTTGTTGTGCCGCCTTTACGCTTTGCGACCGAATCCTGTCTGGTGATGGAAGAGGCTGTTCATGCTGGCATGCCGGTATTGCTGTTATCGGCAGGTCAGGCAGGGGCGACAGCCCCCGCCAGCATTGCAGGCGCCGTTGCGCAGGCACTTGCCGAAGTGATCGCCGGGCTTGTCTATGTTAATGCAATGGTGCCCGGACATCCCTGTATCGTCGGCACCTGGCCATTTGTATCTGATTTGCGTACTGGCGCTATGTCCGGCGGGTCAGGCGAACAGGGGTTGTTGACAGCCGCCTGTGCTCAAATGCTGCAGCATTTCGATTTGCCCGGTGGCGCTGCATCAGGCATGGCCGATGCCAAAATGCCCGACGCACAATCAGGCTATGAAAAAGGCAGTACGCTGGTCATGGCGGGTCTTTCGGGGCTGAACATGGTCTATGAAGCTGCGGGCATGCATGCGTCATTGCTTGGCTTTTGTCTTGAAAGCCTGATCATCGATAATGATATGATCGGTCAATGCCTGCGCTGTGTCAGGGGTATTGAAGTCAATGAAGCGACATTGGGCGTTCAGGTGATGAAAGATGTGTGTATGGGTGGTGCCGGGCATTATCTGGGGCATGACCAGACGATTGGTTTGATGCAGACGGAATATGTCTATCCGGCGATTGGTGACCGTTCGAGCCCAAAGGAATGGGAGGAGCTTGGCAAGCCGAACATTGTCGAAGTTGCCAGCAAGCGTAAGGACGAAATACTTGCCAGTTTCAACCCGACGCATATAGCTGACGCGCTTGATGCACAAATTCGTAATAAATTTAATGTGTTAATGTAGTTTTTCGACATGATGTCGAGGCATGCTTTGATCGTTGCAAAGCATAATGGGCAAGCTTATGATCTGACATTTGTAGGATGATTCATAAATACGCGCCCCGTCAGCTTTATTGTTTTGTGAGTGACCCATGTATAAAGCCCCCATTGATGATATGAAATTTGCCCTTGCGCATCTGGTCGGTATCGATGACATCTCCAGCCTTCCCGGCATGGATATGGTTTCTGACGATCTGGTCGATGCTGTGCTTGAAGAAGCTGGCAAGGTGGCAGGCGATATCATTGCACCCCTAAACCATGATGGTGATGTTTTGGGTGCCACACGTCATGACGATGGCACGGTATCTTTGCCGGATGGGTTTGCTGCGGCATGGCAGGCGCTCGCCGAAGGTGGCTGGATCGGTTTTGAAGCGGATCCCGATCATGGTGGGCAAGGCCTGCCCTTATGTCTGGGGTCAGTCGTTAGTGAAATGTGGAATAGCGCCAATATGAGCTTTGCGCTGTGCCATTTGCTCACCCAAGGGGCGATTGATGCGCTTGAACAGGTTGCCAGCCCCGAACAGAAAGCCATGTTTTTACCAAATCTGATCAGTGGTGAATGGTCAGGCACGATGAATCTGACTGAACCGCAAGCTGGCACTGACCTTGGTGCATTGCGGACAATGGCAACGCCGAATGGCGATCATTATCTAATCAAAGGCCAGAAGATATATATCACCTATGGCCAGCATGATATGAGCAAGAACATTATCCATCTGGTTCTGGCGCGTACGCCCGATGC
>JBMZPN010000144.1:0-4382 GCA_049620845.1 Puniceispirillum sp. (SeqCode)
GGCAGGTTGCCGCCGACGCCAACACCGCGCCGACCATGTACCCCGACCAGTCGCTGTACCCGGTGAACTCGGTTCCGGCCGTGGTCGAGCGCATCAACAACGCCTTCATTCACCGCCCGATCAAACATGGTGCCATGATCAAAGCGGACACCATCATCCGGCCATGTATCGCAATGGGCATCAAATTGAACCAGCGTGATCGGGCCATGAATCTTGGCATGTGCCTTTAGCAATGGATAGGCCACCGAATGATCGCCGCCAAGGCTGAGCATCTTGGCACCTGATGCCAGAATATGATCGGCATGCGCTTCGATTGTATCAAAGATCGTCAGGGGCATATGCGGGTCAAGGTAACAATCACCATAATCGATCACCGACAATGTCTCAAACGGATCAAAGCCATAGGGAAAATGCTTTAATTCGGAAAGCTGTGCCCCGCCTGCACGGATCGCGCGGGGGCCAAGTCGGCATCCCGAACGATAGGTAACCGCATTATCATAGGGGATGCCGCTGACAACAACATCAACCCCGTCCAGTGTCCGGCTATATTTCCGGCGTAAAAAGCTGAGCGCACCAGCATAGGTCATTTCCGGCCACATTTCGGTCTTGCTGGCAACGCGGAACGCCTGATCGCCTTTTTCGTCACTCATAATCTGCTCCTATAATCTGCTATTACGTCGGTCTGTTCATATGCCTCAGCGCGATTTACTGGCAAGCCGCCGATGCATAATGATACTGGCACCAATCACGCTGATGGCAACAACAGCAATCATCATCGTTGCCAGGGCATTGATTTCGGGCGTCACCCCAAGGCGCACTTTGGCAAAGACAACAATCGGCAAGGTCGAACTTCCGGGGCCGCTGACAAAGCTGGCAATCACCAGATCGTCAAAGCTGAGCGTAAATGCCAGCAGCCATGCGGCGATAACCGCTGGCGCAATGATCGGCAAGGTAATCGTCAAAAAGATAAACGGCTGACGTGCACCCAGATCACAGGCCGCATCTTCAAGCGCCTTGTCAAAATCGCGCAATCGCGCCTGTATGACAACCGCGGCAAAACACATGCCAAAGGTGGCATGGGCAATGATGATCGTGTCGATCCCGCGTCCTGCCGGCCAGCCAAACATCGACTCCATTGCAATAAATAGCAACAGCATCGACAGGCCAGTCACCACTTCCGGCATCACCAGCGGCGCACTGGCTAGCGCGCTCAACCCCAGACGCAAACGGAAATTGCCCAGCCGGACAAAAGCAATGGCAATTAAAATGCCGAAAATAGTCGAAATGTTAGCCGCCCACAAAGCCACCCAGAGTGATTTTCCAAAGGCAGATAGCAGCTGGTCATTATGCAACAGGCTGGCATACCATTTGGTTGAAAACCCCGACCAGACCGACACCAGCTTACCGGCATTAAAGCTATAGGCAATCATCACCGTTATCGGCAGATATAACAGCCCAAAGCCAAGCACCCCCAGCGTCAAAGATAACCATCCCACACCCTGCTTCATGACGCTGGCTCCCCCAGCTTATTCGCTTCGGCCTCATCCTGACGGCCATCCTGATAACGCGCATAGATAATCGGCACAGTCAGAATGGCAATCAGCAACATGGCCAGCGATGCTGCCACCGGCCAGTCACGATTGCGGAAAAACTCTGTCCACAGAACTTTGCCGATCATCAGCTGATCGGGGCCACCAAGCAAAGCTGGCACGACAAATTCACCAACCGCAGGAATAAACACCAGCAGACTTCCCGCGATGATACCGGGTATCGTCAATGGCAGAATGACTGTAGCAAAAATATGGAAACGCGATCCACCAAGATCAGCCGCCGCCTCGATCAAATCGCCATCAAGCCTTACCATCGTGGCATAAAGCGGCAAAATCATCAGCGGCAGATAGGTCAAGACCATGCCCATATAGATCGAAAAATCGGTCTGCATCATGCCAATCGGCTGGTCAATCAAGCCGATATAGATAAGGGTGCTATTGATAAAACCGTTAGGGTTTAAAAGGCCAATCAGCGCATAAAGCCGAAGCAGACTCGATGTCCAGAAGGGCAGCATTACCAAAACCAGTAATATCGTCCGCATGCGGGCACCCGACCGCGCAATCCACCATGCCATCGGATAGGCAAACAGCAGACAGACAAGCGTTGCAAAAAAGGCCAGCCGCACCGAATTGCCCGCAGGGCCCAGATAATCCTGCCAATATTCAAAAAGCAGGGCGTAATTTTCGAGATTGAAATTGGTGAAAAAGGCACCATCCTCAAATCCCCATAAAGGCGCATAGGGCGGTACACTTCGGCGGGCGGTGGTAAAGGAAACCTGCACAGTTTCGATCAAAGGCATCAGGAAAAACAGTGCCAGCCATGTCAGCGGTAAAATAACAACAAGGCGCTTGCCAAACCGTGCTATGAACGCGCCCATCGCCTAATCCTCAAGCAGGATCACATCGGCAGGGTCGAAATGCACAAAGCCTTTTTCTTCCCACTCCAGCGGCATCTCATCGCGCTGGCCATGTGTCTGTTGCAGTTTGAATAGCAAGCCATCATCGCGTTTAACCCGATAATTCGAGGCAACACCCAGATAGGCAATATCTTCGATAATGACTGAGCTTTCATTATCTCGGCCAGTTGCATCTCGGGTCAGATGAATTTTTTCTGGCCGGATCGCAAGCGTAACCTCAGCGCCGGATTCGGGCATAATTCGATTAGATTGTGGATCAAGATACACCACTGTTGGGCAAGTACCATCGACATGCATGAAGGCACCGTCAATTTTTGTGACAGTTCCCGTAATAAAAGTAGCCGTGCCCAGAAAATTGGCGACAAAACTTGTCTTTGGCCGTTCATACAGAATCCGTGGCGCGTCAACCTGTTCCAGACAGCCCTGATCCATAATGCCAATCCGCGTGGCCAGCGTCATGGCTTCTTCCTGATCGTGTGTCACAACAATAAATGTTGTGCCTAATTTTTCCTGAATATCAACAAGCTCAAACTGGGTATCTTCGCGCAACTTCTTATCCAACGCGGCAAGCGGTTCATCAAGAAGTAGTAATTTAGGCTGTCGCGCCAAAGCACGCGCCAAAGCAACGCGCTGGCGCTGGCCGCCTGATAGCTTATGCGGTTTACGCGATGCAAGCCCGTCCAGCCGGACAAGCTTTATGAGGCTATCAACGCGGGCGTCCAGCTCGGCACCTTGCATACCGGCACGGCGCAGACCATAGGCGATATTATTGGCAACCGTCATATGCGGAAACAGCGCATAGCTTTGAAACATCATATTCACCGGACGGTCAGCCGGCGATACGTCGGCCATATCCTGACCATCAATTTCAATGCGTCCAGATGTTGGCGTTTCAAAACCTGCAAGCATCCGCAACAAAGTGGACTTGCCGCATCCAGACGCGCCCAGCAGGCAAAATAATTCCCCCTGCTCGATATCCAGCGACAGATTGTTCACAGCATTTACGTCAGCAAAACGTTTGGTGACATTTTGAATGCGTATAAAGGGCGCCATTGACCGGTTCATCCTGTTCCTTGCGTCCGAACCACCCCGACCACCCATCCAAGACGTTGAACACGCCCCAGATGGGGATCAGACCGGATCATAAACAGTCAGCTATCGGTTATCAGCCACCTGTTGTAAAGCGCGACCAGATACGGTTCACCGCACGGTCAAGCTTGGCGTCATAGACCGGAATAACAAACAGATTCTTCTGCGCTTCGGCGGATGGATAAATACCCGGATGTTCCAGAATTTCAGGATCAATTTGCGGATTTGCCGCCGCATTACCACTGGCATACCAGACATAATTGACATTATTTGCCGCCACATCAGGCCGCATCATATAATCAATGAATTTATAGGCATTATCCAGATTTTTGGCATCTGCCGGAATTGCCAATATATCAAACCACATATTTGTCCCTTCGGACGGAATAACATAGTTAATAACATGACCGTTTTCGGCTTCTTCGGCACGCGCCGCTGCCTGAAAGGCATCACCGGACCACATAATCGCCGCACATAAATCACCATTCGCCATGTCGTTAATTGACTGGCTCGAATGGATATAGCGCAAATGCGGCTGGATCGCGTTCAGGATTTCACCTGCCGCTTCAAAATCAGCTTTGTTCTTACTGGTGCCATCCTTGCCAAGATAGGCGATGACATTCGGCAACACATCGGTTGGCGCATCCAGAACGGCGATACCGCAATCTTCAAGTTTCGATGCATATTTCGGATCAAGGATCAGGCTCCAGCTATCAGTTGGCGCATCATCGCCAAGCCGGTCAGCGATCATTTTTTCATTATAGGCAACGCCTGTTGTACCCCACATATAGACCAGACCTGCGGTCTCCGAGTCCATTGCCTGGTT
>JBMZPN010000145.1:0-4358 GCA_049620845.1 Puniceispirillum sp. (SeqCode)
ACTTTTCCTAGTGCCGGCAAATGTTCTCGCAATAAGCGAACTGGGCTTGGACATTCTTAATAACATCGGCTTAACATACAACTTCACTAAAACAAAAATGCCTGATTCATTGAGATGTATCATGTTGCAGGCGCAAGGCAAAGTTGCAAATGTAGTTATTGCTTTTACCAGAGCATAGCAATCCGATTGAGCAAGCGGCTATGTTTTGTGAGTTAAATATTATAAAATGCTAATTTATTGTTAATTGTGTCGATGCCAGATGGCGTCGTCGCAAAATTTTTCATGTGGCGTTTATGATTGCTGGCAGTGTTTCAATTTCAGACTCAAAACCCGCATTCGGGCATAGTATCGGATTTGTCGCTGGCGGTATTGGCGACCAGATTTATCACCTTACCCAGCTACGCACACTCGCCACCGCAGCTAAAGATGGTGTCATCGACATTGCCTGTATCCACCCTAATCCGATCGGGCAACTTCTGGCCAACAGCCCATGGGTTGGAAAAATCATTGATGCACGGCCTCTACGGCGCTATGTGCCTGCCATTCGCGGTCAGGCAGCGGTAGATGAAATAAGGCAGGGTGGCTACGACACGGCCTTCTTCATGCATCGCTCAACCAGTTTCAAAATCGCCGCGATGGCGGCAGGCATCAATTACCGTGTTGGCTTGTATGGTCATTGGCTTGATCGGGCTATTTTGCATCGTCGCCTTGATGGTGCCAGCAGCAACCGAAGTGACGTATGGGGGCACCGCCCTTTTATCGGCGCAATTGATGATTTTGTAGCTGCAAGCGGTTTATCTCTTGATGAATCAACACCGACCATTCTGCCCTCAAAGAAGGCGCTGGCTGAGGCTGACGCCATGCTGGCACCGTTATCCGGGCCAATCATAATGCTGAATTTATTTGCCGTTGACCCGATGCGGCGCTGGCCTGTAAGTGCGGCATTAGCGTCCGTTTTACATCTGGCCGAAGCAACCGGCGGAACGTTTATTTTGAATGCAGGACCCGACGCCCGCACCTATCACCAAGAATGCATGGCACAATGGCAAGCTATAACTGCCAGCAAGAACAGCAAGATACAGGCATCTCTAATCGACAGTCTGGCGCATAACCCGTCCATGGCAAAAGATGTAGCGCTTTATCATCGTGCCGATTTTTATATTGGTGTGGATTCCTTCACTGCCAATCTTGCCTTGAACTGTAATCTTCCTGCCCTGATCCTGTTTGCACGCGAGAGTGACATTCTGCGCTATCGGTCGATAAGCCAGCCTGTCGCAGCGCCGCAAGATGGCGATATCAGCTCTGTACCGACAGAAAAAATCATAGCCGCTTTTGACAAGCTATCGAAGATCACAAATGTGAAACCCACTGCCTAGCTGGCGGCCTCATCGCGGGTATAATCTTCATAGGATTTTTCTTCGACAAGGGTTGAACCCGTGGCCAGATTGATCTGCTTTTTGACATCTGCACGTTGGTCATTCGTTACATATACAGCCCGTGCAAGCTCGATAAACCGGGCGCCAAAATCACCCTTGGATTCTTCAATCCGGATATCATCTTCAATATCCCAAAGCGCTTTGTTGATCGACTTCAGCTTGGCTACCAATTCAACCATGTCATCTGTTGCAAACATCTCTCCGGCAACAAGCGGGCGCAGATGCGATAATTCTGTTTCGACATTGGCTAATTTCGCCGCGTCATTGATATTTTCCAACTTGATTTCAAGGATGGTGATCTTATCCAGCACTTCACCAACTGACATAGGCACATTCAGCAACACGACACTAGCCTTTCGCCGTTACAATAATCCAAGCACCTTAGCCGATTTGCCCCCTTGTGCAAACCAATAGCGGCAAAAACCACTCCCAAATATTGCCCCTGACGATGCTTGTCAGAATCATTTTAATCGATGTAAATGGTGTCTGTTAGTTAAACAGATATGAAACCTCACAAAACCGCTATAAAACCCGAACCGATGCACAACAAAGCCATCACATCACCCAAAGACGAATTCTGGCACGGCGTCAGAGACGAACTGCCGATGATGCTTGGCGTCATCCCATTTGGACTTGTATTCGGGGTATTGGGCATTTCCAGCGGATTAACACCACTGCAGACAATATTAATGTCTTCGATACTATTTGGTGGTGCCAGTCAGGTGGTCTTTGTCCAGCTATGGGCAAGCCATATTCCAGCATGGGTGGTTGGTGGATCAGTGGGCGTTGTCAATTTACGCCATGCGCTCTACAGCGCGTCAATCGCATCCTATCTGCGTCATCTACCGCTACGGTGGCGGATTATTCTTGCCTATCTTCTCACCGACGAGGCCTATGCCATTTCAATCCGGCGTTTTACGACTATGCCGCCCAGCCCGAACCAGCATTTTCATCTTCTTGGTGCTGGCCTGACATTATGGGTGTGCTGGCAATGCGCAACGATTACAGGCGTTTTCGCAGGTACAACAATCCCGCCTGAATGGTCACTTGGCTTTGCCATTCCGCTGACATTCATCGCCATAGTCGCACCTGCCATTAAATCCCGTGCCGATCTTGCCGCTTGCATCACCGCAGGTTCCATCGCCATTCTGGGTCAGAATCTGCCATTCAAATCATGGATCATTCTGGCCGCTATTGGCGGCATTGCTGTCGGCTGGGGTGTCAAAAACCTTATTCGCCAACAACAGGCTCACAATGACGGAGACCCATCATGATCTGGTTTGTGATGATAGCTACCGGACTGATGAATTTTGTCACGCGCTTTAGCATGTTCTCGGGCTTTTCACCCAAAAAATTGCCAGGCTGGCTCGAAGATGCGCTTGGCTTTGTCCCTATAGCCGTCATGACTGCGATTATTGTTCCAGCTGTACTGATAAACGATTCAGGTACAATTTCCGTTATCGGCAACACACGTTTATATGCAGCGCTACTGGCAATCATTATTGCCCTCGTCACGCGTTCGGTTCTGGCCACGATTTCCAGCGGGCTGTTGGCGTTATGGATGCTATCCTATTTCGGATTCTAGTGCTAATGTACAGGGCTGGCATGCCCTATGTGCTCATAAACCCATAAGCAGAACCGCTGCACGTTCTCGTGTCGCAGTCTGTGAGATACTAAGATATCGTGAACATGTAAGGCATCGGCAGTATTAACCAGATCATTTCAAAGATGCGCTTTTGGCAAAGGCATCACATTTACCTGCCAACTTGACGTCTAGGTTGCTGATGCCACCGACGTCATGTGTTGTCCATCTTAGCTGAACCCGATTATAAACATTCGACCATTCAGGATGATGATTAGCCTTATCAGCAGCCAAGGCGATGCGTGTCATAAATCCAAAAGCAGCGTTAAAGTCGGTAAATTGAAACGTTCTTTCAAACCCCAGACCATCATCACTCATATGCCAGCCATCCAGCTCGCCTAATGCCTGATCAATAGCGTTCTGATCCAATTTTTCAACTTGCGATCCCATAGCCACACCTTTCCTTCAGCCTTTAAATATCTCACGATAATCACAGGTCGGGGGCACACGCCAGTGTAAAATGCACGTCTGTTCACCAAGCTGTTAAACAGGTAACATAACTTATGGCAAAAGAGCTTTTGATCATCGCGCATACCCCGTCGGACAACACGGCTATATTGGCGCGCGCCGCTCTAGACGCCGCGGTGAATTATGCGTCAAATGATCTTCACATCAGGCTTCAATCGCCTTTTGATGTGCAAGCCGAAGATGTCATAAACGCGAATGGTATAATTATCGGCACAACAGAAAATATCGGCTATATGGCAGGGGCAACCAAGGATATGTTTGACCGATGCCATAATGACTGGCTTGACCTATGCGCCGGAAAGCCAGTCGGACTTTACATCCGCGCTGGCCTTGATGGCACCGCAACCAAGCACGCTCTGAACAGCATTTTTAAAGGTCTGGGATGGCGAATCATCGCGCCGCCATTGGTGCTTCGCGGCACGTGGGACTCTGGCTTTGTCGATGACGTTGCCGAGCTATCGCTAGCTATGGCCGCAGGCATAGATGCAGGCATTTTCTAGCCCGAATGATTTAATGTGCATGCTTTTTCTTGGTCTTGGCATGCGCAGACATGCCGCTTATGTCGGCAGGCTTCTTGACCATGGCATCAAGTTTTTGCGCGCCTGCCTTTTCAAATATGAGTGTAACTGACAACATTGATCCGGTGGCCAGCGTATCTTTTAACCCCATGAACATGATATGCAGTCCGCCAGGCTTCAAATCGACGCTTCCATGTGCTGGCACTTCCAGCCCTCCCATGACATGCCGCATTTTGGCAACACCATTCACATTGGTCATTTCATGAATCATTGATTTTTCGGCAAAATCCGCTT
>JBMZPN010000146.1:0-4295 GCA_049620845.1 Puniceispirillum sp. (SeqCode)
CCCATAAAGACATCCGTATGTAACTGGCCTTTAATCAGCCCATTTGCGCTACCATTTTGAATAAGTCTGATAGCCGCATCGATGGCGCCCTTTTCGCCTGTGCTTTCAACAATCTCGATACCCTCAAGATTCCAGCCAAGCTCATTTGCATCCTGTTCGATGATATCTGGTTCACCCACCAGAATCGGGCGGATCAGATTAGCTTCATGCGCCTGCCACGCGGTTTGCAGAACCGCTTCGCCAATCGCCCGCACAAACACATAGGCAGGCGGGGTGTCCGAGCTAGCGCGCGCCAGCAGATCGGGTGGACAATCACCTTTGGCATCCGACAGAAACGCACTAGGCGCACTATTTTGGGGCGGGTTGGTTTGGGATACACTCATTTGAGTCTCACTCATCTCCGTATCATGCAAAGTTACTATAGGCGGTCATATAAACATGATTAATATCAGGAAACCAAATCATCTAAAAACATTTTACTGTCAAATCCCAACCACCGGTCACAAAGCCTCTCGTGGGCGTCATAATTTCTGGCTTTGCATGCGCCGCATAACTGAGGCCAGCCTGTGAATGCCATCGGGTATACGCTCGGCAGCTATCGCCGAATAGGCCATCCGGAAATAATTTAGCGGGGGACGCGTTCCGTCAAAAAATACATCACCAGCTTCAATCAGCACGCCTTCCTCGGCCGCACGTCGGGCTAGTTCCCTTGCATCAAGCCAGTCCGGCCCTTTAACCCAGAAGCTGGTGCCACCGAAATGTGATCCTGAGCGGGCAAACAGCCCTTCATGGTCAAGCGCATTTTGCAACGCAGTATGTCGCCCTGCCAGGTGCCGGCGCAAACGGCGCATCTGGGCATCATAGTGACCAAGCGCCATAAAATAGGCCAGCGTTCGCTGTGCATGGCCTGGCGGATGCCGCAAGATCAGATGCCGCAATGCCCGCGCTTGGCTAATCAGCCCTTCGGGTGCCACCAGATAGCCCAGTCGCAAGCCCGGAAATACCGATTTTGATAGACTGCCAACATAGATCACCCGCCCGTCCTCATCTTGTGATTTCAAAGCAGGCGTTGGCGCGCCCAGAAAATTCATCTCGAATTCATAATCATCCTCGACAATCAGCAAATCATGTCGCCGTGCCATTTCCAGCAGTTGCCGCCGCCGGTCTGCGGGCATGGTAACCGTTGTCGGGCATTGATGACTTGGCGTGATAAATACCGAATCACTTTGCTGCAAAACCGCTTCATCAAGCACCAGACCGCCATCATCGACAGGCAGAGGATGGATATTCTGTGTACGCTGAAGCAAAATATCGCGCAAATCAGGATAGGCCGGGTTTTCAATAACAACATGCTTGTCGGCATTAACGATCAGTTGCGCTACCAGATACAGAGCGTTCTGCGCACCAAGTGTCACCAGAATTTGTTCTGGTCGCGCCTTAATCCCACGCCGCGGCAGACTGCGCGAACAGATATAATTGACCAGCATCGGATCATCATGCTGGCCAAAATCTCCTACCATCGTGCCAAAATTACGCATACCAAACGCCTGACGCGCGCAATCACGCCACTCTGATAGCGAGAATAGCTCATTATCAACCTGACCATAGACAAAGGGATATTTATATTCACGCCAGTTGACTGGCTTTTGCACAGGTCGGATATAACTGCATGACTGTACTAGCTTGGCATCCCAGTCAACCTGAGCCTGACTGCTAGGATGTTCACGCCGCGCTACATCATCAGGTTTGTCAGCATAATATAATGCTTCATTATCATTACCGGGCGTATCAACCAAAGGTGATATGGGCGCATCATTACTAACCACATAGCCTGATCGCTCACGCGTTTCGATATAGCCCGTATCGATCAATGCCTGATAGGCTAGAATCACCGTATTACGTGACACTTTTAACTGCGCGGATAAGGCACGACTTGACGGCAGCTTGTCGCCTGGCAAAATTGACCGGCCTAGAATCGCTTCAACTACGCTTTGCCGGATTTGTGCTTGCAGGCTAACACCCGACTCCGAATCAAGCGTGATTATAATATGCTCATTCATCCTGTCTGCTTTAATGTTTGTAAGTAAGGTATGATAAGGTAAAAAATACTATATCTTTTGAACCACTGAATCTGGTACTAGTCAATGGCCTATCTGGCTCTATTGATAGGAGAGGGTTGCCCCGTAACGTGATATAAATAAGATAGGGTGTGGCGTAACCGAGATAGCGTTCCGCCCACAAATTTTGTAAAAAGATAAAATGAAACATGACAGGCATGTAAAGGCATCCTTCCTTGTAAAGCCTGCCCAGAGGTATATTGGAGAACTGTTATGGCATATGACGCTAATTCGCTTGAAAGCCACTGGATGCCGTTTTCGGCTAACCGTGATTTTAAGAAGAACCCCCGGATGGTCGTCAAATCAGACGGGATGTATATGTGGGACTATAAAGGCGGACAGGTTATCGATGGATCATCTGCTCTATTCTGCACGCCTGCTGGTCATGGGCGCCGCGAGATCGCCGAAGCTGTCTACAAGCAGATGCTTGAAAATGATTACACGCCGCATTTCCAGCTTGGTCACCCCGGATCATTCGATCTGGCCGAGCGTGTGTGTCGTCTTCTACCTGATGATTTCAACCATGTTTTCTTCACGAATTCAGGTTCCGAGTCCATTGAGACTGCAATCAAGGTAATTCTGGCCTATCAGCGTGCCCGCGGTGAAGCGCAACGTAACCGTCTGATCAGCCGTGAACGTGCTTATCATGGTGTCAATATGGGTGGTGTGTCGCTTGCTGGCATGGTGCGCAACCGTGAAACATTTGGCCTGACATTGCCGAATATTTCGCTTATCCGCCATACATGGCAAGAAGATCAGCGCTTCAGCAAGGGTCAGCCGAAAACAGGTGCCGAGCTAGCCGTGGATCTTGAGCGCGTTGCCGAGAATCTTGGTGGCAACACGCTTGCCGCTGTCTTTATCGAACCGGTTGCTGGCTCAACAGGTACGCTTGTTCCACCAGCTGGCTATCTCGAAAAGATACGCGAAATCTGCGACAAGCATGGCCTGATACTGGTCTTTGACGAGGTCATCACCGGCTTTGGCCGGATGGGCACCCCGTTTGCGACACAGAAATTCAACGTCAAGCCCGATATCATCACCATGGCAAAGGCATTGACGAATGGTGCCATTCCGATGGGCGGCGTTGCCGTTACAGATGAAATTTATGACACCATCACCAATTCAGCACCGGATAATGCTATCGAATTTTTCCATGGCTATACCTATTCTGCGCATCCGGCAGCCTGTGCCGCCGGCATTGCCACGCAGAAAATCTATCAGGACGAAGGCCTGTTTGAAAATGCCGCCGCGCTTGAGGACTATTTCCTCGACGCTATGTGGACATTGCAGGATCACCCGCTTGTTGCTGATATCCGTGGCATCGGCATGATGGCCGGCATTGAGGTGCATTCAGATGGTGCGCCTGGCCGTCGTGGTGGCAATATGCAAAAGGCAATGTTCTGGAATGGTCTGCATGTGAAATGGACAGGCGATAATGCGATTGTCGCACCGGCCTTTGTCGCCGAGCGTCATCACATCGATGAAATTGTAGAAAAATTCCGCAAGACACTTGATCAGGCACTTGAAGAAAAATAAGTGCCCTTGATGTAATCTGACGCAGATTACATCTTTAACCTTAGACATATAAGCCGACCACGCCTTATAGTGTGGTCGGTTTTTTAATGAGGCATGGAATGATAGCGGTTAGCGGTGGTGGCATTGCCGGATATAGCGTTGCGATAGCAATTGCCCGAAGTGGCCATGCCGTCTCCTTGCTGACAGGCGGCAAGCCCCCGCGGCCTTTACAGGGCGGGATTCAGATTGCCCCGAATGGCTGGCAGGCTCTGTGTAATCTGGGGCTTGATGAAGCGCTTGAAAGTCTGGCTTTGCGCCTTGATACGATCTGCGTGCGCGCACTTGAAAGCGCCGCCACGATCACGCGGCTTAGCCTCGACAGGCATTATGCATCATTGGGACGTAATGACCTGCTGACAGTCTTGCATGATGTCGCGACCCGCCAGCCCGAAATCACCTTTATTGACGACAAGCTTGCCAGCCTGACCGATACTGATGATGTGGTCACATTAGTGCTGGCATCGGGCGATTTGCTGACATGCGACGCCCTTGTCGCGGCTGATGGTGCCAGCGGCTTTGGCCGGAACTTTGTCACTGGTTCGGTATCTGCAAAGCCAGCATCGAAACTGGCCATGCGCGCCGAAATTGATGCGCGCATTCTGC